>CAUJJC010000304.1 GCA_963204975.1 Verrucomicrobiota bacterium | reverse complement strand
CAGCCAGGACTGATTCTTGCCCCAAAACACATCGCCACCACCGGCGACGAAGAGCTTGCCATCGGCGATCACGGCCATGCCATAGATGTTGCTCGGGCTCTCCTGCTTGTTCTGAGTGAAGCGATGCACCTGCGTCTTCGGTGCCGTGGGGTCCATGTCGTATTGCCAGCGCTTGGTCAGCTTGAGCACCTCACCGCTTGGTGCGGGCTGGTCCAGTGGCTCGAAGGCATAGGTGATCCCATTGCCACCGCAGAAGAAGATGGTCGGCTTGCCCTCGATCTCGGCAAAGCTCGGTGACGACCATGTGGAGTGGAAGATGTTGGGTGAGATGCGCTCGTCGTCACGAGCTAGGTATTTGCCCGTGCTCTTCTCGACCACGATCAAGCTCGGTGCCTCCGGTCTGCGGATGAAGCGATGCGTGTTGTCCACGCCAGTGCCGGTGTTCACATACAAATGCTCGCCCTGAATCATGATTGAGCTGTGAGCCCCATCGTGACACCAGATGCCGCACGCCTCCTTCATGTCGAGCAGCCACACGAGGTCCGCATCGAGAGGACCGGAGGTCATCGGTGCAGCATCACG
Organism: Verrucomicrobiota bacterium; assembly: GCA_963204975.1. Lineage (GTDB taxonomy): Bacteria > Verrucomicrobiota > Verrucomicrobiia > Verrucomicrobiales > Verrucomicrobiaceae > JAEUHN01. The sequence continues at coordinate 37,127 of CAUJJC010000304.1, read as the reverse complement.
AGGCGTCATGTGCTTGCCCTCATCTTGATAGCCATCGTTGCCATTGGACATGCCATGCACGTCAAGGCAGACCACCTCGCCACGGTTAGTCGTGAGATAAACGCGGTCGCCTTCGACCGTCGCCTCCGAGCACATGCCCATCTCCGGCCAGTCGAGATACTTGTCATCTTCCAGCTTGGGCACAACGAGCTGCCACAGCAGATGCCCGTCCTTCTCGTCCAGGCACATGAACACACCTCGGTCACCCACATGCCTGGGGTCGCGTGGATTGGCATTGTTGGTGCCGACGAAAATGCGTCCGCCAGCGATGATCGGAGTCGAGTGGGCCTGGGTGCCGAGGTCGGCCACCCACTTCACGTTTTGCTTCGTCTCAGGATCAAATCCACCCGGCAGGCGCTGCTCAGATGAAACGAGATTCCGCGTCCACGCCTGCCCCCACTGAGGCTGATCGGCAGCGAAGAGGACACTCGAATACAGAAGAAGAGCAAGGCGTGGCAATGACATCGCTCTCCCAAACGCTGCGCCATCGACGGTTCACTCGCGAACAAACTGCGAGCGCACTGGTTCAGCACGCCACTCACGCTGTTGCCTTGCCTGGCAGACAACAACAAAGGAATCAAAAGCCTCTAGCTCGTGCGCTTCTTCAGGATCACGCGTTTGAAGCGTGCGTCCCCTTTGGCGCTCTCCGTCGCGATCTCGCGATCATTCACGAAGGCATTGTGGATGAGCCGACGATAGTAGCTGTTCATCGGCGGGAGTTGCACAGGCTTGCCCGTGGCGCGGACGTGCTCGGCTTCCAATCGTGCCTTTTCCAGCATTTTGTCCTCACGCATGGAACGATAGTATTCCACATCGACGCGGATTCGCGGTGCATCTGGCATCCGACGCATCAGCAGGCGGTTCACCAGATATTGGATATCGTCCAGCACTTCACCACGAGGGCCGATCAGTGCTTCGGATTCATCCGTCAGAATCTGCAAGGTGGGGCCATCTGGGCTGGCGGGATCCTCTTCCACGGTGACGTAGAAGCCGAGATAACCGAGCATGTTCTCCAGGATCTGGTGGGATTGTTCGAGAGCAGTCATGGCTTGAGAACGGGTCTAGTGGCACCAAAGGCGCTGAAACTGATGCAATGAACGAATACCGGCAGCCCCTGAGGTTTCAACTCCCCAAATGAGAACATCCGCAAAGATGTGGACGGCCCCCTTGAGCGTCTCCGCCTAGCCCCCCAGTCGAGGTGGTGAGGGCTTGTTCTTCTTCGGCTTGTTCTGGCCGGGCATCTGGAACAGATGCGGCTGCGATGCCGGGGTCGCGGGCGCTTGCTCCACCTTCTTCAACGGCGCATCGTCGTCATTGCTGAACTTCCGCATGGCCCAGCTCTGGAAGATGCCAAAGATGTTCTGCGTGGTGTAGTAGAGCGCAAGGGCGGCAGCGAAGGTGTAGCAGAAGTAAACGAAGATCAGCGGCATGAGCATCATCATGCGCTGCTGCGTTTTGTCCACGCTCGGAGCCTGCGGCGTGAGTTTCATCTGGATGATCGTGCTCAAGCCCATGAGGATCGGAAGGGGATTGAGAGGAATGCCAAACGGATGTGCGATGGTGTCTGGCATCGAGAGGTCCTGGACCCAGCCAAAGGATTGCCCGCGCAGTTCGGCGGCCACGTAAAGCACCTTGTAGAAGCCGCTGAAGATGAGGATCTGAATCACCATGGGCATGAAGCAGCCGAGGGGATTGAAGCCGTAATCTTTGTAGAGCTTCATCATCTCCTGGGACTGGCGCTGCTGGTCGTCTTTATACTTTTCCTGAAGCTCCTTCATCAGTGGCTGGAGCTTGCCCATGCGCTTGGCCTGCTTCATGGAGGAAGCAAAGACTGGCCACGTCAGAAGGCGGATGGTGATGGTCATCAAAATGATCGCCCAGCCCCAGCTTCCCACGGCATTATGGAGCCAGCGCATCAGGTTCACAAAGATCAAGCTCACCGGCTTCACCCAGCCGTAGAACATGATACCGGTGCGCAGATCGCCAAGAGCTGAAAGGCGGTGGTATTCCTTGGGACCGAGATACAACTCGTATTCGAAGCTCTTCGATGCGCCAGGTGCGAGGTCGATCTTGGGCAGGCTCATTGCGCCTTCAATGGCATAGTCTTTGTTGCCCACTGTCGTGCCAGTCCACTTGTCATCCGTGTGAGGAATGAGGAAGCGCTCAGCCCACATCCGACCAGCGGGCGCATCGACGCCGATGGTGGTCTTGAGCGAGAGCATGTTGACATAAAACCGGCTCATCACGCCGCCGAAGCGAAGCTGTGCGAACTCTTGCTTAAATTCCTTTTGGGCCGAGCCGAACATGCCACCGTCGAACCACGTTGTGTCGTGCTGATTAGCGTCGCCCGTGTCATTCCAGAAGACGGCAGGATGCAAAATATCGTCTGGCTGAAGGGAAGCCGCAGCACCCGCATACAATGAATTAGCTTCAGACACATGCTGGGCATTGCCTTGGTTCGTGACAGTCACCGTCAGGTTCAGTAGATGGGGGTCGGCACCCTCACCCGATGAGAGCGTGTAACTCTTCCTCACGCCAAGACCTGCGACGCTGTCAGTTCCCTCAAATGTCACGGCCTTGTCCGTCGCTTCAACGATGGTGTAAACAATGCCATCCGCCGTGTTGGCCTCGCGGCGGAATGCTCCAATCGCATCCTTGCCATGCTGGTTGAGAATCACCTGATCCTGCGCGGCTAGCACTGCCGTCTTGATACCACCGCCCTGCGTGGTGAGCACATAGGTCACGCTTCCAGCCTTGAGTTCCCTGGTCTGCTCAGGTGCGCCTTTCGTTGCATCCTTCTCTCCGGCGGCGGGTGCGGTGACAGCGCTTGCGGACGGAGATGCTGTGGACGCAGCAGTAGCTGAGGTCTGGGCCTTGGCCGCTTTCTCCGCCTTTTCACGGTTCAACTGCTCCTGGGCAATTTTTTGCTTATAGGCGGTCTCCTTCTGCATATACCAGAAGTTGAGCGCCATCAGCGCGCCGCAGAGTGTGACGATGATCCAGGCTTTGCGATCCATGTTCTAAAGGGGGAAGGTGAAAAAAGAGGGGAGAGGGGTGGCCTCAGTGCCAGAAGAGGCGGGCGGGAGCAATTCCGATTTTCGAGATTAGTGGAACTCCGGGTGATCGTCACAGGTGTCAGCCGGTGTCTTCTCAGTGCCCGGAACGGGATCGTAACCCGACCCTCCCCAGGGATTGCACCGTGCGATGCGGCAAACACCCAGCCAACTGCCTCTGAAAAAACCGCAGTGCTCGACGGCTTGAAGGAAATACTCCGAGCAGGTGGGACGAAAACGGCAGCCTGCGCCAGGGCCGCCGATGAAGTGAATGACGGGCGAGAGAAAGCGCTGATAGCTGCGGATCAAAATGCGAACGACCCACCTCATGCTTTCAAGACACCTGCGCGACGAGCTGTTTTTAGCAGGTCAGATTGAAGATCCTCCAGTGAGGCCTCCGCAGCCCGCCAACGTGCAATCACTACGAGGCGCACATCAAGGGCAAACAGGGCCTGCTTTTCGCGGATAATTTCGCGTAGCAACCTTCGGATACGGTTACGGACGACGGCATGCCCGAGCTTGCGGGTGGTGATCAGACCAAACTGGAAGTGTGATTGATCGGCCACTTTCTGGACTCCGAGCACCACAAATCGCCCAGGGAAGCTCTGCCCCAACTCCCGGACCTGTGCAAAGTCACGGGAGGCCTTCAAACGAAGGCGGGAGGGCAGACGCATACGAGACGAAGCCAGGCTTTACGCCTTGGCAGCCGCTGCTGCAGCGGCACGGGCCTTTGCCGCGAGCTTCTGACCTCTCGCCGAGCGGACTTGCCGGGCGTAGGTTGCATCAGCCAGCATAGGCTTGTTAGAATTGGTGTGGCGGCGGAACTTGATGTCCGTCGCTTTAGGCGTGAGACGCTTGCGGCCTGCCTTGCGACGACGACGAAGAATGTCGCGACCTTTCGCAGTCTTGGTGCGAGCACGGAAACCGAACTGCTGCTTGCGAGTTCTCTTGGAGGGTTGGTAGGTCCTTTTGGGCATGGGCGTGGTCTGGGGCTAGAAATAACTGATTGCGGACTCGGGATACGATCCGGCAAAAAGGGCGCGCATAGTAACAACCCGCGCTTGGTTGTCAAATGCGCCCTTCCTGGACGTGAAATTGCTCACCTGGACCTCGGGCGACAGGAAATTCACTTTTGGCACGGCTTCCTGCGGCTATGATCGGCCCCGATGACGACCTCCCCTGCCAGAACTGAACCCCGCCTTGAGCCTGCGACGATTGAGGACCTGCCCCAGATGGTGGAGTTGCTCGTGGCCCTGTTTAGCGAGGAGGAGGACTTCGCCCCCGACCGGCAAAAGCAAGAGCACGGCCTGCGCCTGATCCTGGAACAGCCCAGCAGGGGGCGCATCTTTGTGCTCCGCACGGACCACATGATCATTGGCATGATCAATCTGCTCTTCACCATCAGCACGGCCGAGGGGGGCTTCGCTGTGCTTCTGGAAGACCTCATCATCCACCCCCAGCACCGCCGCCATGGCTACGGGGGCAAGCTGCTCGAGCACGCGGTGAACTACGTGAAGAAAAAAGACTTCAAGCGCATCACCCTGCTAACCGACAAGATCAGCGCCGAATCCCAGGCCTTTTTCCAGGAGCATGGGTTCAAGTTCTCCAGCATGATTCCGATGCGCCTGGTGTTTGGCGAGTGAGCATCACGCCCGCTCGAACACCTGGAAAACCTCGGCGTCATCATCCCATGCGTGCGCCTGACCATCCGGATCCTCCAGCCACAGGCATCCAGGGTCCTGGGATGAACCACTGAGCACGGTCCACGCGCTGCCTTTGGGGATGGTGCGGACGACTTTGCCGCGATCATCTTCGAGCGGAATGGGCATCTTCAGCCTGACTTTATGCCCAGCTTTGAGGCCGCAGTCATAAGTGAGCACGTCGAAAGCATCGACGGTGATCTTCTCGATCACGCCGTCGTTATCGACCTCAATGATGTAGCCGCGTGATGGTGGAGGCATGAAATAAATGGGAGAGTGAAGAGGTGGAGAAGTAAAGATGTCGAGAAGAGACGGATCGCGATGTTTCTCAACCTCTCACTTCTCTACTTCTCGATCTTTCTACTGCAATGGCGTTGGTCAGTAGCCCACCCACTGCGTGAGCATGACCTGGTTGTTCTCCGTGTCGGCGAAGGTGGCGAGCACGATGGGCTCGCCTTCGCGTTTGTCAGGTTCGGCGACGATGCGCCCGCCGTTCTCGCGGATGATCCGGCAGGCGGCGACGATGTTATCGACCTGGAAGCTCAGATCGGTGCGGTTCGGCGTGCCATCGCCGCCGCCGTGCAGCGCGACGATGGTGTCGCCGAAGTTCAACTCGCTCCACCATTCGCCTTGCACGGAAACCGTGAGGCCGAACACCTTCGCGTAGAACTGAATCGCGCGATCCATCTCCTGCGCGAGGATGAGGTATTTGATCTTCTCGAGCTTCATGGCCGCCTACTTCTTCAGGCAGCCGTCGATGAAGGCACTGATGTCGGCGTGCATCTTCTTCAGGTCGGGCTGGTTGGTATACATCATGTGACCGGCCTCGTAATCGGCGGTGTGGATGTTCTTCCGCAGTTCGTCAGGGATCGCCAGCTTGCGCAGGCTGAGCAGCATGTTGTCCGGTGGCGTGACGAGGTCGCTGTAACCGAGAAGCGCGAGCACTTGCAGGTGCGGATTGCCCTTCATCGCCTTGGCCAGATCGGCATTCACGCTGGTGAAGCTATTGCCCTGGCCATGGTTCCAGCTTGGCTGCGGCTTGAGCACTTCATAAGGCATGTCCTTCTCATACTTCAGCACCTCGCGCAGATACGCATTCATGCTCGCGGCAGCGATACCGCCCACGACGTTCATGAAGGGATCGATCTGTGGATGGCTTTCTGACTTGTCACCATCACGGCCCGTCACCCGAGCATCGTAGGCACCGAGGACCAGACCCTGATCGCGCAGCAGCATCTCGCGGAAGAACCCAGCGCTGACGAACAAGTCCTGCTCGTCGATCAGGTTCGGCGCGAGACCGGTCAGACGTGCGAGCTTCGCCACAGCGGCAGCGCGCTTCTCCTTGGAGATCGTGCGGCCTTGCAGCAGCACTTGGGCATACTCGCCGAAGGCATACTCGCGGGACTCGGCGATGGCCTTGGCGCGGTCGGCTTGCAGATCGGCGGGCAGCTTCTTGTGGTAGTGCGCCACGGCGGTCATCGCGGGCAGGGAGACGATGTTGGGCAGGTCGTTCAAGGTGGTGCCGATCAGCGTGTCGTAGTCGAGCAGACCGGAGAGAATGATGAGGCCATTGAGGTAGATGCGATGACGCGAGGCGAGGTGCTCGGCGAGACCGCCACCACGAATGCCGCCGTAGCTTTCACCGGCGATGAACTTGGGCGAGAGCCAGCGCTTCTCGCGCGTCAGCCACAGACGGATGAACTCGCCGACGGCCTGGATGTCCTCACGCACGCCGAGGAACTCATTCACCTTCTGCGGGTCCTCCGCCTGGCTGAAGCCCGTGTTGACCGGGTCGATGAAAACGAGGTCCGTCTTGTCCAGGATGGAGAACTCATTCGGCACCCAGCCGCCAGGGGGCAGCGGAGCGGTGAGCCCATCGGCAGGCAAGTTCACACGCTGCGGTCCGAACGCCCCGAGATGCACCCACACGCTGCTGGACCCTGGGCCGCCATTGAAGCAGAACGTCACCGGACGCTCCGTCGCCGTCACACCCTCGACCACATACGCCGTGTGAAACACCGAGGCCGATTGCTTGCCATCCGGCTTCAGGATCGGCAGCGTTGCAGCCGTCGCCTTGTAGTTGATCGCCTTGCCGCCGATGGTCACGGAGCCCGTCGTGGTCGAGGACTCCGATTTCTTGTCCTCCTTCTTCGGCTCGTCCTTCTTGGCGGGCGGAGCCTTGGGTTCATCAGCGTGAACGGTGAATGCCGTGAGGCACAGAGCGAGAGCGAGCTTGAGGCGAGTCATGGCCGGGAGTGTCCACGGTCCCCCGACGCGGGTCAATTCCTCCTTCATTGTTCAACATGCGACACAATCATCGGAATCGGGATAACGATCGAAATCGCTGTGCCCGATGCGGTCCATGTCGGGGCGCTTGATGGAAGCGGGAATGATGCGGGCGCTGTCGTGACACCATTGCGCCTAGTCTCCATGTCCTTGATTTCTCCGACATTCCGGCAAAAGACGCCGCGCTTCGGCGTTCCACCTTGGCATGACTACACACTCGCTCTCCCGCCGCAGCTTCCTCAGCACCGCTCTTGCCACCGCCACCGGCTTTTCGCTTCCACGGCTCGCTTCGTCGGCGGAGAAGCCGAACTCGGTCTTCAATGGGGTGCGCGTCGGCTGCATCACGTATAGCTATCGCAGCATGGCGAAGACGGCGGAGGAGACGCTGAAGGCGTTGCTCGACTGCGGCATCAGCGAGACGGAACTCATGGGCGGACCGACGCAGCTTTTCGCAGGCATCAAAGGCGGCAAGATCACCGATGCGGAGCGGGAGCAGCAGATCGCCAAGTGCGTGGAGATGCGGAAGATGTTCAACGACGCAGGCGTGAACATTCACATCCACAAGATGGGCTTCGGTCAGTCGAATGAGGAGATCGAGTTCAACTTCCTCGTGGCCAAGGCGCTCGGCTGCACGGCCGTGACCACGGAGCGCAACGCCGTCCTCGCCGCGCGTGTCGCGCCGTTTGCGGACAAGCACAAGATCTGGGTCGGCTTCCACAACCACACGAACAACCTGCCCGAGATGGACAAGTTCGACTCCATCCTGGATCTCGGCCAATACATCGGCTTCAACCTCGACATCGGCCACTACGTCGCCGGCACGAAGGGCAAATCCCCGATCCCCGTGCTGGAGAAGTATCACGCGCGCATCACGAACCTGCACCTCAAAGACCGCACCGCCGACGGCGGCAACGTTCCTTGGGGCCAGGGCCAGACTCCGATCAAAGAAGTGCTGCAGTTGATGAAAAAGGAGAAGTGGACCTTCCCCGCCGAGATCGAGCTGGAATACAAGATCCCCGAAGGCTCCGACGCGGTGAAGGAAGTGGCGAAGTGCGTGCAGTATTGCAAAGAGGCGCTGGCGTAAGGGGTGCTCATTTCAGCGTGGCGTGGCTTTAGAGCCACGCAACGCTTCTACGGCGAACCGAAAATTTGCGAGACAGCCTGTCTGGCCGCCGACTTAACTTTGGCCGACATCCAAAGCGTCGATTGCGTTTCCAGAGCATCAAGCGTCTGCAAACACTCCGCCTTATTGAGATGACCCGACGCGGCAGCGAAAAGCACGACGCCGAGCGAGCCGCGCACTTGAATCCCAAGCGACTCCCCCATCGTCCGCGCCGCAGTGTCATCGGTCAGGAACAGGTCGGCTTGGGTTTCCCGCGCGTAGGCCAACGCTTCCGCTTCACCGGCATGAAGCACTTGTGCGTTCACCCACTGGCTCGCTTGCAGCATGGCGGAGGCTGCAGGGCGGGTCAAAGACAGCCAGGCTGGCAGTCCACTGATCGCCAAGCTTGGGGCGCGCCGTCGCAACTCGCTCCAGACCGTTGGCGTCACCTGAATGCTGCCGAGATGTGCCAGCAAGTGCATGGCTCCCACCTGATGCAAATGCCAGTGTCCGTGACCACCACGTTCATGGACGCTTCGCGGCGGTGCTCACAGACCAGTCAATGTCCGCGAGTTGTTGCTGCTCCAGCAACGCCAGCTTTTGATGACTCATCATGTCCCGCACTGCCGCGCGGACAGCTTCCGCCTGACTCGTAAACCAGCCCGCCTCAACGGCAGCGTCGAGTTCCGCTGTGAGAGCTTCAGGAAGGTCCAGGGTTAGCGTGGTCATGGGCAAAGAGTAAGTGATCAGGGCAAGTATCGCAACGCTCAGCTTCACCGGCTCTCCCAGCCGACTCAGGTAACTCCGAGACGACGGGGAAGCGGGCGGCGGTCAAGGGATAGGCAATCGCGGGGATCAGCGGTTCACGTTCATCGTCGGTGCATTCACCCCGCGCTCCATGAGGCGGATGCACTCCAACAAGGAACTTCTGAATAAGCCTGCGAAATCCACGGCCTCAGCCTGGGTTTGCCGAGGGTGTCCCGATCGACTCCGCGACCACGATGCTCCTCGGCGCGGACGTTCGTGAGCCCACGCTGTTCGCCACCTCCGCAATGATTCGCAGCTCCGTGCCCGGCTCGAAAGGCCCCAGCGCATTGCCCGCCTTATCCAGCGGCTCCTGGTTCACAAAGTCGGTATCCACCCCCACCTCCTGCCATTTCACGAATGACCGCGTCGCATGATCGCCGCCCGTCTTCGCATACCGGATCAGCACCTGCCGACCCTTCAGGCCCCCTTGCTTCACCGACCGGATCTCCAGCACCACCGGCACCTTGGCAAAGGGCTCCGTGGAAATGCCCTCCAGCGCCGCGTGCTCGTCCGACCCTGGGTCAAACGCACTGTCCATCACCTTGAACCAGCGCTTGTTCAGCACGTCCGTCGCCTCTGTCAGCGCCCTCAACTCCGCCTTGCTCGCCGCCAGCCGTTTCGCCTGCCACGACGTCTCTTTAATCAGGTCCGAGTAGCCATCCAGCAGCGCCTTCAGCATCGCCGCCGAGTGTTCCACCTTTTGAATCCGTCGCGTGATCGGTGGTTGCGATGGCACCATCGCCGCCATCGCCTCATCCGCCAGCAACCAAATCGGATACAGCTCCCGCGCCCGCATCAGAATCGTCGCCTCCGAGCGCGGCGCCGTGCGATAGATCTTCCGCAGTTCCTCCAGCAGCCCCTCGTTATCGTGCAAGTGGGCCTCAATCATCGGCGGCACCTTCACCCCCAGCAGCTTCAGCTTATCCAGCGAAGCCTGCGCCGCCCGCAGGGTCGCATCATAGGCATCCTGCAGCCCGGTCACCTCCTGCGCCAGCGGCTCGAACCGCGCAATGTTATCCTCCAGCACCTCCGGCCCCTCAGCGCCCACCCTCAGGTCCGGCACATACCGCACCCACACCGCCAGCGACTCCTGCGCCCGCTTTTTCGTCGCTTCCCATGGTTGCATTGGCTTGAAGGGTAAAGTGGAACACTCTAGCCATCTGTGCAGCAACACGGCTGCACAGGTGGAGCACTATTGGTTAGTATGCCGTCACGCTGTAAAGCATTGCAAGCACAACCTGCAATTTAATGAGCACAACTATTTATGCAGCAGTCACAATTTAAAACGCTGTTGACGCTCTTTAAATTAATGCAGCCACATTTGAAGACAACACAATGAAATTAGCATAACTACATGTGATTGCAGTTGTTTGAAATGTGACTGCAACAGATCAATCAGTGACCGGATTAAACAAAAAGTGAACGCAATTCATTTGTTTGTGCCCAATGCTAAAGCCATAGTGCCATCAAATAACTATAATGCGGCTACAGCTACACCAAATGTGCCACTGGTTTATGATAATGTGTCCGTTGCTTTGAAAAATGGCACCTGAAGTAGCGCTCTAGCCCTTGTGCCAGCTTGTGGCTGGAGTATCAGGCAGGCGTGGGGGGGATCAGCGGTTCACGTTCATCGTCGGCGCATTCACCCCGCGCTGCATGAGGTGGATGAACTCCACCGGGCACTTCTGAGCAAGCCTGGGAAGCCCAAGCTCTCCACGGCTTCAACCTGGGCCTGCTGAGGGTGTTCCTGCTGCTTCGTCCGAAGTCTCGCCAATCAGGGTTGCGCTGGGACGAGACGCTTCTGTGTGCGGACGATGCGATCACCCATCCGCTGCTCCCGCGCTCGAAGGGCATCACCGAGCTTCTTCTGGTCGTGTCCAAACTCGGACGTGAGCTTGCGCCGAATGGCTCGCAGCCATTCGAGGTCGTCTGTGTCTGGGGACGGCGTTGATGGTGTGGTTTTCATGGGTCAACTCCTGACTCTAGCAGGTGATACGGCGTGATGAGCTTTGGCGTTTCAAAGCCAAGCCCCTCGTTCACATGTCGGATGTGATCGCTTTTGTTCGCATTGGCGATGTGCTTGCAGTTCCACGAGGCAAGAATATCACACTTCCAGAACGTGGCGACTGCCAAGTGGCGGGCATCGCCATCGGCATCCGCAGGCATGACTTTATGGGCAATGTAGTGCTCGACCATCTCATCAATCTCAGGGGCAGACTGAAGCAACCGAAGCCCCTGCAACAAATCCAAGCATTCCGACCGCTTCGGTTCAGGTGTCTCTTCGAGTTCTCGGACCACCCAGAGAGAGGAAACCAACTCGTCCTGCCACTGTGCCAGTTCCCACCATTCGCGAGTCCATTCACGGCGGGCCTGGATTTGTGCCCCAGGCCGGGTTTCGAAGTAGAAACTCGGGATGCTGGTCTCGACGTAAATGAGCTGGTTCATGACGCTCAAAGGGTAACGGCAAAATGACGCGTGGCAAAAGGACGGTGCCACTTTCCTATCAAGAACCTCAGCAGGCGGGGAAGCGGGCGGCGGTCAAGGGGTAGGTGGGCGTGGGGATCAGCGGTTCACGTTCATCGGCGGCGCATTCACCCCGCGCTCCACGAGGCGGATGAAGCCGCGAAGATAGAGCGGACAGGAGAGCCGGAGCGCAGCGAAGACAGCCAGCAGAAAGCTGCCGGTAGGGCGAGCAAAGCGAGGCAATCCGCGCTCCGCTCTCTTCGATCAGCTTCGCTCCCAAAGAGCAAAACCGGCCTTCAAGCACGCTTTGGCGGGATTTTCACGCATGTAGGCCTTCACGGTGCTGAAGTGTTCAGGACTGCGGATGAGGCGGTCGAAGTAATCGGGCTGCCAGAAGGGATTCAGGGCGCTGAGGCCGGTTTTGTGGATGAGACGGCTCGAAACGCCTTTCCAGCCTTGGAGCGTGTCGGGGAGGGATTCGCTGTCGCGGAGGGTGAAGAGGACGTGGACGTGATTGGGCATGATGACGTAGCTCCAGAGGTCGTAGCGCTGGCCGTCGAAGTGATGCAGGCGGTCTGCAACGATTTGAGCGAGGCCTGGATCACGCACGGCACAGGAGCCGTGCGCGGCGTCGAGGTGTTCGTCGAGTTTGTCGGTGAACTGGCCGTGGTAGCACGCTTCGGTGATGTCGTCCCACGGCAGCGGATTCGCGGCGAGGAAGGCCTCGCGGGCGCGAAGCCAGTCGTCGAGGAGTTCACGCGGCAGCGAATCGGCGCGGCAGAAGGTGAAGAAAAGAGTGAATACACTTTGCAGCCCAGCCTCACTCTTGCTTTTCGCCCTCTCAGGACTCAGAGGTCCGGCGCACTGCTTCACGAATCCTGGTAAAGTGAATCGAAAGCTTGAAGATAAGAAGGTAGAATCCGTAGTCGCTCAATGTGAACAGTCGGCGCGATTGAATCTCGTGCGCTGGAACTTGATTGATGTCGCAATTGTTTGCCCGGTCCAAAAGAACGATGGCATCCTCTCCGAGAGAGTCATTTCTCGGCAGAAAGAACATTGAACTCACTTTCTGAGCTCGAATGTCCCTCAGGTAGTGGTCTGAAACACTCGCTTGGGATGCCGTCAGCAATCGCTCGAATTTCTCAAAGCTGATGATCGGGCAATAAATCATCCGTGCTGGGATCGGCCTGGGATTATCTGGCGAAATGTCGCATGTGTTTGACAGGACCATCGCCTTTTTCCCCTCTATTCTGGCGTCCGGTAGATTTACAATCGGCAGGTTTGAGAGGCCATCACCTTGATAAATAATCGGCTCAGCTTTCAAGAGAGACGTGTAAAGCCTCTGGTCGATGTTGGCAGGAAACTGCTTCAGTTCGGCGAACAGGTTCTCGGTGCCGTTTGGCGACAAGTATTTGGGCAAATACTGCTTAAAATCTTCGAGAAGTTCGGCTTCGCTCATAGCAGCAGATCCCAGAAATGCTCGTTGATGACTTCAGTTGCTGCTGCTGGCAGATCAACCGATTCTTGAAGCATCTGGACTGCAAACTTCTGGAGCACATCGCTCGGCTCACTGCGAACCTCAATGGAAGCAGGGTGATAAAACACTGCATTCCCCATTCCGTGAGGGTGCAGGCCGTAGCACAGGTCTTTTTCCTCGGCCTTCCCGTTAGCTGCCAAACCCGCAAGAGAGGTCATCAGCACAACCGAAACCGAGGGAACAAACCCCGATGCCGAACGATACATGCTAGGTAGTTGAGGCTTCATAGGTTGGTGAGAGGGTCGCGAGGAATTCTGGCTTCAGGAGAGTAAAGAACAAGTCTTTTTCTGCATGGTGAGCCATCTCTAGAAAGCCCTTTGCATCATCAAGGGGACTTCCGCTCGCCGTTGGCGATTGCACAAACGCATCAATATCTACCACTGAACCAGCCTTCCCATCTCGGTTTGAGAGTTTGAGGTCTTTACCAACCTGCAAATGACAAGAGCATCCTTCCCACTGTAGTATCGTTCTGAAGAACGATTCGCCACCTTGAATTTCCCTTCCCTGCAATTGGACTGACAGCGTCAGATTGCTCAAAACATCTCCCTCAAAGAAGCTGATATAACGCAGACCAAATCTTTCGATCTTCTGGAAAATACCGGTCGTAGCTATGGTATCGAATACGCGGAGAGCATCTGCACAATACTCCTGCCAACCAAGATAGTCGCCCTTGCTGGCGATTGCGAAATTGCGTGGCCCAATCAGCAAAACCATGCGTTCCCCTTCCAAGCGATGAAGCGGTTGGTAAGTAAACTCCGGGTCTGCCTTTCTCATCTGCTGCGGGAGGCTGGCCAGCGGCAAGGCACTCATCTTCGGGAAATCCTTCCGCAATGCCTGATAAACCATGCCGACAACAGCCTCTTCAGGTGCGTCAGTCTGGAACCGCGACTCAAACACGGCCTCAACGATAGGGCACGGGCTGATAGATTTCGGCAGTTTCATATTTGGATTTGTAAGTCAGTCCTTGGAGATGTCGCTCAATAAGTTGAGTCCGAGGTGATCTCAATTTGCGACCACCTCCTCAGTTCATTTGTGATACTCCTGCAAAGCCCTTACCTGCACTTCACTCCCTTGCAGTGACTTGATCGCCCGCAGGGCGGCATCAGCACCCCGGAGCGTGGTCATGATCGGAATGCGGTTCTGCATCGCGGCGGTGCGGATTTTCACTTCGTCTTCGCGGGGGTTCTTGCCGCTGGGAGTGTTGATGACGAGGGCCATGTCCTTGTTCTTCATCAGGTCGATGACGTTGGGACGCTGGCCGCTGGCGAGTTTGGGGAGGATGTTGACGGGGATGCCGGCCTCGGTGATGACGCCGCCGGTGCCGCTGGTGGCGTAGAGGGTGAAGCCGAGGTCGGCGTAGCCTTTGGCGATGCGGACGACGTTGGGGCGGTCGGTTTCTTTGACGCTGATGAAGACGTTGCCCTTCGTGGGCAGGGTGCCGCCGGCGGCCATCTGGCTTTTGGCGAAGGCCATGCCGAGGTCGTAGTCGATGCCCATGACTTCGCCGGTGCTTTTCATCTCGGGGCCGAGGATGATGTCCACGCCGGTGAATTTGCTGAAGGGGAAGACGGCTTCTTTGACGCTGTGATGCTTCGGAATGACTTCTTCGGTGAAGCCGAGTTCCTTCAAGGTCTTGCCGGCCATGATCTTGGCGGCGAGTTTGGGCAGTGGGACGCCGATGGCCTTGCTGACGAAGGGCGCGGTGCGGGAGGCGCGGGGATTGACCTCGATGACGTAGAGGTCGTCGCCTTTGACGGCGAGCTGCATGTTCATCAAGCCGCGGACGTTGAGGGCTTTGGCGAGCTTCTTGGCGGCGTCGCGGATGCGGTCCTGCATCGCTGGCGTGAGGCTGAAGGGCGGGATGACGCAGGCGCTGTCGCCGGAGTGGATGCCGGCCTCTTCGATGTGCTCCATGATGGCGCCGATGACGGTCGTTTCGCCGTCGCTGATGCAATCGACATCGACCTCGGTGGCGTCTTCGAGGAAGCGGTCCACGAGCACGGGGCGGTCGGGCGTGGCCTCGACGGCGTTCTTCATGTAGTGGGTGAGTTCGGCGTCGCTATAGACGATCTGCATGGCGCGGCCGCCGAGCACGAAGCTGGGGCGCACGAGGCTGGGGTAGCCGATCTTCGCGGTGATGGCCAAGGCCTCCTCCAGCGAGGTGGCGGTGCCGCTTTCCGCCTGGTGCAAACCGAGGTCGTCGAGCAGCTTGGCGAACATCTTGCGGTCTTCGGCGAGTTCGATGTTCTTCGGCGAGGTGCCGATGATGCGGACGCCGTTTTCTTCGAGGCCTTTGGCGAGATTGAGCGGGGTCTGGCCGCCGAACTGGACGATGACGCCGAGCACCTGGTCGTGGCGGTTTTCGCGCTCGTAGATGTTGAGCACGTCTTCGAGGGTGAGGGGCTCAAAGTAGAGTTTATCGGAGGTGTCGTAGTCGGTGGAGACGGTCTCGGGGTTGGAATTGACCATGATGGTCTCGTAGCCCAGCTCGCGCAGGGCGAAGCTGGCATGGACGCAGCAGTAGTCGAACTCGATGCCCTGGCCGATGCGGTTCGGGCCGCCCCCGAGGATCATGACTTTCTTGCGGTCGTTGTCGCGCACCTCGTCCTCGATGCCGTAGGTGGAGTAGTAGTAAGGCGTGAAGGCCTCGAACTCGGCCGCGCAGGTGTCCACGAGGCGGTAGGTGGGGACGATGCCGAGAGCTTTGCGTCCGTTGCGCAAACCAACCATGCTCATTCCGCCACCCATATTGGCAATTTGAGGATCCGAAAACCCAAGCTTTTTCGCCTTCTTCAGACGCGCATGCGTTTCTGGATAACTCTGAATTGGATCATCGCCCATCGCCACAGCGGCAGGCGCAAAAGTTATGTCATTCCTGAATTGATCACGGATAGATGGATCACCAAATGAGGCTTCGAATTGAACAATCTCCTCAATCTGCCTCAAGAACCAGCGGTCGATCTTGGTCAGCGAAAACACCTTTTCTACATCCCAGCCGCGAGCAAAGGCGAGGCCGAGGAAGAAGATGCGCTCGGCATTCGGCACGGTGAGCTTGGTGGTGAGCGTCTCGTCATCGACTTCCTTGTCGGCACCATCGCCGATGAGGCCGAAGCGTTTGATCTCCAGGCTGCGGAGGGCCTTTTGCAGGCTCTCTTTGAAGGTGCGGCCGATGGCCATGGCCTCGCCGACGGATTTCATCTGCGTGGTGAGCGTTTCGTTGGCCCCGGGGAATTTTTCGAAGGTGAAGCGCGGGATCTTGGTGACGACGTAGTCGATGGTGGGCTCAAACGCAGCGGGCGTGTGGCGCGTGATGTCGTTTTTCAGCTCGTCGAGCGTGTAACCGACGGCGAGCTTGGCGGCGATCTTCGCGATGGGGAAGCCGGTGGCCTTTGACGCGAGCGCGGAGCTGCGGCTGACGCGTGGATTCATCTCGATGACGATCATGCGGCCCGTGTCGGGATGCACGGCGAACTGGATGTTTGATCCGCCCGTTTCCACGCCGATCTCGCGGATGCAGGCGAAGGAGAAGTCGCGCATGATCTGGTATTCGCGATCGGTGAGCGTCTGGATCGGCGCGACGGTGATCGAGTCGCCGGTGTGCACGCCCATGGGGTCGAGGTTCTCGATGGAGCAGATGATGACGCAGTTGTCCGCCTTGTCGCGGATGACCTCCATCTCGAACTCCTTCCAGCCGAGCAACGATTCCTCGATGAGCACTTCGGTGACCGGCGAGAGATCGAGTCCGTTCGCCGTGATGGTCTCGAATTCTTCTTTGTTATAAGCGATGCCGCCGCCGGTGCCGCCGAGCGTGTAGGCCGGGCGGATGATAAGCGGCAGCGTGCCGATCTGAGCGGCGATCTCGCGAGCTTCCTCCATCGTGTGTGCCACGCCGGACTGCGGCAGGTCGAGGCCGATCTTGAGCATGGCGTTTTTGAAGAGCAGACGGTCCTCGCCCTTCTCGATGGCCTCCGGCTTGGCTCCGATCATGCGCACGCCGTGTTTTTCCAACGTGCCCGCGCGATGCAGCGACATGGCGGTATTGAGCGCCGTCTGGCCGCCGAGCGTGGGCAGGAGCACATCCGGCTTTTCCTTGATGATGATCTTCTCCACCATCTCCGGCGTGATGGGCTCGATGTAGGTGCGGAAGGCGAACTCCGGATCGGTCATGATCGTGGCGGGGTTCGAATTGATGAGCACCACCTCATAGCCTTCCTCGCGCAGGGCCTTGCAGGCCTGGACGCCGGAGTAGTCGAACTCACAGCCCTGGCCGATGACGATGGGGCCGGAACCGATGACGAGAATGCGTTTGATAGAGGTGTCTTTGGGCATGGGGGAGGAGGGATGGAGTATGAAAGCGGAAGGATGGAAAAGGTCGGGAGTCCTGACGTTGGATTCGTGATCCCTGATTCATTCTCCGCAAAGCGCTGGCCGTTGAATCAGGAGTCATGAATCTCGAATCATGAGTCCCTGGCGCTTTCGTCGGTCGTGGGAGCGCTCCAGTTGCGGCGCAACTGGGCTGCTTTTGGGAGCCGGAAAGCGCCGCATATTGCATGGTGACTGGGGCGTGTAAAGCAGGGGTTATTTTGCTTTGCCCAATCAATCGCAGCGTGTTTCTTCGCCGCCCTCATTTATGGCAGCACCTCAAGGCATTGGCGAAACGCACACACAGTTCTTCACCGTCGCGACGGCAGAGAAGCCATTCGTCTTCGATGGCGGCGGATCGCTGACGGAGGCAGTGATCGCCTACGAGACCTACGGCACCCTGAACGCGAAGAAGGACAACGCGGTGCTGGTGTTCCACGCGCTGTCCGGCAGCCAGCACGCAGCGGGCTTCACAGCGGATGTGCCAGGCACGGACGGGCGCTGGACGGTGGATTGCCAGCAGGGCTGGTGGGATTCTTACATTGGGCCGGGCAAGGCGGTGGACACGGAGCGCTACTTCGTCATCTGCGCGAACTGGCTGGGCGGCTGCTACGGGTCCACGGGACCGACTTCGATCAATCCAGCGACCGGCAAGCCGTATGGCAATGCTTTCCCCTCGGTGCGCACGAGTGATGTGGTGCGCTCGCAGGCGCTGCTGCTCGACGGCTTGGGTATCAAGAAGCTGCACGCGGTGATCGGCTCCTCGGTAGGCGGTTTGATCGCGATCAACTTCGCCACGCTGCTGCCCGAGCGAGTGAATCTCGTGGTCCCTGTGGCCACCGGGCCGCGCACCACAGTGCTCACGCGATTGACCTTGTTCGAGCAGGTGCTGGCGATCGAGAACGATCCGCACTTCAAGGGCGGCGACTACTACGATGGCGAGAAGCCCGAGTATGGCCTCGCCCTCGCGCGCATGATCTCGCACAAGACCTTCGTGCATCTGGACGCCATCGAGCGCCGCGCCCGCGGCGAGGTGAAGCAATGCGCCGACCAACTCGCCTGGTATCGCGTGGGCCACAACGTGGAGAGTTACATGCTGCACCAGGGGAAGAAGTTCGTGAAGCGCTTCGACGCGAACACCTACCTGCGCATCGCTGATATGTGGTTGCGCTTTGATCCGCTGCGCGATGCAGGCGTGAGCAGCTACGAGGAACTCTTCGCCAAGTCACGCGCCGCCGGGCATCACTACCTGGTCTTCAGCATCGACAGCGACTTCTGCTTCTACCCTGAGGAACAAGCCGAACTCACCAGCCACCTGGAGCGCGCAGGCGTCTCGTCGATGCACATCACCGTGCATTCGAGCAAAGGCCACGACTCCTTCCTGCTGGAGCCCGAGCTTTACACGCCGCACCTCGTCTATGCCCTGGAAGGCCGCTCCAGCCGCGTGGTGGACCGTGACATCGTAGAGTAACGAGGGACGGTAGGTCGGTAGGTCGCGAATAGATCGCCAGCATGTCCCACCGTCCCACCGTCCCACTGAGCTACCGGCCCCCGGCCCCCTCTCGCCTGCTTCGAACCTCCGATACCAGAGCTATGAAGGAGGGTAATCGGAGCCCGAAGGCTCCGATGCCAGAGCACAGAGTAGGGTAATCGGACCCGGTTGGGGGGCCACCGAAGGCCCAGGTTGGACTTTCGGCGACGGTGGACTCCGCCGTTGCGGTCAAGCCTCCGGGTAGAGCCCTAGCACCCCTTCCAGTTCCGCAGCAGGGCATCGATGGCCAGGACTTGGAAGGCATAGTTGAAAAACAAGACATGCCCCGCGCTGTCGATGAACCGCGTCCAGCCCGATGCCTCGAATTCCGCCTCGATCTCTCGTTCCGTCGCTGGCTCGCCGTGATACTGCGGCTGGCTGATCGCGAAGGACACCTGCCCGTCCGCCCACTCGATCACCGCCGTGAGCTTCACATCATCGCCAAAGACCTCATTCGCCGCCATCCAGCGCTCAAGATACTCGAGCGGCGTCGCCGGGAGGAACTCGATGGACGGGCGAGTCTTCGGCAGCGCCGGATCATCGCGGAGATTCACCACGGGATGACGCAGGACCTTCGGCGTCAGGCCGAAGTTGGGAGGGATGGTGATCTTGAATACTCGATGCTTGTCGCCGGACAGCTCGACGAGATGCTCGGTGCCAAGATGAGGCTCACCCGCGTTGCGACAAAACTCCACCCACGTCAGTCCAGGCTGGCTCAGGATTCCGCATTCGCGACCGAGAGCACAAGCTCGCTTGGCTTGGTCTTGCGCGAGGCCGGCCCGGTCGTGCCCAGCACCTTCGAGGTCGTGCGCACAAAGGTCGCGTAGTCGGTCGTGGAAGGCTTCAAGCGAATCGCCTTCGGCTCTGCGTGGGGCAGAGCAGAGGTTACTTCGAGAGTCTTTTTTTTGGCGTCCACGATAGGGAAGTATCTGGCAAATCTCGGAATGCGTCAACAAAGCGTGATGCGCTTGCTGGCACATGGAGATCTGGCGGGTTTTACTAACCTGAATACGTCGCCAATACCTCGAGACCAACATCTATCCTCTGAACACACCATTCTGCATCGGCTTCAGACCAGCCTAAGACTTGGATCAGATACCTCTCAAGATCCGAAGTTTGAATCCTGCCTCGGCAGTGGCGATGCAAGCCGCAGATAAATGTGTCCAGCCTTCGAGTATCGTGAAAGTGTCTGCTGAGTGGATGGCGGGCCAAGAAGGCTTCAAACAGTTGCCGGGTTTTTGCTCCAGGGACAATGTCCTTTAGAGTTATCCTTCCGCTTGTTTGCTTGATCTGAACAACAAGGGCATTCTGTCTGACCCATGCGCCGAAATGGAGCACAAAACTCGATGCAAACGCATTGTAACTCTTCCAGTCGATGGATGACACCGTTTCGGGAACGATGTTCGTCAGAGAAAGTGATGCTCCGTCACCTGATGTGAAAGCTAGTATTGGGCGTGGCTCCTGATCGACCCGATGAAGAATTACAGCGTCAAGAAGGCCTGCTGATGACAACTCGAAGGATTCTTCCTTCAGGTAGCGATAACGGTCCGACTCTTTGCCAAATCGTGTGAGATGTGACGCAAGTATCCTCGAGTCTGCCATCGCGGTGCTGATTATCGTCACGCGCTTCAACGCAACTACACCTTGGACCTTTGGTCTCTTGGCATTCGCTTTCTCGAACCATTGTTTGACGTATTCCGAAGGCATCGATTTGGGATCAAAAATCACTATCAAACCTCAAGGAAACTCGAGCGAGTCCATCCGTGGAAAACTCTTTCACACGACGCAGCATGGCGAGGGTATTGAGGCGTGAGGTCGGTGACCATGCCCTACGATTGACACAAGAATGCGAGACAGCAAGAAGGCCGCTGAGAGCAGTTCGGTGCCTCAAACTACCTCGTCACTAGCACGGCGAATCTCATCGAGATCCGCGAGGTCCTGGGGCCTGCCGGCTTGTTGCTTGGCTTTGATGAGATCGGCTCGACTGAGGAATTGGATGGGGAATCCTTCGTCCTCGTCGGTCACGCGCTGATTCCAGCAGCTTGCGAACTGCATCCTCGGGAGCGAGGTGAGGAAGTCGAACAGGACTGGGGCACGGCCCACCATGTATTGGAAGCTCTCCTGGGCGAAGTCATCGGGCGTCACGTCGATCAATGGCATACCGAACTCGCCGAAGGCCCGCATCACACGGGTAGCGTTTTCTTCTGTGGGCTCGAGCCAGAGATCGAGGTCCTTGGTGAAACGCGGCTGCGAGTAATGCATGGCTGCATACCCTCCCACGATGAGGTAGCGCACCTCATGCGTGGCGAACAGCCGGAGCAAGTCTTTGAAATCGGAGTTCATCGGGATTGCGCTGCTGTGCCTGCCAGGTCTCGACGACCAAATCCCACGCGGCCTGGCGGATCGCCGCGCCGCCCGCCCGTTGCCAGAAGCGGATGTTCTGCGTGCGCATGTCGTCCAAGCTGGAGCATTTCACTGCCTGCCAGCCTTTGCGCACGGGTATCTGGGCGATGGATTGCATGGGGCGGGAGGATAATAGACTGAACCCAAGATGCAAGAAGGCGGCTGAGTTGCCTCAGCCGCCTATGATAGTAGTCCAGTTGCGCCGCAACTGGGGCCTTGATGTTTTCGGAACGAGTTGCGGCGCAACTCGGCTACTTTAGCCGATCACTTCAGGCCACTCGGTATGGAACATCTGGCCTTCGGGCTTATCGGTGCGCTCGTAGGTGTGGGCACCGAAGAAGTCGCGCTGGGCTTGGAGGAGGTTGGCGGGGAGGCGGGCGGCGCGATAGCTGTCGTAGTAGCCGAGGCTGGCGCTGAAGGCTGGGACGGGGAGACCGCTGAGGGTGGCGAGGGACACCACTTCGCGCCAGTTTTGCTGGGTCTTGCTGAGCACGTCTTTGAAGAACGGATCGAGCATCAAGTTGGCCAGTGTAGGGTTGGTGCGATACGCATCGGTGATGCGGTTGAGGAAGCGGGCGCGGATGATGCAACCCCCGCGCCAAATGGCGGCGATGCGTCCGAGGTCGAGGTTCCAGCCTTTCTTCTCGCCAGTGCTGCGGATCAAATCGAGACCCTGGGCGTAGCTGACGATCTTGGAGGCGTAGAGGGCGTCGTGGACCTTCTTCACGAGGTCGGCCTTATCGGCAGCGTTGACGGTGCCGTCCGGGCCGGTGAGCTGGGTGCTAGCGGCGACGCGCTGCTTTTTCTGGCTGGAGAGGATGCGGGCCTCGACGGCGGCGTTGATGGTGCTGATGACGACGGCGTTTTCGGCGGCGTTCATGAGCGTCCACTGGCCGGTGCCTTTCTGGCCGGCTTTATCGACGATGAGTTCGACGACGGGCTTGCCGGTTTCGGGGTCTTTTTGCTCCAAAGCCTTGCCGGAGATCTGGATGAGGTAGCTGAGGAGGTCGCCCTCGTTCCACTCGTTGAAGATGGCGGCCATCTCGTCGGTGGTGAAGCCGGCGTGCTTGAAGATGTTGTAGGCTTCGCAGATGAGCTGCATGTCGCCATACTCGATGCCGTTGTGGATCATCTTCACGTAGTGACCGGCACCGCCGGGACCGATGTGGATGACGCAGGGCTCGCCATCGACCTTCGCGGCGATGGATTC
Organism: Verrucomicrobiota bacterium; assembly: GCA_963204975.1. Lineage (GTDB taxonomy): Bacteria > Verrucomicrobiota > Verrucomicrobiia > Verrucomicrobiales > Verrucomicrobiaceae > JAEUHN01. The sequence continues at coordinate 14,634 of CAUJJC010000304.1, read as the reverse complement.
AAAGATGGGCTTCATCACTTCCCAAGTGGAAGCAGGGCCGCCGGGCATGATGGAAGGGCCTTTGCGGGCACCTTCTTCACCGCCGGAGACGCCAGCACCGATGAAGCGCAGGCCTTTTTCGGCGAGGTAGGCGTCACGACGCTCGGTGGTCTGGTAGAAGCTGTTGCCGCCGTCGATGACGATGTCGCCCTGATCGAGGAGCGGAATGAGCTGCTCAATGACGGCGTCCACGGCATCGCGGTCGGTGTCCTTCACGGCGGTCGATTTGACCATGATGTGAATCTTGCGGGGCAAAGCGAGGGACTGGACGAATTCTTCCAGCGTCTTGGTGCCGACCAGCTTCTTGCCCGGATGCTTCGCGACGAACTCATCGGTGACGCTGGTGGTGCGGTTATAGACGCTGACCTGGAAGCCTCGGCTTTCCACGTTCAAGACAAGGTTCTGGCCCATGACGGCGAGGCCAATCAATCCGAAGTCGCTCTTCTGTGACATGTGAGTTTGTGGGTGGGTTCGTTATCCCGCCCCTGTGAGAAGCGGGCGGGCAAGTAACCCCATTCACCCCATCTGCAACTGACTTTTCCGCAACGAAACGATGAGCCGGATTCACGCTGGGGCCGCGCTGGGTGCGGGAATGCATGGAATACTTGGAGTGATCGCCTCGTTAGCCAGCGCATGAAGTGCCTGTTCGCATTCCCCCTTGCTCTGATCTCATCGTTCTCGGCCCATGCTGCGTCTATCGTGGTGCAAGGCGGTGCCGTGGAGCGCAGCCCTGCCATCGTGACCTTCGATGCGCCAGCAGACCTGCGTGATGCATGGGTGAGTTCCGGCAAGGGCGCGCCGCTGCCAGTGCAAGTCGATGATGAGGGCAAGGCCGTGGTGGTGATTCCTCATCTCGCGGCCAACGAAACTCTCACGCTGGCACCCGCGACTCCGCCCTTCGCTCCCGAGATCCCGGTGAACGCCAAGAAAGAAGGCAGCGTCCTGCGTTTCACCAAGGGTGCGGAGCCGATGTTCGACTACCAGATGGAGGCGGGCGAAGTGCCTGCGGGCGTGTCCGAGGTCTTCAAGCACGGCGCGCATCTGCACCCGATCTACTCGCCGGGCGGACTGCTCGTGACGGGCAATCATCCGCCCGATCATCGCTGGCATCGCGGCGTGTGGATGGCGTGGACGAAAACGGAATTTGGCAGCAGCCACCCAGACTTCTGGAACCAAGGCAAAGCCAAGGACAAGACCGGCGAACGCATCGACGCCGAGGTGCGCTTCGACTCGCTGGTGAAAAGCTGGAGCGGTCCCGTGCAGGCGGGCTTCGTGAGCAAGCATCGCTTCATCGACCATCAAGATGGCACAAAGGACGTGCTGCACGAGACCTGGGAAGTGACCGCCCTCCGCGCCGCCACAGGCGACAAGGCGATCAACGTCATCGACCTCACCAGCACGCAGACCTGCGCGAGCAGCACCGCGCTGAAGCTGCCGAAGTATCACTACGGCGGCCTCGGCGTGCGTGGCCATGCTTCATGGGACCCCGTCGATGCCGTGACGATGCTGACCAGCGAAGGTCACAACCGCGTCAAAGGCGATTCTACCAAGGGCAAGTGGGTCCACATTGGCGGCATGGTCGATGGCAAGTCGACCGGCATGGTCATCCTGATTCATCCCTCGAACTTCCGCTTCCCCCAGCCCCTGCGCCTCAACCCAAAGAACCCGCAGCTCTGCATCGCGCCCTCGCAGGACGGGGACTGGAGCATCGAACACGGCAAACCGTATGTCTCGCGCTACCGCCTCATCACCGTCGATGGTCCTGCGGACTCGGCGTTGTATGAGAAACTATGGAACGACTACGCCACACCCGCGAAGGCGAGCGTGAAATAGGTTGGTGAGGCACCCTCACCCTCCTAACTTCGCCGAAACCTTCTCCCACCATGACTTCCTCCCATTTATTTGTCTTCGCTCTGACGCTCGGCCTCGCAGGTATCAACTCCATCCGCGCAGGCGACGCCTTCTTTTCCGCCGACGGTCGCACGGTGACTTACGTGCCCACTTTTGACACGGGATGCCTGAAGCGGATAAACCTTGAAACCAAAACCGTGGAGCGGATCGCCGTGACTCTGCCGAAGGATGAAGGCATCGTCGCACTCGCTGGCGGCGCGGATGGTGAAGCGCTGTTCACGACCGAAAAGGCAGCCTGGGTCCACGATGCGAAGGGCACGCGGAAGCTCTGCGATCTGGGTGCCATCGAGAACTCTACCTCCCTCATCGTTGCGCCGTCAAAAGGCGAGCACTTCGCGGACTATCTCTTCGTGACAGGCTCTGAGAAGGACGATCCGAACCGCCACCTCTTCTTTTACCGCAAGCCAGGGCAGAAGACGTTCAAGAGCACGTTCTGCCGCCGAGTTCAGACAATCTACACCGGAGCTTTCACCGCCGACGGGCGCTTCTTTTTCGATGGCGATGGCGATCTCTGGGAAGGTGGGTTCGAGCCGGAAGACGAGCAAGCCGAGATGCCTCCCGTTCTCAATGGTGTGCGCATCGCTCCGCTCGGACTCTTCAACACCGACTCGGCCAATGGTGGCAGCTTGTATGTGAATCGCATCTTACCCGCAGGCAAAAGCATCTTCGTCGTGCTGCGTGGTCACCACATGGGCCAGTTGCTGCGCGTGGCGATGAATCCCACATCCGCGATGAAGGAAGGCTCGGGTGCCAACGACACGGTGCAAGGCAATTACGCCTACATGGCCAAGAGCCTCGCAAGCGTGCAGATCATCGACGACAGCTTTGACCTCATCACCACGGCGACCGCAATCTCGATCAACGGCACCGAGCGGCTGCTCTACTCCAAGGGCAACACCAACCAGACTTTTTATCTCTGGGACTCTGCCTCAGGCAAGAGCGTCGAGATCGCGAAGGACGAAGAGCAGCCGTAGTCGAAGGGCGATCAGCCAATCTTCTCCGCATGGAAGTAAGGCTGGAGCGCAGGCGGGATGGCGATGGAGCCATCAGCCTGCTGGTAGGTTTCGAGCAGAGCCACGTAGAGACGTGCGAGCGCGGTGCCTGAGCCGTTGAGGGTGTGGCAAAACACGGTCTTCTTCTCGCCTTCGGGCTTATAGCGCAGGTTCATGCGGCGTGCCTGGAAGTTGCCAAAGTTGGAGCAGCTCGAGACTTCGAGGTAACCGTTCTGACCTGGTGCCCAGACTTCGATGTCGTAGGTCTTCGTGCTGCCAAAGCCGATGTCACCCGTGCAGAGTTCGATCACGCGGTAGTGCAGGCCAAGCAGTTGCAGCACCTTCTCTGCATCCGCAGTCAGGTCTTCCAGCTCAGCGAAGGAGGTTTCGGGTGTGGTGATCTTCACGAGTTCCACCTTGTCGAACTGATGCATGCGGATCATGCCGCGTGTGCCGACGCCAGCAGCTCCGGCTTCACTGCGGAAGCACGGGGTGTAGCCTGCGTATTTGATCGGCAGCTTGTCAGTGGCGACGATCTCTTCGCGATGAAGATTCGTGACCGGCACCTCGGCTGTGGGGATGAGGTAAAGGTTGTCGCGCTCGCACTTGTAGAGCTGGTCGTCGAACTTCGGCAACTGACCCGTGCCCACAAGGCACTCAGGCTTCACGAGGTGCGGCACTGCCACTTCCGTGTAGCCGTGCTGTGTCGTGTGGAGATCGAGGAGGAAGTTGAGCAAGGCACGCTCGAGCTTCGCGCCCTGGCCGCGATAAACGATGAAGGCGCTGCCGCTGATCTTGATGCCTGCTTCGAAGTCGATGAGGCCGAGAGAGGTCGCGAGGCTGATGTGGTCTTTCGGCTGGAAGGTGAAGTCCGGCTTGCTGCCCCAGGTGCGAACCTCCGGGTTTTCTTCGCTGCTGGCACCCACGGGGCAGGCTTCGTGCGGCATGTTGGGCAGGCCGAGCATGATGTCCCGCTGACGGACATCGAGGGCGTCGGCTTCACGTCCGATCTCGTCGATGCGAGTGCCGATGCCGCGCACTTCGGCTTCGATGGCGCTGGTGTCCTGGCCGTTTTTCTTGGCAATGCCGATCTCCTTGCTGATGCGATTGCGATCACTCTGAAGCTTCTGGCGCTCAGTCTCCGCAAGGCGGCGCTGTTCGTCGATGGAAAGGATCTCATCAATGACGCTGGTGTAGTCAGTGCCGCGTTGATTGAGGCGGCGTTTCACATCGTCGGGCTGCTTGCGGATGAGTTGAATGTCGAGCATGGGAAGGCGGAGTTTAGAGGGACGGAAGGTTTTGTCGAGTCGCAGGAGGACAAAGAAAAAGGCCGCCCGGTTGCCCAGGCGGCCTGCGAGGAGATGATCGGCGTTACTTTTTCAACTCAGCGAGCACGGCCTTGATGTCCTCGGCCTGCTTTTCAGTCGAGGCCTTGGCATCATGCCAGACCACCTTGCCGTCCTTGATCACGAAGCACTGGCGTGTGGCGAGCCCGACCACGGGAATCTTGTCCACCTTGAAGGCTTCGAGCACCTTGCCTTCGGGATCGCAAACGAGGGTGAAGGGCAGCTTGAACTTGTCTTTGAACTTCTTGTTCGCCTCTGGCTTGTCCGTGCTGACGCCAAGGACGGTCACGCCCTGCGAGGTGAGATCAGTGTGCGCATCGCGCAGGCTGCAGCCTTGCTTGGTGCAGCCAGGAGTATCGGCCTTGGGATAGAAATAGACGACCGTGATGCCCTTCTTGTAGATCTCAGCGAAGTCGATGGCATTGCCGTCTTGATCAACGGAAGACACCGCAGGCGCATCATAGGGCGGAGTGACCATCTTGCCCTGATTGCCAAAGCAGGAACTGGTGACGAGAGCGACGAGAGCGGTGAGGGACTTGAAGAGCTTTTTCATGGTGGGTGAAGTGCGTTGGAGCAAAGGCAGATACGATGTGACGGTCAACATCGCGCCAACAAAGTTTGAATGCTCGGAAGAGGCTCATCATGTGATCACCCAGCCAGCGAACCACTTCCGTCTTGTAAGGCTTCACACTTTCGAATGATGATCACCCATCACCCTCTCATGAAACTCTCCGACCTTGTCTTCGCTGGCTTCAACAAACGTGTGGCTGCCCTTCATCGCCAAACAGGCCACATCGTCTGGCAATGGACGGCACCATCGGGACGCTCGTATGTCAGCCTGCTGCTTGATAGCGACTTGCTCGTCGTGTCCGTGGACGGCTACATGTATGGGCTGGATGCGCTCACTGGGAAACCCCGCTGGGCCAATGAAATGAAAGGCTTCGGGATGGGCGTGACGGCCTTGGTTTCTCAAAATGGAAGCCCTTCGCAATCAACGGTTCTGGCATCTTCGGCTCTCCAATCCGCTGAAGCGCAGCATCAGCAGTCGATGCTTCACCATCAGCAACAAACGACATTCCCATCCAATCCCTGACCACGGCGGGCCTCAGCCCAGCGCCCGGATCTTGGTGAAGGGATTGCCTTCATTCTGATCAATACGCTCGGGGCGGCCTTTGTGGGTATAGACGAGCTTGGTGTGGTCGATGCCCATGAGGTGGAGGATCGTGGCGTGGAAGTCGTGGACGTGAATCTTGTCCTCCACGGCGCGCAGGCCCAGATCGTCGGTGTTGCCAATCGTGTGCCCGGCCTTCACACCGCCGCCCGCCATCCACATGGTGAAACCGGTGGGGTTGTGGTCGCGTCCGTCGCCTTTCTCGCTCATGGGAGTGCGCCCGAACTCTCCGCCCCAGACGACCAGCGTCTCGTCGAGCAGTCCGCGCGATTTCAGATCACGCAGCAGACCGGCCACGGGCTTGTCTTGTTCGCCACAGTATTTGGTGTGGTTCTCCTCGATCTTGGCGTGGGCATCCCACTTGCTGCCGGAGCCGTGGTAGAGCTGGATGAAACGCACACCGCGCTCGACTAGGCGACGGGCGAGGAGACAGTTGCGGCCCATGACGGCAGTCTTGGGATCGTCGATGCCGTAGAGTTTCTTGGTGGCTTCCGATTCACTGCCGAGATCGACGGCCTCGGGTGCATGGGCTTGCATGCGGAAGGCCAGCTCGTAGGCGCGGATGCGGGCGTCGAGTTCGGTGTTGTCCTCGCGTCCGGTGCCGAAGTCGCGATTGATCTTGCCGAGAAATTTGAGTTTGGCCTGCTGGCGTGCGTCGCTGATGGACTTGGGGTGCGCGAGGTTGGCGATGGGCGCGGTGCCACCCTCGAACTCGACGCCCTGATACGTGGCAGGCATGAAGCCAGCGCCCCAGTTGCGCACGCCATTGACCACGGAGGTCTCGGTGTCCTTGATCACAACAAAAGCGGGCAAGTTCTGGTTCTCGGTGCCGAGGCCGTAGTTCACCCAGGCACCGAGCGACGGACGCCCGCCGAAGATGGAGCCGGTGTTCATCTGGCACACCCCGCCAGAATGGTTGATGCCATCGGAGACCACCGAGCGCACCACGCAGAGATCATCGGCCAGCTTTGCCGTGTGCGGCACCCAATCCGAGATCCACAGGCCGCTCTCGCCGTGCTGCTTCCACTCGCGTTTGTCGGCCAGAAGCGGGGCCTTGGACTCGCCCATCGCGGTGATGACGGTGCCGAAGCTGTCCGGCATCCGCTGCCCGGCGAGTTGACGGAGCAGCGGCTTGGGATCGAAGAGGTCGATGTGGCTAGGACCGCCCTCCATGAAGAGAAAGATCACGCTCTTCGCGCGGCCCGCTTTGTGCGCCACTTTCGGTGAAGCCGGGCTAGCGGGCTTGCCGTTCGCGTCGCCGAAGGCCGCCATCAACGGGTCCTCGCCCATCAAAGCAGCAAGGGCGACAGCGCCAAAGCCAGCGCCCCCACGGCGGAGGATGTCACGGCGGTTGGTGAGGAGTTCGTGGTGCGGAATCATGGAGAGCGCGGGAGAACTCAACGCTGCTAGGTGGGCCGAGCGTGCAAGGTCGTCTCACATTTTCAGCCAACGATGGTATTTTAAAAAGATGCACTTTGTTGGACGAAAAGTTGAAAAAGATTACGTCTACTGGTAGTCTGGACTTCCTCACAATCGACTTTCCCCATGTATCGGATCGCCACCTCGTCTCCATCCCCTACCGGCCAACCACCGGTCGATGCTGTCACTTCATTCGAGGGCATTTCCCCTCGCGACCGAGCCGAAAGTCTAGGCCGACAAGGCTGGGCCTGCCAGCAGCGAGAGCAACTCGTCGAAGCGCTGGAACACTACCGATCCGCTCTGTCGCTGCTCGAGACCGCAGAAAACCGCCCGCTTTGGCGTCTGATCGTTCCTTTAAAAAACAATGTGGCGACGATTCTCCGGGCCAAGGGGCATCTCCGCGAGGCCGAAGGCTACTACATCCAGGCCATCAACATGATGGAGGAGTGCGACACGCCTCCTTGGGGCAAGGAACTTGCCGACCTCTATGCCAATCTGGCAACGCTTTACATCTCGGCCAATATGCCCGAGGCCTCGGTGCGGATGCAGGAGCAGTCGCTCCGTATCCTGGAAGGAGCCCGGCCTCCCGGCACGCTGATGGACCACCTGAAGTGTCTCCGGCAGCTTGAGGGTTTCTATCGCCGCGCCGGTATGAGTGATGCTGCGGCGCAATGCTCGGCACGGTTCGCAGCGGTCGCTCAGTCGCCCGTTTCAGCGCTCAGTTGACCTGCACTTGACCCGACCACATAGGTTGATGGCTTAGAAATAGAGCAAGTCGGATGAAGCTCCAGGCATTGTCCTGCGGGCGTTCCACGGTGTTCCGCAATTTTGCGCGAACGCAAATATTTCACTTGTATTAGTTATCAACCGGTTATTAACACGCCCTACCCCATTACCTGCGCCCTTTCCGACACCAACCGAGCCACATATTCACATCCTCTCATTCCGATGACCTCGACTCCAGAAAGCCGCCTCATCAGCTTCCGCCCCAAGGGACCTGCCGAAACCACTTCCACCCGCCACTCAACGCCTACCCAAAAACGATGGGGAGAGTCCGTTCCACTGACGGATGACCGGCGGAATCCCCAACGGAACCAGCAGTTCCAAGTATGGTTGAGCCAAGCCGAAACGGAGCCCGACACCGAATTGCGCGCCAAGGCCCTGATTGGCATGGCCGTCTCTCATCAGGATGGATGCCGCTGGGATGAAGCCGCCCGCCTCTATGAAAGGGCGATTGATCTGGTCGAATCCAACCGGGGACTCTGCGATCCGCGAGCCGCTGCCCGTCTGCAAAACAACCTCGCCATGGTCTATCGTGAAATGGATCGAGGCGCAGAGGCCGAAGGATGCTACCTGAAGGCCCTCGCTCACTACAAGCAGCTCAACGACGACTCTCTGGCTGGTGACCTAGCCGGACTGCAAGGCAATCTCGCCTACCTCTATTTTGATCGTGGCGATTTCACCAGCGCCCTCCGAATGCAGCAGCAAGCGCTCGACATCACGGTTCTTCACCTTTCCCACAATCCTGAGGCCTTATTTGAAGCTGAGCGGCGCACAGGAATTTTCGCCTACTTCGCCGATGAACAAGATGCAGCTTTGCGCCACTTCAAGGCGGCCCATCAGGTGCTGAAGGACGAAGACGAACTGGGCAGTTCGGCTGCCGCCGAATTGCTGGTCAACATCGCCGCCACTCAGCTGAAGAGTGATCGCCCCAAGGAGGCCCTGGCAATCTACGCCGAGGCGGCCCAGCTGATTGGAAATCAACGCGGGGCCTCCGATCTCTTCTTGGCCGCAGTGCTGAACAACGAAGGGTGCGTTCACCTTCAGATCGGCCAGAACGAGCAAGCCCTCGACTGCTTCAACCGCTGCGTGTGGGCCTACAAGCACAACCCGGCGACGGACGACTCCAGCCGCGCTGAAGTTTTCCACAATCTGGCCGTCACGCTCGAAAAAAACGGCAACCCAGGACTCGCCAGCATCTACCGCCGCTCTGCCGCCGAATTGTTCGAGCAGCTCACTCAAGAGTGCCGGGAGAAGCTCATCATCGCTACGCGCTCGGGAACCGGCGTTCCCTCGGCGCAAGCCTCCATGCCAGGTGCCGAGCGCCCCACCGTTCAGACGTTTTCTCGGCTTCCCACCCCTCAGTCCAACCGGGTCAAAGTCAGCCGCCTCGCTTTGCCGATCAAAACGGAGACCATCGACTGGGACTTTTGAGCACCTAATCGGCCAGTGATGGTGTGAGTATTTTTGCTCGAAGGGGAGAAACGCATTGACGTTGGGAACCGCGATCCGCTAAATAAGCGCTCTTAAATCCATTTTCCCGAACCGGATCCATCCATGAGCGACGCCGAAAACACACCACCGACACCCAAGACCGCCGCAATTCCACCTCCTGGTGCCCCTAAAACCTCAGCGGTGCCGCTGAAAAAGGAGACGGTGCGCATCACCCTCCGTGCCCGTCCAGGCGCAGGTGCGGTTCAACCTCGTGAAGCCACGGCCCCAGTGCCGATGCCCAGCACGAGTGGTGGCCTGCCACCTCCGACTGAATCCAAGCGTGCGACAGCTCCGATCCAGCTCCCTTCGGCCCCGCTGCCACCACCCTCGCCCAAGGCTTCTACGAATCCCGTCTCTCTGCCTCCAGCACCGATCCCACCTCCTGGTCGCAAGACCATGCAGGTGCCCGCAGCTCCGGCCCCAAGCGTTGGTGCCGTCCCCGCGCCAGGCGCACCTCCTCGCCCAGCAGCTCCGGCAGCTCCCTCCGCACCCCGCCCGATGGCACCCAGCGCTCCTGGTGCCCCTCGCCCACCTGCACCAGGTGCCCCGCGTGTGGAAGCCGGTGCCGTTACGCAGCCTCTCTCCGCCGCTCCACGTCCGCCAGTCGCAGCCCCACGCCCGCCGACCGGCACAGGCACCGCCCCTCTGGGTGGCAGCCCTACCGCTGCGCTGCCAAAGGCTACCCAGAAGCTCCAGGCTACCCAGCCCCTCAATCGCCCGGCTGCGATGCCCGCTCCTCCTAGCGCTCCAGTGAAGCGCACGATGGCTGACGCTGAGCAGTTCTATGAAGAGAAGGACCCTGATGCCGGTCTCGCACCGATTTCGGCTTTCTGCCTCGTTATTGCTGTGGTGCTGATGGGCATTCAGGTGCTCGCCACGGATCGTGTGTTCTCCGCACCTGCGTCCGAGGAGTCTGGCCTCATGGTGCCAGCCTACCAGTCCGTGCCCTGGGAAATGCGGAATGATGAGACCCACGAGGTCACATCCAAGTTCAAGGAACTCATTCATGGCAGCGACTACGAACTGCCTCAGTGATTTCGACTGACCCACGTCAAACCCATCTTCCCACCGTGAATACTCTTCTTCCCCTCGTCGTTTTCGTGCTTGCCGTTGTCACCCTGGTCCTGAATTTCCTGACCAAGGGCGGCGCGATGTAACCCCCCGTTGCACAAGCAGGCCTCCCATCCCGCCCACCGTCGCTGCCTGGCAGTGCGGTGGGCGTTGGTTTTTCACCCCTTTGCCTTCGTCTAATCCTCCACTTCCTCAGAGATCATGGGCACACCGCTCGAACCAGATGAAGTGATTCCACCCTCATCCCACCGATCACCCATCCGACCACCGGGTGACAATGCGAATGAAAAGGATGCCACTGCCAAGATCGTCGCCCGATGGCTGGACGAACTGCTGCAGATTCCAGGGACGAAGTTCAAAATTGGCCTCGATCCCCTCATCGCATTCATCCCTGGCATCGGCGATTTTTTGTCTTCCAGCGTCAGCGCCGTGGTGATCCTGGAATCGGTGCGCAAAGGAGTCGCCTTCTCGGTGATCTTCCGCATGGGATTGAATATGGTGATCAACGCCTTGTTCGACGCCATTCCAGGCATCGGCCCATTCTTCTCCGCCTTTTTCAAATCGAACTCCCGTAACCTCATGCTGCTCCAGCGCTGGCAGGAAGGCGAACAGCAGGCGGTCAAGCGTAGCAGCCGCATCGTCTTGTTGTCTGTGGTAGTGCTTTTCTGCCTTTGTCTCGCCCTCGCGCTCCTGGTTTGGAGCGCTTACATGTGGGCGTTGATGAAACTCATCGCCATCCCGCTCGTTTGAAGCTCGATTCCTTCTCTTCCAACCTATGAAACGTGTCCTTTCGATGCTCACCCTCGGTTCGCTGTCTGCGAGCCTCTTCGCCCAGCAGACACCCACGCCGCCTGTCGCTCCCGCGCCCAGAGCTACGCTGACGGCTGATCAGGCCACCAACGTGCTCAAGCAACTCGCCGAACTAGAACGCACGATCCTCCAGCAGCGTGGCACCAACCTTGGCAGCGTCATTCAGAAGCTCCGCACCGCCGCCAGCAGCGATGCGGCAGCGATCAGCTTCATCGAAGACTGTGACAAACTGGTCAATGTCGAGCGCAAGGACGCGGATCGCGAGGAAGCGCGGAAAATTGAGCAGAAGGCGGAGCTAGCGAAGCGCAATGAAACCAAAAAAGACGAGGATAAGGAGGGCGATCAAGCCATGGCGCTTCGAATGTCTCTGGAATACCTCGCGCTGAGTTTGGAAGCAAATGATGCCAAGGATCTGTCCGTCATGGTTCCCAAGGTTCAGGCCTTTCATCAGGCGATGATCAGCTACGGAAAGAAACTGCACGGCCAGGCTGGCGAAATGCTGATGCGCCCCATCAGTGGCGGCGGAGGCGGGGGCCGCCGCGGCGGCCCGGCCATGGATGTGCGCGTGGTGATCGATGCCTACCAGCTGGATCGTTACTTGCGTCGTGAAGGCTGGCCGATGGAGCCCGGCAATATCATCCGCATGTATCAGCAGGTGATCCTCAAGCCATCGCTCGAGAAGCACAAAGACGACATCGCGACCATCTGGGACTCCGCGATCAACGCCGAGGCCAGCTTCCGCAAGGAGCGGCTGCCAGAGGGTGAGTTTGCCATCTGGCAGCAGAACGAGTATCCGGCCCTTCGCTGGATGCGCGCCGTTGACCTCGCTGCGAGCGGCTCCAACCCCGTAAACGGCATGGCTGAGATGCTCAAAGTGATCAAGGATCATCCGGGCCATCCCTCGTCACCCGAGTGGATCAAGCAGCTACGCCAGCTCGTGGCTCCCTCATTGCCAGACCCTGCTGCCGCCCCAGTCGCTCCTTGATTCACAACCAAACTTCGTCATCTCTTTCGTCATGTCTCAAACCGTCGCATTTGTTGGAGTTGGCCGCATGGGTGCCAACATGGCCCGTCGTCTCAAGGATTGCGGATACGCCGTCACTGCCGTCTATGATGTCAATCGCGAAGCCGCCAGTGCGCTCGCCGCTGAACTAGGTGCCAAGGATTGCACCACGCTCGCCGATGTCACCGCAGCTGCCGATGTGATCTTCACCGTCGTTACCAATGATGCCGCGATGCGCAGCATCTTCTTCGGAGCCGAAGACAACCTCTTCACCGGAGCCGCAGGGAAGATCTTCATCAACTGCGCCACCCTCTCGCCCGCCATCCATCGTGAGGTCTATGACGCCGCGAACAAGGCTGGCGCGCATTCGCTCGAAGCCTGCATGGCATCGTCCATCAGCCACGCTCGCGAAGGCAAGCTCTACCTCATGCTCGCTGGCGATCAGGCGATCTATGACAAGGTAAGCGCCATGATCGAGCAGATGTCCGTGAACCGTCGCTTCATCGGCGGCCCTGGTCGGGCAGCGGAAGTGAAGGCCCTGGTCAACATGGTGATGAACATCAACACGGCTGGCCTCGCTGAAGGTCTGGGCCTTGCTGCCGCCCTCGGGCACGACCTCGGCATGATTCGCGAAGTCTTCTCGCAAACCGGTGCCAACTCCCGCGTGCTCGAGACCGACGGCGGCGACATGGTCGCCCGCGAGCACGATTGCTGGTTCTCCGCCGATCACGCCGCCAAGGACAGCGGCATCGCCGCAGGTCTGGCCACCGAAGTGGGCCTCAATCTTCCACTCAACAGCGCCACAGTTGCGCAGTATGAAAAGATGGTGACCCTCGGCCTCGGCGGACTCGACAAGTCCGGCATCGCTGAGCTGACGTTTAAGGGAAGACACGCGTAGTTGCCGTCAGATCGTCCAAAGACGCATCGACAGCCTCGGGATTCTTGCGAAAGCGGCTAATGACGAATGACGGAATGACCAATCAATGAGGAAGGGATAGTCACTCCATTGGTCATTCGTCCTCCATCTCCTCCACCATGCCTGCAAAAAAGAAACCCAACGCCGCACCGCTCACCGGCACTGCCTTGGTGAAGGAGACGTGCCGACGCTTGCGGGCGGCGAGGTCGTTGTGGGATGCACACCGGAATGATGCCTGCCGTCACGAGCGCGCGAAGGCACTGGAGCTTTACGAGTCGCTCAGCGATGAGCAGCGCGAGCAGGTGCCGCAGGTGCTTCGTGTGTGGCTGCGCTATCGAAGCGAGAAATACTTCGGTCCTCACCGCACTCCTCCGGGGAAGAAATAAGCGCGCGTGTCCACACCTTCGCCCAAGAGCCTCCTCCACCCGCGCAGTCGTCATCGCGATGGCTACGACTTTGCGGCCCTGACGGACTGCACGCCAGCGCTGAAGGCCTTGGTTCGTCAAAGCCCGGCGGGCACGGACACGATTGATTTCGGCAATCCCATGGCGGTGAAGACGCTCAATCAGGCGCTGCTTCATCACCACTACGGCATTCAGCACTGGGACATCCCTGCGGACTATCTTTGTCCTCCCATTCCGGGTCGTGCCGACTACATCCATCATGTAGCTGATCTGCTCGCCGCAGGCAAAGGGGTTCCCACAGGACCCAAGGTGCGCGTGCTGGACATCGGCAGCGGTGCCAATGCGATTTACCCCCTCATCGGCGTGGCCGAGTTTGGCTGGAGCTTTGTCGCCACGGACATTGATGCCGACGCCTTGCGCTCGGCGCGAGCGATCCTCGCGGGCAATCCGCAGATCGCCGACCGCATCGACTTGCGCCTGCAATGGTCACGCCAGCAGTGCCTGCAGGATGTGATCAAGCCGCAGGAGACCTTCCATCTCACCCTGTGCAATCCGCCCTTTTTCCGCAACATGAAGGAGGCAACGGCGAGCACCCAACGAAAGTTGAGCAACCTCACGGGCAAGCCCGCCGCATCGCCCATCCGCCATTGTGCAGGCAAGGAGGGCGAACTCTGCTGCCCTGGAGGTGAACTCGGTTTCATCACCCGCCTGATCGAGGAAAGCGCCCGCCGCCCCACGCTCAGCCAATGGTTCACCAGCCTCGTATCGAGGAGCGAGCACCTGCCCGATCTCCAGCGCACGCTGCGCCACGAAGGTGCCCGCCAAGTCCGCGTGCTGGACATGGCGCAGGGCCAGAAGAAGTCGCGAGCGCTCGCGTGGTCCTTCCTTTGAGTCAGGTCACGGTCTTTTATTCCGCCGGTTCCCCGCTTGCCGCGCCCGGTGCCCTGCGCTACTCCCAGCCGCGTGGATCAGGATTACAAAGTCAAACTGGAGATATTCGAAGGGCCGCTCGACCTGCTGCTTTACCTCGTCAAGAAGGACGAGCTGGACATCTACGACATCTCCATTGAGCGCATCACGAAGCAATACATCGCCTACATCGATACCTTCCAGATGCTGAACATCGAGCTAGCCAGCGAGTTCATCGTCATGGCGGCCAACCTGATGTATCTCAAAAGCCGCGAGCTGCTGCCCAAGACGCTCCAGCCCCCGGAGGAGGAAGGCGAAGATAGCGATCCGCGCTGGGACCTCATCCGCCAGCTCGTCGAATACAAGAAG
>CAUJJC010000303.1 GCA_963204975.1 Verrucomicrobiota bacterium | reverse complement strand
CTCACGGCCTTGCCCTCGCGGATGGACTTGATCCAGTTCCCCTGATGCGTGCCGCCATCATCGAGGCTGAACTTCCTGATGAGTTTCCCCTGCAAATCGAAGGCCTTCGACTCAGCGAGATAGCCGCCTTCACAATGCACGATATTGCCGATGCGGATGCCCGTGTTGCGGAAGGCGGGCTCGGTCTTCCAGTCCATGTTCTTCGCCGGCAGGCCCCGATTATCAAAGAGGAGCGGTGCGCCGCTCTCGAACTGGAACAGCGCGAGCTGATTGTTCGGCGTCTCGCCATTGTCCACATAGCCCCAGCGTGAACCGAGGCTCATGAAGCGCTTCGGCTGCGTCATCTGCCCGAGTGCCCAGCGGGCAACATCGAGCTGATGCGGGCCTTGATTGCCGATGTCGCCATTGCCATACGCCCACTGCCAGTGCCAGTCGTAGTGGAACTGCTCGCGCATCACCGGCACCTCCGATCGCGGGCCGCACCAGAGATTGTAATCCACAGCGCTGGGGATCTTCCGAGGAGCGTCGAGCTTGCCGATGCTCTCGCGGGTTTTGTAGTTGAGCCCGCGCGAGAGTTTCATCGGGCCGATGTGACCCTCCTTGATCCAGGCAAAGGATTCCTCCCAGCCGAGATCGGAGCGCCGCTGCATCCCGTGCTGAATGATGAGGTTGGGACGCTTGGCTGCGGCCTCCACCAGCTTGCGACCTTCGATGAGGTTGTGGCTCACGGGCTTCTCGATGTAAACGTGCTTGCCATTCGCG
This sequence comes from Verrucomicrobiota bacterium, assembly GCA_963204975.1. Classification (GTDB taxonomy): domain Bacteria; phylum Verrucomicrobiota; class Verrucomicrobiia; order Verrucomicrobiales; family Verrucomicrobiaceae; genus JAEUHN01. The sequence continues at coordinate 5,850 of CAUJJC010000303.1, read as the reverse complement.
ATGGCGGTCAGCGCGATGAGAGCGTGCGTGTGGTTCGGCGTTGCGATGAGGATGGCGTCCACTTCCTTGTCCTCGCACAGCTTGCGATAGTCCGTGTAGGTCCGCGCCTTCCAGCCAGACTTCTCCACGGTGGCCGCGTGCTTGGTGATCTCACGAGTGTCCACATCGCAGAGCGCCACCACGCGCACGCCATCCATCTTGAGGAAGTCGCCCAGGTGATACTTGCCACGCCCATGCAGACCGCAGATGGCCACGCGAATGTCGTCGTGCGAGTGCTTGGGCTTGAAGCAACTGACGGGCAAGGTGTTCGCTGCCGTGATGAGGGCGGCGCGCTGGAGGATGTTGCGGCGGGTGAGGCTCATGGCTTGGCGAAGGCCTGGAAGGCGGCGTTCAGAGCTACGGGATTGGGGTCGCCCTTCTGGAGCAAAATGCGATACTTCTGCGTCAGCGACGAGCCTGCCTTGATCGTGTGATTGCCTTTGGTCTTGTCATCCGACTTCTCGAAGTCATGCACACCGAACGGATTGCTAGCGAACAAACCGTAGTCGCGCGCATGCCAGGTGGTGGGGTGGCGGAGATTCGAGGGATGATCCATCATCGTGATGGTCACGGGCTCGCCTTGGGGATCAGCGCCGTAGTAGCACACCCACTCGGCCTTCTTGCCCCACACCTTCTTGTCTTCCTTCCCTGTGCTGGTGATGATCCGGCCCTTGCCTTCCTTGATGCTGAGGCAAGGAGCCACACGGATGGCCATGGAGCCCTCCTTGGTGTCTTCAAAGGTGACGTCCTCGGCTCCGGCGATCAGTTTGATCTCGAAGTCGATCTGCCGCGCGTTCTCGGGCAACGCGGTGATGGTGATATGGCGCTCATCCGTCAGCACCTCGGTGCCATTCGGCTTCACCCACTGCGAGCGCGCCACAAAGCTGCCCGTGCTGCCCTCGGCCTTCACATCGCTAAAACCCGTGTGCTTGATCGTGCCTGCCTTTTCGCCATCGAGCCAGAAGTCCGTGCCGTTCACCGAACCATGCGCGAACCAAAGGCTCGAGTGGTGCGGATGATCTTCTTTGTTCTCAATCGGATAAGTGCGTGTGAGCGGCGCACCACTCGGACCGATCACCGGATACAGGTGCGGGCGCTGCGATCCCGTGGTGGCATAGCGTGTGAAGAGCTGACCGCCGATCTCGATCTTCAAATCAGGACCCTCGGGCGTGATCGCGACATTCTGCCCGTGAAGAGCGGAGGCAAGGCTGAGACTGAGGGCAAGAAGGGCACGCATGGTGTGGCGTTGATTAGCGGGCCTTGCGGCGTCCGGCAAGTTCACTTCACCATCTCAACGAGCACATAGCCATCCTTGCCATGAGGCTCCTGGAGCTTGTGCTCCTGCTTCGGCGTGCCGTAGAGCTTCATGATCGCAGCGCGATCCTTCTCAGTGGTCCAGAGCCGCTCAAGGACGATGAGCCAGCGAAACGGCATGCCGCGTGGACGATCCACCAAACGCTCGGCCTCGTAGCAGCGCTGCCCCAAGTAGAACGGCCACATACGCTCGCCCACGCGGACCAGCAGAATGGGTTCATCTGGTCCCGTCTTCTCCGTGATCGCGGCTGCGAAGTCCCGCAACTCGTTATCCCAGGGCGAACGTGAGACGACTTGGAAGGCGAACGCAGAAGCCGCAATGCCAAAGGCCGCAGCTACACCGAGACCTAGCACGAGCGGACGATGCCAGATCCGCACATCGAAGATCCGCCACACCGCCACCAGCATCACGAGACTGAGCCCCCAGCCTGCCCAATGCCAGTCCGTCCAGTCCAACGAACCCTTCGCCTGCGTCCACGGAGCCACGACCAACACAGCACCCGCCAGCGCCGCGATGCCATAGGTAACCACTCGCCAGCGTCTGGCCAAAACCTGAAAACGATCCGCCCCCAAACGCAGCAACGCCTCCGCCACCAGAATCGCAGCTGCCACATTGAGCGGCAGCATGAAGCGAGGTCGCGACGATGGCAGCAGCGCCACCAGCAGAAACGCCCAGACCATGCCCTTCCGCATCCCGCGCATCCATTGACCATGACGATCATCGCCATAGTCCACGCGCCAGCACAGCGGCAGCAGCAGAACCCACGGCAGGAAGTTCACCAAGCTCATCGGAATCTGCAGCAGGTAGTTCACGAAGTCGAACTCCACAAAGCCCAGCCGGTGCGTGATCTGATCCAGCCACACCTTGCCCGAATCCTTCTGCACATTGCGCTGGCTGTTCAGCACCGCCCACGGCACCCAGACGGCGAAGAAACAAAACAAGCCCGCGATGTGCTTCCATCCGAGCAAGTCCTTCACCTTTTTCTCCGCAGCCAGCACGCCAATCACGATGCCGTAGAAGTAGAGCATGTGCGGCGGACCCTTGGCCAGGAAGCCGAGCCCGAGCACGAGTCCGCTCACGATCCAGGCAGCGAGTTCCCTGCCCTGCCAGCGAAGCCCCAGCCACGCGACCAAGGCGATGCCAAACAAGCTCATGTAAAGCGCCTCAATCTCGATGAGCCGGCCTTTCTCAATGAAGCCGATATTCGTGAGCACAATCAGTGCCGCCAGCAGAGCCTGCTCCACGCCCAGCCAACCACGCAGAAACACAAACACGCAGAGGCCCATCGCCAGCATCATCAGCGTCGATGGGAAACGCACAGTCCACTCATCCATTCGTCCCGTGATCTTGATCGCAACCGCGCTCATCCAGTTCACCAGCGGTGGCTTGCGATTGTAGATCGCACCGCCCGAGCGCGGCAGCATCCAGTCGCCATTCTGCATCATCGTGCGACCGGGCAGCACACGTCGAGCTTCCTCGCCTTGCAGCTCGCGCTTGTCGAGCGCTGGCAGGTAGATCGCCGCCCAGAAGGCAACGATGAGCGCAATGCAAGCCGATGCACGCATCAGTCCGGCTTGTCCTCCGTGGTCACATCCCCCTGCCCTTTTTCCAGAGCCTGCTCCAGCGCCCGCCACGCCAGCATCGCGCACTTCACGCGCTGCGGGAAATGCTGCACGCCTTCGAGCAATTGCAGCTCACCCAGCGCTTCCTCCTCGGCCAGTTGACGATCTTGTCCGGTGACCACCCCACGAAACACAGTCGCCATCTTTGCCGCCTGCACGCTCGGCTTGCCTTTGATCTTCAGCGTCATCATCGAGGCCGAGGCCTGACTGATCGCACAGCCTGAACCGTTGAACTTGATGTCCTCCACCTTGCCATCGTTGAGCTTGATGAAGACGTCGATCTCATCCCCGCACGACGGGTTGTCGCCATGCACATGCACGCACCCATCGCCATGCAGCTCGCCGAAGTTTCGCGGCTTGCGGCTGTGGTCGAGGATCACGCTTTGGTAGAGTTCACGGAGTTCGTCGTTCATGGGGTGGGGCAAAGGAAGGGAGAGCTAGTAGCACCTTTTGCAAGGCTTCAAAACATCCGGTTTCAGCGGTCTGCAAGAGGCCTGGACCACACTCGATCAACCCTACTTGATCCCTGCCCGTCTCTCCGCCTCGGCCACCAGATCGGAGAGCTTTCTTCCCATGCCGTAGGCCATGCGGCAATACACGTCGATGGAAGGCGTGCGCATCTGCTTTTCCACATAGCCAATCATCTGGCAGCTCAGTGCTCCTGCTTCCGCCTCCTTGTTTTGCGAGAGGCTCTGCTCTTCACGCCACTCACGAGCCACCTGTGCAAGCTGGCTGCACAGTTTTTCGCTGAGAATGATGGCTCGGTGTTTGGGCACGATGGCCGCCATTGAAGGGCCGACCGTTGGATCGCGGCATTTCACAGTTGTGAGAACCATTGCCGGGGCTTTAATCACGAAACATGGTTCACCCGATCTCTAGCGATCCCTCATCTCCCATCTGCGCTGTCCGCACGAGGGGTTCGCGTGGCGTCGTCATTTTCGCGCCGTGGATGAACCGCGAACATGGAGGAAGAGACCGCCATCTGCCATGCCCACGCTGAACTGGATCGGCAAGGAAGCCGTCATCAATCATCACCTGGATGTGCCTTTCCACCTGCTGAAGGACGTGCCGGAACTCGGCTGCAGCGATCCCGGCAGCGGCAATCTCATCGTGGAGGGGGACAACCTCCTCGCCCTCAAAGCCCTGCTGCCCTACTACAAGGGGAAGGTGAAGTGCATCTGCATTGACCCGCCCTACAACACCGGCAACGAAGGCTGGGCCTACAACGACAATGTCAATAGCCCTGCCATCAGAAAATGGCTCGGCGAGACCGTCGGCAAGGAGGGCGAAACCCTCGATCGCCACGACCGCTGGCTCTGCATGATGTATCCCCGGCTCGCTCTGCTGCGGGAGTTCTTGAGCGAGGATGGAAGCATTTGGGTTTGTCTCGATGACAATGAGATTCACGCGCTGCGCTATCTAATGAACGAAGTCATGGGTGCGAATGCCTTTGTCGCTCAGATATGCTGGGAAAGTCGTTACTCACGATCCAGTGACGCCAGCTTCTCTGTGTCTCACAACTTTGTTCTAGGTTATTCGCCAAGTCCTGAACGCTGGAAACATAAGAGGAACCGTTTGTCTCGGAACGACGAGCAAGCAGCACAATACAAAAATCCCGACCACGATCCAAACGGTCCATGGAGAGCTATTCCTTGGGATGCACCCAATATTCGGCCCAACCTCGAATACCCTATCGTGACTCCGACGGGTAAGCTCCGAAAGCCACCTCAAGGAAGATGTTGGTCGAGAACGGAAGACCAATGGAATGAAATCGTCAGATCTGGACGTGCTTACTTTGGAAGGTCGGGCGACGGCGCTCCCTCATTTAAACAGTATCTGAGCGAAGCATCTGGGATCGTGCCGAATACTTGGTGGTCACATGAAGATGCTGGACACACTGATGAAGCCCAAAAAGAGATTCAGGATATTTTTTTGCGTAAAGCGGGTTTCGCCACTCCGAAGCCCACGCGCCTGATCGAGCGCATCCTGCAAATCGCGACAAACCCCGGCGACCTCGTGCTGGACAGCTTTGCAGGCAGCGGGACCACGGGCCATGCCGTGCTGAAGATGAACGCGGCGCAGCAAGGGAGCGCGGACACTCCTGTTGTATTCCACGTTGTTGCACTCATTTGCATTCATTTGCAATCCCTTGCAGCATAAGGGATTGCGGCTGATGGCGCGTTGCACGCTGTTGCATCAAGTTGCCTGATTTTGCACGTTTTCAGGCCGCCGTTGTATAAAACGGGTGTATAAAATCACTTCCGCTCAGGAGGCGTTTTTCAAGCCAGAGGCCGGAAGATGGGTGCCTAGTTCAGGTAGCCGTGAGACTTTAGCCACATACGAAGAGCTTCCGCAACAATGTCTTGCTGGGTGAAGGGCTGCTGGCGTTGAATCTTCCGTTGCATGGAAGCGGTCAAAAGGGCTGCGCTGATTTCTGGGTCAATTCTGGTGTTCAGGGAAACGACTCCAGGCATTGAGAACCCCGACATCATCGGCGCTTGTTGAATGGGGGCTTCATTCCTTTGAGTGAAGTCTTCTTTCATTGCGGGTCTTGCCATAGCGGGTTCCTCCTTTCTCGTGGTTGGTTTTGCCTTCGGTTTTGGCTTCGGCTTTGAAGTAGCTTTCGGCTTTGCGTTGGACGGCGGGTTCGTGCCTTTGTCCAAGAATGCTTGTTCTTCGGGGGTCAGTGCGTCATCAAGGGAGCGTCGTTTAGCCACGGGTCATCTCCTTCATGAGCTGCTGCATCTCGTGAGATGCGAGAAGCGATGATGCTCCCATTTGAGAGACAACTTTCGCCTGCCCTGCGGCATCGGCGAAACTTTGACGCATCGAAAGCCCTGCGAGCATCGGAACGCCAAGTTTCTTGGCAGCTTC
>CAUJJC010000302.1 GCA_963204975.1 Verrucomicrobiota bacterium | reverse complement strand
TTGCGCGACAGCGAGCGGCACCGAGTCGGCATGTTTCACGGTCTTCACCGCAGCCGCGACGGCCTGCGCGACATCGTTCGCGACGATCTGGATACGACCATACGGCGCTTCCTTCGCCTGACCGCTGCGGAAGTCGATGTTGTTGATGTCGCCGCTGGTGCCGTTGGACATGATGCCAACGAACCCGTCTCCCGCACCGAGCAACTGGCCGATCTTCAACGCGAACGCGCCAAAGTAATCCGCTGAGATGTGGCCGGGACCGACACCGCCGACGTAATGCAGCGAGTAATTCGCCAGCAGGGCGATGGGTTTGCCGTCGGGGCTTTGCACGCTGATGAAGCTCACCTCCGGATCAGTGGGGCCGGCGGGTTCGACGAGGTTTGGGTTGTTGATGCCGGGATTCGTCTTCACCTGATCCGTCGTAACGCCGAGTGGGGTCGGCGGTATGGTGTCGGGCTTCATCTTCCAGCGTCGATTAAAGACCTGATGCGGCACCGAAGCGCTGCCATGGCCGATTTTCGCCGGAGCGAGGTTGTTCAAGGCACGCCGCACACCATCCGCGATGCGCCGGGCAACGAAGCGCTGATACATCGGGTTCGGCTCGCTCTGACCCACGGCCTGGAGTGTCCCGCAGGAGTGCGAATGCGTGGCAGACATCATCATGTTCTCCATCGGCAGCCCGGTGACCGCGTTCACCATCTTTTTCGCTTCATCAAAGATACCACGCCCGATCACACAACTGTCCGCGACGACAAGCACGAGCTTCGTTTGGCCATCATCAAGTGCGAGGCAGCGCGCATGGAGTTCATCGTGGATGAACTTGGCAGTTCCATCTTGAAACCCACCATTGATCGAGCTGCCCAACTCGGGCGTGATGTTGCTGGTGGCTGCACCGGCACGGAAGTCGGCAGCGTGCAATGTGGAAGCGAGTGAAAGGAGGAGGGCAAGGAACGTCTTCATTCTCCCGAATACGCTCGGAGCCGTGCGACTCCATCCGACGTATTCACGTTCATCGCGTGGAGGCGTTCGGTTTGGACCAGAGAATACGCGCCACAAAGGTTGCCCCCTCGGCTCCACGCTTCGAGGAATCCTTCATAAACATGCCTTCGGAAACTGTGACCCATGATTCATTCTCATTGATCACACACGCGCCGAAGTTGCCCATCTCCGCGCCGCGCTCGGGAATGATGATCCTCTCGGTGCTGCGGATGATGTGCAGCTTCCCCACATCCACGCGCGCCATGAAGAGCGGTGCGCGATGCCGCACGATGTGATCGTTGTTCGCGCCGCGTCGCGTGTAGATGAGGAATAGACCATCGCTGTGCACGAGCCAGTGTGCCTGCGTGTTATAGCTGCCGAGATCGCTGCCGTCGTCGAAGATCCACGCCTTCGGCTCAGTGAAATGCAAACCATTATCACTCACGCTGACGTAGGCGCGCTCGTCGTTGCGCAACGTGAGGTAGTAGTGCCCCGCGAACGCGATCAGCGATGGCTCATACAAGCCGCGCGCGACATCGAGTCGCAGCACATTGCCATTGCGCTCATAGCTCAGCTTCTCGCCATCGAAGCGACACTCCGCCACCGTGGTGCTGTAGCGATCCTTCGCGCTCGTCCCGATGTAGAGTGGCACGAGCAGCTTGCCATCCGGCTTCACCAGCCACTGCGCGCAAGCATTACGAGTGAAGTTGAACTGCTCGTCATCCGGCATCTGCAACACCTGCCACGGCGTCCACTTCGAGGTCTTGGGGTCATACACGGCATACACCGTCTGGTGAGCGCGCTTCACGTCGTCGAGTTGCTTTCCCTTGTCGCTATAGCGCACACGACACCCAATCGCGATGAGCCGCTGTGTCTTCTCATGCCAGCCCGGTGTCACATCTGCCACGCTGATCGTCACACCATCATCCTGCTTCTTCGAATCAATCTCCTGTGGCAACATCGGCTCCGACCATGCACCATCGACACCCTCGCGACGCATGTAGTGCAGCCCTGAGTAGTAATCCGAAACCTTCAGGTGCTTCTGAATCGTCATCACTACTCCGCCTGGAATCGCCGCCGCACGCGGATGAAACCACAGAAACTTCCCATCATCGTGCTTCATCACCGTTTCGAGCTTCACGGTGAAATCGAGCGGCTCCGCTGCGGAGGCTACGATGGTGAGGAAGAAGAGGATGGGGCGGAGCATGGGCATGGTTGGTCAAGAGATGTTCAAGTTGAAACAATTAGGTCCATAGAAGTCGGGCGTCACTAGCTTGACCAGATTGACGGCTTGACCTCTTAACGCGCAGCACTCACACCTTCGGCTTCAAGAACAACACGTTCGCGCGCTCGATCCAGCCTTTGCGAAGGTCCATGCGGAACCAGCCGTCGGTGTTCTTGCGGTTGATGCGACAGCCGCTGCGAGGGCCGGGGGACTTGAGATCGTATTGCGCCCAGGTCTGGCCTTTGTCCGACGACCAGATGATACCGTTCTGATAGGGTGACGCGGGCGCGCAGTGCGTGGCGATGAAGATGCCGTCCTGATGCAGCATGATCGCGGACTCATAACCGGGATTGAAGAGCATCGTGTGCTTCGTGGGATCGGTGAAGTCTTGCGGATCGCAGGTGAAGATGCCGCGGTCGTAGCGGTTCGCGAGCGCGGGGCCGTTCGCGTCGGCGATCCAATACATCTTACCGTCGATGAAGTTCATACCGCCCGCTTTGTAGCGTGAGTTCGAGTCCACGGAGATGAGATGCTTCCAGTCCCACTTGTCGGCCTTCGCGTCGTAGGTGCCGCGCAGCCAGTGAACCTCCTTGCCGTCACCGCGATCAATGTCGCCCGTGCATGCGTAGAAGGCGTTCTCCGCAGCGTGGTAGGTGACGTTGTGAACGTGACGCGCGAAGAGCGGGTTCGATGGATCGCCGAGCAACGGTGCATCAGGCGGCGCGCCCTTTTGCTGCATCTTCGGATTCACGCCGAACGCATACGCGAGCTTCACCGTCTCGCCGTTATCGGTGGAGTAGTAGATGTTCACCGGCACGGCACCGCCGAGCACGTTGCAGTAGTTGCCCCACACGATCATCTCCTTGCCGTTCACGTCGAAGCAATGCTCGCCATCGAGCGCGTGGAAATACCAGCCGGGCTGATCGGGCTTCACCGGCTTGTGCGGCAAATAGTCAGTGCCATCGGGACGCTTCACGATGATCTCACGATGCGTTTTGAGATTGTCCGTGCTGAGGAACAAATGCTCCCGCGTGGCGAAGAGGATGTTCCCGTTTCTCAGGATGATGCTGAGCGTGATGTTCTGCGCGTCCGCGAACTCCGCCGTGTGTGGCCACGTCTTCCCGTTGTCCTCCGACAGCATGATCTTCGTGCCCTGAAACGCGAAGGCTTTGCTGTCGCGCTGCGTGTCGATATATGGCTCGTCAGGCGACTGAATGCGCCACATGAAGTGTTCGTTCTCGCCCGAGAGCGGCAGTGGTTGCTCGGGTTCAGGGGCGGCAGCGAAGGAACGAACGCCCGGCAGCGCAAGGCTGCACGCGGCGGTGGTGAGAAAGTGGCGGCGGGTGTGCATGGTGGATGAGTGGTGCCTCCACTACGCTGCGAGGTGGGGAGAGTGTTCAGCGAGCTATGAAGCTCACGGCTTGTGCAACCCAATGACCGCCTTCTCGCCTTCCCATCGAAGCGTGAGATTGCCGCAAAGCGCGAGGTAATCGAGCGCCTCGTTCAGTGGGCCGTTCTTGAAGGTGATCGAGAGCTTGGGCTCGTTCGTTGGTGCGGTGTAGGCGATCTCGATATGCGCTTGCTTCGCAAGGTCGTCGAAGATTTGGCCCGCAGGCTGATCGCGGACATCGAGGGTGACTCGGATGTCTTTTGGCGACTTGGCTTTGGCTGGAGCAGGCGCAGTGAAGGTGCGCTTCGGTAGCACGGCAGGGAGTTCGTGCGGCGCACCGGCTTGAATCCAGCGGCGCACGACGTCTTTCTCCTCGCCGGTAAGTGGTGGAGTCTTCGGATGATCGTCGGGCGGCATCTCGCCTTCGTTCACGAGGCGGAAGAGTTCCGACTTCTGCGGCTTGCCGCGAATGACGTAGTCCTCCTTATCCGCCATGCGCTTGAGATCGAGCACGTAGCCGAACTTGCCCTCGGGCTTCTTGAGCTGACTGCCGTGGCACTCGTTGCACTTGTGCTCGAAGATGACGTGGACGTTGCCGGCGAGATCGAGGGCCTTGTCTTTGGACACGGGCTGCTGAGCACTTGCCGCCACGGTCATGGCGATCAGCAGAAGGAAGAGGTGTTTCATGCGATAACCTCAAACCTCCTCACCTGAATGCCGTTCTTGCCGGTCTTTTGCAGCGGTCGTGGCTCGGGTTGCGCGAAGTCATTCAGATCCACGCTGCGTGCGCGGACTTCGTAGCGTCCGGGCTTCAGGTCTTTGATCATCGCGTGATACGAGCACATGCCGTAGCGCGGCGGCCAAGTGAGGGGCTGGCCGCGTTGCGGATCAAAGGCGAGCACTTGCAGTGGGCTGATGTTCTTGGGCAGCACGCTCTTCCAGTCGGGCAGGGCCTCGAGTTCGCAGGGCTGCCAAGCCGCCTTCAGCAATTCGTCCGCATCATCCGCTAGCGGCTGCGGTTCGCCTTCAATGCGGCGCAGCCAATACTCCACGCGCTGCACGCTGCTGAGTCCGCTGATGACCTGACCGGTGACGAACACTGGATTGCCCGCCGCGATCTTTTGGCCGTCGAGACTCTTGTCCACATAGGCCGCCGTCTTCAGGAACGAATCAGGATCGTTGTTGCCGCTCGAATAGGTGTCGTTGTTGCGCGCGTCGTTGGTGACGAAGATGTGCTGCAGCCACTTGATGGATTTGTAGCCATGCGACCACGGCACGATCATGCGCACCGGACCGCCACGCTCCAGTGACAGCGGCTCGCCATTCACGCGATAAGCGAGGAAGACCGGCAGATCGCCTGGCGCGGTCTCGAAGCACTGCGTGTAGCTCACGGACGATTTGAAGACCTGCTTCGGATCGTGGTTGTGATAGCCCCAGAAGTAGATGCGGCGGACGTTGCTCATCCTGCCGCACAGCTTCAGCACCTCGCGCAAGGGGACGCCCGTCCACACGCCTTGGCCGAGCGGCGTGTCGATGTTCAGGCACTGCATCGCCTTCAGAAAGTGAACCTCGTGCTTCTTGCCCAGTTCCATCAGCGTCGGCAGATCGAGCGCTGTCCCGTCGGCGATCGTCAGCGACTTCTTCAGAGTCGCCGGCACCTTCGTGTGTGGATCTTCAATGAACGCATCCGCCGTGATCTCGCAGCGCCAGGTGTCAGGTGTGAGACGAGCGTTGATCAATGCCTCGCCCGTGAGCGTGTGCGGCTTCGGCGTGCCGCGCGAGACATCGTAGAAGTCGAGGTCCGGCGTGAGGATCGGATGCAACTTCGGTATGGCGACATCGGCTTTGGTCATAGTCGCTGCGGCAACACTGAGTGCCGTCGTGCGGATGAACTGACGACGTGAGAGGGAAGAAGGTCGGCTCATGGCGATGCGTGGTGGGTTCTCGATGCGCGATCCTAACGAAGCGACGTCGCAGAGTCACCGATAATCCGCGCCGCTCAGGCTCTTGAGCACCGACTGCTGCCAGTCGTGCATCTCACCTTGCAGCTTCTTCGCGAGGTCGGGTTCTTTGGCGAAGAGGTCCGTTTTCTCGGCGGGATCAGCGGCGAGGTCGAAGAGTTCGAGCTTCGCTTTGCCGGCCTTTGACTCGTGGATCACCAGCTTGCTGTTGCCATCAATGATAGCGCGGGCTCCGAGGTAGTCATCGTCCGTGATGGGCGGCTGGCGAAAGTTGTTGAAGTCGCGCGTGGCTTTGCCGCCCGAGAGTTTGGCGAGCGGAGTGGTGCCTTCTTGGAGCTTCGGATCAAGGTAGGGCTCGGGAGAGCGCTTGGAGCGACGCAGGTTGTTGAAGTTGTATTCCCAGAAGTAGAGCGGCTTCGCGCGTGCGGTCATCTTGCCATCGAGCAGCGGCATCAGGTCAATGCCATCGATGGGGCGCTGCGGCAGTGCTTGCCCCGTGAGCGAGGCGAGGGTGGGAAGCAAATCGCTCGTCGTCACGCGCACGTCGGTGGTGCGCGGTTTCGGGATGAGTGCGGGCCATTCGATGAGGCCGGGCACGAGGATGCCGCCGTCATACATCTCGCCTTTGACGCCGCGATGAGGTCGCACGAGCGAGCCGTCGGCGGAGGTGCCATTGTCGCCGCAGTAGAAGACGAGAGTATCTTCGCGCAGACCGCTTTGCTTGAGATGCGTGCGCAGCTTGCCGATCGCGCGATCCATCGCCGTGATCTCCGCATAGCGCTCGCGCAGCACCTCGCCTTGTGGACGCGTGACAGGCGCGCCGGTTTCATTCGAGGTAAGCTTCACCTTCTTCGTCGCATACTTCGCAGGCAGATCGTCGTAGAGCGCGAGGTCTTGCGGCAAGCCGCTATAAGGCTCATGCGGCGAGCCAAACCACACGACGGTGAAGAACGGTTTGCCCTGCTGCTTCGTCTTGTCGATGAAGCGGATCGTCTCATCAATCAGCACCTCGGAACTTTCGCCTTTGAAGACCTCGGGTGGACCGCCGTTGCGCGAGAGTGAGGGGTTCAGCTCGAAGAAGTTGTCGTGCGACAGCCACTCGTGGAAGCCCATCTTGCCCGGGCACACCGGCGACTCCGCCTTCACCGCGCCGACGTGCCACTTGCCAAAGTGCGCGCACTGATAGCCCGCCTTGCTCATGAGATGCGCGATTGTGAACTCCTCCGGTCGGAACGACCAACCCGGTGCGAAGGTGCCCATGCGATTCGGATGCCGGCCTGTGAGAAAGCTCGCTCGCGTGGGCGAGCAGCTCGGATGCCCAGCATAGAAGTTCTCCATGCGCAGACCCGTCGCCGCCATCTCATCGAGCACCGGCGTCTTCACATGCGGATGACCATGATAGCCAGTCTCCTCCCAGCCGTGATCGTCACCCATCATGAGGATAACATTCGGCGTCGATGCCGCGTGCAGCGCGACAGTGAGCAAACAAAAACAGAGAAGCAGAAATCGTGGGTTCATCTGCCCGTCGAACGATGGGAAATGGTTCGGTCGTGCATGGAGGTGAGGAATTGTTTTCTCGGAGTTACTCTGCACTCGCAGCCTTCGACCACGGGTAAACCATCAAAATGAAGACAAAGTGCCCCCGCGTTCCCTGTATGGAGAGCACTGACTTTTCCGTCGATCCCCTCATGAGCACGCCTTCATCACTCCCAGACGACGCAGAGTTCTCTCGTCGCGGTTTCCTGAAAACCTCGGCCACGGCGGCCTTCGGCTCGGGCATCGCCTTTGCCCAGGCATCCCAAACTCAACATGCTCCTGCAACCAACTCCAGCATCATCGCGACGGAGAATGCGAAACCGGGTTCGCTCGACTGGCAGTTGACCCGTGTGCGCCTCGACAAGACGGGCGGTTTTCGCTCGCTCGACATCGAAGGCTACTGCTCCCACCAGTCCGTGAAGGCAGGCGAGAAGCTCGACATCTTCGTCAACACCAAGGCCAAACGTTTCACCCTGGAGATCTTCCGCACGGGCTACTACGGCGGCTGCGGCGCACGACTGATGAGCACGCTCGGCCCCTTCGATGGCAAGGCGCAGCCAATCCCGAAGCCCGTGGGCGACAAGCGCCTCGTCGAGTGCCGATGGGAACCGGCCACGACGATCACCATTCCGAGTGACTGGGTGAGCGGCGTTTACCTCGGACGTTTGACCACCATTCCCGACTCCGCAGATGAACCTTACTGGCAGAGCTATGTGGTCTTCATCGTGAAGGATGAACGTCCGGCGGACATTCTGGTGCAGTGCAGCGACAACACTTGGCAGGCTTACAATCGCTGGCCGGACAACTACTCCGTTTACACCGACCCGCGAGGCAATCAGGGTCCGTGGTCCGAGGTGAGCTTCGACCGTCCGTATGCGAAGTATGCGCAGATCTATGAGAACCCGCAGTCCCTCGGCTCCGGCGAGTGGCTGTGCTTTGAGTTCCCCATGGCCTACTGGCTGGAGCAGCACGGCTACGATGTGAGCTACTGCTCCAACAGCGATCTCATGACGCCAGATCGAGGGCTGAAGTGCAAGGCCTTCCTCAGTGTGGGGCACGACGAATACTGGGACATTCGCCAGTATCACAGCGTGGTGAAGATGCGCGATGCGGGCGTGAACCTCCTCTTCTTTTCCGGCAACTCTGTGTGCTGGGTGACACCGATGCGCAAAGGCTTCGATGGTCGCGAGAACCGCATCATGTTCCGTGGTGGTCCTTATGGAGGCGACTACAAGTATGCCGTGGATCGCGAGGCGCAGTGCG
>CAUJJC010000301.1 GCA_963204975.1 Verrucomicrobiota bacterium | reverse complement strand
CACGGCGCAGAAGGGTTTGTCCTTGTTCGCCTCGATGAACTTGAGCGTTTCATCTGTGAGGCGATCCGTGAGGTATTCGCCCTCTGGAGCGTCGTCGAGGTCGGTGATGGCATCCTTTTCATCGTGACCGCCCTTGCCCTTCGAGACCGTGTAAGGCGCAAAAAACGATCGAGTGGCACCCGCCGCTCCCGCAGCCACGGTGGTGTCAAAACCGACCTTGTTCGGTTCCGATGCGCCTTCGCCGAGATGCCATTTTCCGCAGTAAAAAGTGCTGTAGCCCGCTGCCTTGAATGCCTGTCCGATGGTGGCATCCCGCTCCGGCTCCACATGCGGGCTGTCTTTGATGCCCTGGACACGAGCGGGATGTTTCCCCGTGAAAATCGCAAATCGCGACGGCACACAACGCGGATACGCCACATAGGCCTGCGTGAACTTCGCCCCACTGGCCGCGAGACGATCCATGTTCGGCGTTTCATACAGCGTGGAGCCGTAACAGCCGAGATCACGCGAGCCGAAGTCATCAATGAGCACAAAGAGCACGTTCGGTTTGTCCGCAGCGACGAGAGCGGAGCAGAGAGCGAGAAGGATGAGAAGCGGGCGCATGAGGAGATACTGCCGATGGACGAAGTGTTTGCCGGGGAAAGTGTGGTTGAGTCCTCTGGACTCATTCAGAGCAGTCGGGACGACTGCACCACACTCGGATGAGTCCAGAGGACTCAACCACATTGAAAGCAGTCCAGAGGACTGCACCACACTCAGAGGACTCAACCACAATAAAGACACTCAATCCGGTGCCCAGTGGGTCCAGGTGCCGGGTTTGAGATGCGCTTTGGCCGGATTGTCCCGGATGTAGTCTTGAAAGTGCTTCAATTGACCTTCGCTGCGGACGATGTGATCGAACGACTCCTGAAGCCAAAATGGATTCGGTGCGTCGAGGCTGCGTTTGAGGATTTCTTTGCTCGTGAAGCTCTTCCAGGAGTGCAGCAGCTTTCTCAGCTCATGGCCTGGCAGTGGCGTGAAGAGCACATGCACATGATTTGGCATCACGATGTAGTCTCCGAGGTGGTATCGCTGTCCGTCGAAGAAGTGCAGGGCGTTGCTGACGACTTTGCGAGAGGTTTCATCGGAGAGTAAACGGCTGCCTTCACCGAGATCGAGCCACTCCTGAATTCGGCCCTCGAATCTCTGGCCAAACTCCTTCCAGGTGGCTTCGTCCCAGGGCTTGGGATGTTCGGCGAGCCATCGAGTGCGCTCCTCTTGCAGAGGGCGCAGTTTCTCCATCGGAATGCTATCGGCCATGCGCCAGGTGACGAAGTAGGTGCAGCCGGGTTGTTCCCAGTGCGGGAGAAACTCACGGGTCCGCTCTGTTTCCGCGTTCGGATTGTAGGGTTTGAAGCCTGCGCGGAAGGACATGGTTGGGAATGAATGTGGTGCAGTCCTCTGGACTGCTTCTGAATGAGTCCAGAGGACACAACCACATAATAGCAGTCCGGAGGACTGCACCACATTCTAAATGAGTCCAGAGGACTCACCACACTCACTTCACGGCGATGCCATACATGGCGCGATACCGTCCGTCCTTTTCGGGATACGGTGGGCCGAGCTTTATAGCTCCAGCGGCGGGCACGGTGCGCTTCCACACATGGTAGGTCACATGGATCTCGCCGCTCTCATCGGCGGTCATGCCTTGGACGACGGGGTTTTCTGCCCAGGGGCCGCTGCGGAGTTGGAAGCCGGCTTCCGTGAAATCACGCTTCACCCACTCGGGCACTTCAGATCGCGAATCGAGCATCAAAAAGACCGTGCAGGGTCGCGAGACGCTGAGGGTGAGTTCCAAATCGGGATCGTTGCGATCAGGTGAGAAGGTTCCGACGATGTCGGCGCCGATCAGCTCAGTCGGGAACTCCTCGCCGGGCATCGCCTGCCAATGTGGCTTGCCGAGGGTGGAATAGGGCCGCGCACCGGATCGCATCTGGCGTGTTTGCAGCGTGTAGAAGGCGTAGCTGCCGCCGTCGTCCACATTGTCTCTCACATCGGTGACCAGCGCGTTTGCAGGTGGTGGTGTGAGTGTGGCAAAGGATTCACCACGGGTGTTGATGCACACGAGACGACGCGGCGTCGCACTGGGATGCACCCGCACAGCTTCACCGGCGATGAGCGATGTGGGTTCACTCTTGGTTTTGCCAAAGACCTCCACCTTGCCCTGAAACACGGCCACGTCCGTCTCCCCCGAGCTGCCGAGCGACACACCAAAGCGTGTGCCGAGGTCCATCACGCGGGCGCTGCTGGTCTCGATGACGAATCCTTTGCCCAAATCACCCACATCCGCAGTCACACTGCCTGCGAGCAGCGTGGCGTGCATCGCATCCGCGAGCTGCAAGTGAACCGGAGCATTCAAATCGAGCGTGACACCTGAATCGAGCCGGAGCTGCACGCTGCCGTTTTCGAGCTTCACCTCGCGAAGCCGCTGTGTGCTGTCTTGAGGCCAAAAAGCCGCCGCATCGGCCGAAACGGCCATCACGCGCACTTCGACCCCGCGTGGCATCCACAGCGCCAACGCGCCCGCGAGCAGAAAAACCGCCGCAGCGGCCCAGCGCAGGGTTTGAGCACGCCAGACCGGTGTTTTGGCCTTCGGAGCGGCCAGAGGCTGTTGAGCTGCCGGACGCACCATCGTCTTCAAAGCGGCATCGACATGCGCGTAACGCAAAAACTCCTGCCGCAGCTCAGCATCGACACTCAGGCGGATCTCCAGGGCCTTTACCTCATGGGCGGAAGCGCGGCCCGTGAGGTATCGCTCGATCAGATCGAAGTCCTTTTCGTGCTCGGAGTTCATGCTGCGCCCTCCTTGGCCAGTTCACGCTTCGCGCATTCCGTCAGCATCATGCGGATGCGGTGCAGGGATTTATAGACGGCCATCGCCGTGCGCCCAAGCCTCGCCGCCAGCTCATCCATGCGTGAAGCCGGCGCATACGCGGCCTCCACCAGCGTGCGCTGATCGGTGGGGAGCTTTTGCAAGCAGGTATCGAGCGCCTTTCGCTCCTCAGCGAAACGATCGGCCATCTCCTCCGCTTCATCCGCGAGCGTGAAGAACAACTCATCGCCAAACACATGCCGGTCGCGGCTCTTTTTGCGCAAAAACTCCAGCGCCTCCAATCTGGCGACACCAAACGCCCAACGCCGAAAGTCCTCAGGCGCCGAGAGTGTGTGAAAGCGCTTCCAAAGCGCCATCGCGACCTCCTGCATCACATCATCCGCATCCGCCAGCGTCGGCACCAGCGACCGCACAAAGCCACGCAATGACGGCTCGTTCTCCACGTAGAGCGGGAGAAATTTGGCGTGTTGCTGGAAGTCGGGCTCGGTCATGTGATGATCATACTGCCGTCCGTCAGTCGGTTTGCCGCAGAAAATCTGGTGCAGCCGTTTCGACTGTGTGAGTCTTCTCGCCTGAGTTCGAACCGAACGCGAGGCCTCTTCCTCCGATGAACTCCAGCAGGAATGATTTGCAGTGACCGCCGGGCTTTGCTCTGCACTATCGCGTCCCTGATCTCTGCCATTCCTGATGAAGCCTCTCCTCGAAGTCCTGCAATCCGGTGCCGCCTACCTCACGAAGAAGGGCATCGATGAGGCGCGGCTAAACATGGAGCATCTGCTGGCGCATGTGTTGCAGTGCCGGCGCATGGACTTGTATCTGCGATTCAATGAAGTGCTCAAGGAGCCGGAGCTGGAGACCTTGCGCGGGCTGTTGAAGCGTCGTGGGGAAGGGGAGCCGTTGCAGCACTTGCTGGGCACGGTGGAGTTTTACGATAGCGAGTTCGTCAGCGATCATCGCGCGCTGGTGCCGCGACCGGAGACGGAACGGCTGGTGGAGATGATCGTGGAACAGTTTGGCAAAGATCATCCGGTGCGCGTGCTCGACATGGCCACGGGCTCCGGTTGCATCGGGCTGTCGCTGGCCAAGGCGTGGCCGAAGAGCACGGTGGTGCTGGCGGACATCTCGGAGGACGCGCTGGAGCTGGCGCGCCTGAACTGCTCGCGACTGAAGCTGGACGAGCGGGTGCGGCTCGTGCGCTCGGATTTGTTCGAGAAGGTGGACGGGGCCTTCGATCTGATCGTGACGAACCTGCCTTATATCCCGCGTGGTGAACTCGCAGCGCTCAGCCGTGAGGTGCAGCGTGATCCAGTGCTGGCGCTGGATGGCGGCGAGAGCGGGATGGAGATCATCGAGCGGTTCATCACGGCATCGAAGGAGCATCTCAATGACGGTGCGTGGATTGCGCAGGAAGTGCATCACGACCAGGGCGAGCCCGTGGCTTCGATGTGCCAGTCGGCAGGATTTGTGGAGGTGAGTGTGCGAAAAGACCTTGCCAACATTGGGCGCTTCGTGTTTGCCAAGTGGCAGCACTCTGCACCCACTTCATGATGGAAAAACTGATCGTTCACGGTGGCACGCCCTTGAAGGGCAAGGTCACTATCAGCGGCTCGAAGAACTCTTCGTTGCCCATTCTCGCGGCCACGCTGCTCACCAAGGACGTCTGCACGATTCGTCGCGTGCCGGACCTTTCGGATACCAACTACATGACGCAGATCCTGGCCGAACTCGGTGCCGAGGTGGAGCGCGCCAGTGGGGTCGTCGTTGTCGAAGCGAAGAAGATCAAGAGCGAGGCACCTTACGATCTGGTGCGCAAGATGCGTGCGTCCATCTGTGTGCTCGGACCGCTCACGGGTCGGCTGCGCAAGGCCAAGGTGTCGCTCCCTGGTGGCTGCGTCATCGGTGACCGCCCGGTGGATCTGCATCTCAAAGGACTCGAAGGTCTAGGTGCTGTCGTGACCGTCGATGGCGGCGACATCCAGGTGGATGCGAAGAAGAACTTCAAAGGCGGCTCGCTCAACCTGATGGGCAAGCACGGCTCCACGGTGCTGGGCACCGACAACGTGATGATGGCGGCGGTGCTCGCGAAAGGCACGACGATCATCGAAGGCGCTGCCGCTGAGCCCGAGGTGGAAGACCTTGCCAACTTCCTCAACAAGATGGGCGCGAAGATCGAAGGCGCAGGCAGCAATCGCATTGTCATCGAAGGCGTGAAGGAACTGCACGGTGCAGAGCACACGGTCATCCCGGATCGCATTGAGGCAGGCACGTTCCTCTGCGCGGGCGCGATGATGGGTGAGGGTGTCACACTGAAGCGCGTGGCTCCCGAGCACATGAAGGCGATCCTTGATGCATTGAAGGTCTGCGGCTTCCCGATGGAGATTGGGAAGGACAGCATCTCCATCCACCCGAACCCGAACGCGAAGGGCTTCGACCTCACGACGATGCCGTATCCCGGCTTCCCCACGGACATGCAGGCGCAGTTCTGTGCGATGGCGTG
>CAUJJC010000300.1 GCA_963204975.1 Verrucomicrobiota bacterium | reverse complement strand
TCTGACGTCCCCGTCCCCATTCAGCGATGGGAGCGGTGGTGAGCGAGGGCAGTGGCGGTGGCGCCTTCCGCGTCAGCCGACGGATCAACCAGAAGAGGAACAATCCGCACAAACCAAGACCGAGCACGAACCCGATCAAGGTTCCTGCTTCATTGGCTGACATGGCGATCACGGGCTGCATCGGTCATGCTCCGGGGCGGGAGCCGCTGAGACTCAAGGAACGGGCAGCTTCTCCAGCAATTCGCGGATCACGTCTTCGCTCGTCTTGCCTTCGGCTTCGGCTTCATAGCTGAGCAGCACGCGATGGCGCAGGATGTCGGGAGCGAGCTGCTTCACATCATTCGGCGTGACGAAGTTACGACCGTTGAGGAATGCGAGCGCCTTGGAGGCCAGTGCGAGATTGATCGTGCCACGAGGCGAGGCACCGCAACGGATGAGCAGCTTCAAATGCGGCGCATAGGGCGAGGGGTCGCGAGTGGCGTGAATCAGCGCGACGATGTAGTCCTTCACCTTGTCATCCATGTAGAGCGAGTTCACGATGCCGCGACTGGCCGTGATGGCGCTGACATCAACGATGGGACTCACATCCAGCTTCGGCGCGCTGGTGGCCATGGCATCGAGCACCCGGCGTTCCTCGGCAGGTGTCGGGTAGTCCACGCGGACCTTGAGCAAGAATCGGTCGAGCTGTGCTTCCGGTAGCGTGTAGGTGCCTTCCTGGTCGATGGGGTTCTGAGTGGCCAGCACGAGGAAGGGATCAGGTAGTTTGTGCGTGATCTCGCCCAGCGTGACCTGCCGCTCCTGCATGGCTTCGAGCAGGGCACTCTGCACCTTGGCCGGGGCACGGTTGATTTCGTCGGCCAGAATAAGATTGGCAAAGATGGGACCGAGACGTGGGGTGAAGGTGCCGTCCTTGGGATGATACACCATGGTGCCCACGACATCGGCTGGCAGCAGATCGGGCGTGAACTGAATGCGCTGGAACTTGGCCTGCAAGCACGAGGAGAGCGTTCGCACGGCGAGTGTCTTGGCCAGTCCAGGCACACCTTCCAGAAGCACATGCCCGTTGGTCAGCAAAGCGACGAGCAAGCGGTCCACGAGTTCTGTCTGGCCCACCAGCACCCGGCCAATTTCATTGCGAAGCGGCTCCACCCAGGAGGCTGCTTTGGCGATCGATTCGTTGTCTGGAAGAGCGGTCGGTTGAGACATGAGGCGCGAATTCTAGCGAGTGGCTGCGCTGATAGCAAATGCGCAGGCTTTGTTATTCAACGCCGCCAAGAGGCTCCGTTGTCTGTCAAATCAAGGGTTTGGACGGCTGAACATGTATAGGCGAGTTGACTTTACCCAGCCGACACCGTTATAATTTCCATAATTTAACGTTTAAGCTGTGACTCCCCTCAGTCGCCAATCAACCCAACCACCCTCAACCATGGCCGGTGATTGCCTCACATTCAAATGCCACGCCTGTGGCATGAACCTCAGCGTTCCTTCCCACTTGGCAGGTGTGGAATCCCCATGTCCAGGCTGCGGGGAGAGCATCATCGCCCCTATCCCTGCACGCCCGGCAGCAATGGCCCGAGCAACCGGATTCACCCAGGGACTAAAGAAGCCGGATGACCTCGTGGCAGTGATCACGGAGAAACGCCCAGGGGATGTCCCAGAATCGGAGCCCTCGCCCGAGGAAGCCCGGCCCTCGCTGATGCACTCCGTCTTTGTGCCCGTCGAAGCGGCTGCCGCTTCTCCCCTGCCTGAGCCGGAGTCCGTGGAGGAACTGCTCAAGAATGTGAAGTTCACTGTGGTGGAGACCAACAAAACGCGTGCGCTGATGCTTCAGATCGCAGCGCTCGTAGTCGTCCTGGTGCCAGTGGTCTGGTTTGCCCCGTCGCTCTGGAAGCAACTAGAAACCAAGCTGGCACCCGCGCTTGGCCTTGTCCCTCCAAAGCCCGCTGAGACCATCAAGAAAGGCGAGCCTACCCCCGAAGCAAAACGCCGTCGGCTGATCGACTCCCCGGCCAACAACTTCGCTTCGGTGCCCATCTCCTCCTCCGGTGGCGAGGAATGGCGGCCCCACCAGCAAACCACGATGTCTGCAACCTTCCGCCAGCAGAATCCTCATCAAGCGCGCACCTTTGTCGGCACGCCTACCATGTCCTCGTCCCAGGGCCGAGTCTGGGGAGCGCTCGCGCGCCAGCAGCGCATCACCCGCTTCGCCTCCGGCCCACGAATGACCAGCATGAGTTCGGGCGGAAATGCAGGTGGCTCCGTTGCTCCTGGCCCCTACATCGGTGGCGGCGGCGGTGGCAGCTACGCGCCATCGGACATGGCTTACCTCGATTCAGCCGTAGGTGGAGGTGGCGCACCTGCCATTGGCTACACCTCTGGCGATCAGACCACCGAGATCATCTATGGATCGAGCCTGCTGGAACTATCTGATGCCATCAATGGCACGCCTGAATGGATGCGGCAGCCCGTCGAGGTCTGGCCTTCTGTGGTGCTCCAAAACGATGGCACCATGCGCGGAGGCCAGTCCTGGGTGCAGGGCACGCCTTGCGTCCTGGTCGAGACCGGCAGCGATCTCTGGATCGTCACGCCCACGCGAATGCTCGGCGAAGAAGGCGGCATCTCCCCGCCCATCAGTCCTGCAGATCTCACACGCAACTTGGTGAAATGGAATGCCGTCTGTCCTGCCACAGGCAGCAACGTGGCCACGATCAC
>CAUJJC010000299.1 GCA_963204975.1 Verrucomicrobiota bacterium | reverse complement strand
GCTCGGGAAGATGAAGTTCTCGCAGTTCAACAAGAGCCCCGAGCGAGCGACCTTCCCCGTGCTGGGCACGCAGGCGCAGCCGGATGTGCGTGCGGGCAAGGCTCCTGCAACGGTGGGCAAGAAGAACCCGAAGCTGCGCGAGCAGGAAGCCATCGGATGCGTGGCGAGCAGCTATGAACCGATCGAGCTGAAGTTCCGCGAGTTCGAGGTGCCGCGCTCCGGTTTGTATAAGCTGCGCTTCAGCGGTTACTCGCTGTGGGTGGGTCCGCAGCAGGGTGAGAAGTGGTATCGCCCGGATCTCGACACGGTGTCGAAGGGTCGTCGCTCCGAGCCGGTGACGATCTATGGCGAGACACCGCCGCGACAGCTTCGTCTGCTGGGCAGCTTTGACTTCGGCACCGAGCCGACCGTGCGCGAGATCGAGACCTACTTGCTCAAAGGCGAGATCATCCGCTACGACGCCGCGCGCTTATTTCGCTCGCGTCCACCTGCCTATCACAACCCGCTCGCGTCCAAGGAAGGTCAGCCCGGCCTCGCGATGCAATGGATGGAGGCCGAAGGCCCGATCATCAAAGCATGGCCGAGCACCGCGCATCACGTCATGTTCGATGAGTTGCCGCTCTATCGCAAAGACGCGAAGGCGAAGCTCGAGATTGTGAGCAAGGACCCCGGCGACACCGAGCGTCTGCTGCGTCGCTTCATGCAGCGCGCGTATCGCCAGCCCTTCACCGATGACGATGTGCAGCGCTTCATGGCGGTCATTGAGGCCGCGAAGAAATCAGGCAGCGACTTCGCGAACGCGATGATCGCTGGCTACACCGCCGTGCTGTGCTCGCCGAAATTTGTGTGTCTCGAAGAGAAGCCCGGCAAGCTCGACAACGCCGCGCTTGCCACGCGACTCGCCTACTTCCTCTGGAACTCCGAGCCCGATGCCGAGCTGCGCGCTGCTGATCTCAGCAAGCCCGAGGTGCTGCACGCGCAAACGGATCGCCTGCTCGCTAGCACTCGCTCGCGTCGCTTCGTGAACGCCTTCCTCGATTACTGGATTGATCTGCGCAAGATGGAAGCCACCTCGCCCGACGCGACGCTTTATCCCGACTACTACCTCGATGATTTGCTCGTCGAGTCCGCCGTGCAGGAGACGCAGTTGTTCTTCAACGAGCTGCTGCACAAAGACCTGCCCGCGCGCAACCTCGTGTCATCCGACTTCGCCTTCCTCAACGAACGCCTCGCGCAGCACTACGCCTTGCCCAAGGTGGACGGCGTCACCTTGCAACGCGTGAGCCTTCCCAAAGACAGCGTGCGCGGCGGACTCATGACCCAAGCCAGCGTGCTCAAGGTCACTGCCAACGGCACCACGACCTCACCCGTGCTGCGCGGCGTGTGGATCATGGAACGCATGCTCGGCAAGCCCCCGCCACCACCGCCCGCGAGCGTCCCCGCCATCGAGCCTGACACACGCGGTGCGCACACCATCCGCCAGCAACTCGACGCTCATCGCAAGCTCGAAACCTGCGCCGCCTGCCACGCGAAGATTGATCCCGCTGGTTTCGCTCTGGAGAGCTTCGATGTCTTCGGCGGCTTCCGCGAAAACTACCGCGCCCTCGGCGATGGCGAACCGCCCGCAGGCTTCGGCAAGAACGGCCAGCCCTTCACCTTCCACCCCGCCCAACCCGTCGATGCCAGTGGCACGCTGCCCGATGGACGAAGCTTCAAAGACATCCGCGAGCTGAAGCAACTCCTGCTCGACGACGAAGAACAAATCGCCCGCAACCTCGTGCGCCAGCTCCTCGTGTATGCAACGGGAGCGCCGATTCACTTCGCGGATCGAGCCGAAATCGAGCGCATCCTTGCTGACACCAAGGCGAAGAACTTCGGTGTGAAGACGCTGGTGCATGAGGTCGTGGGGAGTGCGGTGTTTCAGGTGAAGTGAGAAAGGTGAGCCTGCGTTCACTCCGCCGAAGCAAGGCGACGCTTGCCAATGTTTAGCCGGCGGCTATACATATCAGGATGACAACCACACTGCAGACCTGGGGCAACAGTCAGGGCATTCGTCTGCCCAAGGCCTTGCTCGCCGCGCTCGGCATTGAGAATGGCGCTGAACTGGAACTGCTGATCAGCCCGAAGAAAGACGCCCTCATTGTGAAGCCCGCGAAACCGGCGGGCAAAATCCGGGGCAGGCATCGGATCGAAGACCTAGTGGCCGCCATGCCCAAGAACTACAAGGTGAAGGAGACCGATTGGGGCGTCAGCGGCAAGGAGGTCTGGTAATGGCTCTCTTCGTGCCTCGGCAAGGCGATCTGGTGTCGCTGAATTTCGACCCCCAGTCCGGTGACGAGCAGAAGGGTCGGCGGCCGGCGCTGGTGGTCAGCAAAGACGCCTTTAACAAGGCCACCGGCATGGCGGTGTGTTGCCCAATCACCAACACGGATCGACGAGTGCCTTTCCATGTGCCTATCGCCGGCCGCACATCCCTAACGGGCTACGTCATGTGCGAACAGGTGAAGTCGCTCGATTTCAAGTCGCGCCAGATGAAGTTCATCGAAGCTGCTCCCACGGAGGTGCTGGAAGACGTGCTCGCCATCCTAGATGCCTCGTTGTTTTCTCATTGAACGATGTGGCGTGGAAGCTGCGTTGCCAGCCTTCTCATCATGTCCCCCTCCACCTTCATCTCCACCCAGCGCCACGTCTCGCGCCGTCAGTTCCTGCGCGCGTCGGGCATTGGCCTCGCGCTGCCGTTGCTTGATGCGATGCTGCCGGCGTTTTCGCGTGCGGCTTCGGCACCGCCGCCGCGTCGGTTTCTTGGCGTGTGCAACAACCTCGGCTTGCTGCCGGAGAAGTTCTTCCCGGATGCGGAGTCGGTTGGTCGAAACTACCAGCTCTCGCCTTACCTCGAAGAACTGAAGGCATTCCGCGATGACTTCACGGTCTTCAGTGGCGTGATGCATCCTGATGTGGATGGCGGGCATCCAGCGGACAATTGCTTCCTCACTGCCGCGCCGCATCCGGGCAATGGTGGGTTTCGCAACACGATCTCGCTCGATCAGTTCGCGGCAGAACGCATTGGGCATCTCACGCGGTTTCCATCGCTCACGCTGGGCGTGAATGTGTCGCAGGGCATGCGCAGCTTGTCGTGGACGGGCAGTGGTGCGCTGATCCCGTGCGAGGAAAAGGCCTCGGAGGTTTTCAAGAGACTCTTCCTGCAAGGCTCGGCGAAGCAGATCGCGGAGGCGGAGAAGAAGCTCTCACTGGGCCAGAGCATCATGGATGCGGTGGCGGGGCAGGCGAAGAGTTTGCAGCGCGATCTTGGTGCGCATGATCGTGAGCGGCTCGATCAATACTTCACTGGTGTGCGCGAGCTGGAGCAGCGACTCAGTGCGGCGCAGGCTTGGGAAAAGAAGCCGAAGCCCGTGGTGAAGGTGAAGCCGCCGGAGGATCCTGAGAGCCCGCGCGAATACATGGACAAGGTGCGACTGATGTATGACATGGCGCGGCTCGCGTTTGAAACCGACAGCACGCGTTTGATCACGATCATGCTCGACAGCGTGAACTCGCCGACCATCGAAGTCGAAGGCGCAGACATCGACGACGGCTACCACAGTCTCTCGCACCACGGCAAGTCAGCGAAGAAACTCGCGCAGCTCGAAGCGATTGATCGCGAGCACATGAAGCAGCTCGGCGCGTTGTTCAGCCATCTCAAAGCGACGAAGGAAACTGGAGGAACCGTGCTCGATCACTCGATGATCTTGTATGGCAGCAACCTCGGCAATGCGAACACGCATGTGACGACCAACTTGCCCGTGCTCTTCGCCGGTGGTGGTTTCAAACACGGCCAGCATCTCGCCTTTGATCGCGAGCACAACTATCCGTTGCCCAACCTCTTCGTGTCTGCGCTGCAACGCCTGGGCATTGAGGAAGACAAATTCGCCACCAGCACGGGCACGATGCGCGGGCTGGAGATGGCTTAGTCGCCTCCGGCTTTCAACATGCGGACCTTCTTCTCCACGAGAGGAAGGAAGATGGTGACCTTGGTGCCCTGGCCTTCGCGGCTTTCGATGTCGATCTCACCGCCGTGCTCGCGGATGATGCGGCGGACGATCAGCAAGCCGAGGCCGGTGCCGGTTTTGCGAGTGGTGAAGAAGGGCTGGAAGAGATTGCCCATGTGCTCGCGGCTAATGCCTTTGCCACTGTCCTGGAAGCTCACGATCACCTCGTTGTCGTTGTAGGTGCTCATGACGGTGAGCTTGCCGCCTTCGGGCATGGCCTGGCAGGCATTGCGGATGAGATTGTAGAAGGCCTGCTTCAACTGATTGGCATCCACGGGCATGTCGGGCACGTCGGCGCGGAGTTCGAGCTTGATCTTCACGCGGTGCTGCTCGAGTTCGGGCTTGAGGAAGCGGGAGGTCTCTTGAATCAGCTCGTTGACGTTGGCACGCAGCAGGTGGGGATGCGTGGGCCGGATGGCGGCGAGGAACTGGCTGATGATGAAGTCCAGGCGCTTGATCTCGCCCAGGGCCACGTCGAGGGGCTTTTGCAGCTTCTCTGCGCCCTTGCCCATCTTCTTGAGCTGCCGCTCCATGAGTTGAAGATGGATGGTGAGGCTGTTCAAGGGGTTGCCCAGTTCGTGGGCGACGCCTGCCGCGAGCATCGTCAGCGCGGTGATGCGTTCGCTTTCGATCTTTTCTTCCGTGAGCTTGCGGGTCTGGGTGATGTCGCGAATCAGCATCACGAAGCCCGCCTCGTGCGTGTCGTCGATGGCGGTGATGTAGAAGTTGAGGAAGCGGTTCTCGGGATAGAAAACCTCGAGGTCGCGGCTGACGACGGTGCCTGGCTTGCGCAGTTCTTTCCAGTCGAGCCCGCGCACGCCTTCGGCGAGTTGTTTGCCAACGACTTGTTCGGCTTCGAATCCGAAGAGATGGCAGGCGGCGCGATTGACGTAGGTGACGTGGCCTTCGTGGTCGAGCAGGATGACGCCTTCCTGCAATGCCTGGAAGACTTTCTCTAGCAGGCCTTTTTCCCGGAGCAGTTCGGCGAGGAAGTGCTGCACCTCGCCGGGCTCGAGGCGGTCCATGCGTTTGATGAGCTTGTCAAAGAAGCCGGATTTCATGACTGGAAGGTGGGTTGCGTCGGAGCGGATCGTGAGGTTGGTGCCTGTCGGAAATCAAGAACCGAAACTCATGAACGCCGAATCCATCCTGATCGTCCTGGTAACGTTTCCTGACATCGACAAGGCGCGAGAGCTTGGCGCGGCGATGGTGGAATCGCAACTCGCGGCCTGTGTGAATCTCGTGCCCGCCATCGAGTCCATCTACCGATGGCAGGGAGCGGTGCAACGAGACGCCGAGGTGCTGGCGATCTTCAAGACGACGGCGACGCTTTGGCCTGCCTTCGAGCAGGGGATCAAGGCGGGACATCCCTACGAGGTGCCGGAGATCGTGGCCTTGAAGCCCGAGGCCGTCAGCGAGGCGTATGCTCGCTGGGTGGGTGGGGCGGTGAGGGAGGCGTAGATTTGTATCGCGTTAGGTTTCCATTCTCCAGCACTTTGCCAGTCGTCTGCTGGCACGGTGCGCCATGAACGAGCTGCATTGGAAGATGGAAATTGGGGATCTGAGATTGGACAGGCGAGCGCGCCGCCTACCTCACGCCACGTCGTTCACGATGGCGTGCTTCTTCTTGGCCTTGAGGTTGAGCATCTCGACGAAGACGGAGAAGCCCATGGCGAAATAGACGTAGCCTTTCGGGATGTGGAAGTGCAGGCCTTCACCGATGAGGGCGGTGCCGATCATGAGGAGGAAGCTGAGGGCCAGCATCTTCACGGTCGGGTGTTTGTTGACGAAGTCGCTGACGGCTCCGGCGAAGATCATCATGAAGCCGACGGCGATCATCACGGCGATGACCATGATGCCGATGTGCTGGGCCATGCCCACGGCGGTGATTACAGAGTCGAGCGAGAAGACGATGTCCAGGATGGCGATCTGCACGAGCACGGCACCAAAGGCGGCACCCGCGCCCACACTATCCCGCACATGGCCTTCAGGATCGCCTTCCAGCTTCTCATGGATTTCCTTGGTGCTCTTGTAGATCAGGAAGAGGCCGCCAAAGATGAGCACCAGGTCCTTGCCGGTGATCTCCTGGGAGAGCAGTGTGAAGAGCGGCTTGGTGAGGGACATCACCCAGGTGATCGAGAGCAGCAGAAGGATGCGGGTGATCATCGCCAGGGCCAGGCCGAGGAAGCGGCCGCGCGGACGGTCTTTCTCCGGCAGCTTGTCCACGAGGATGGAGATGAAGACGATGTTGTCGATGCCGAGCACGATCTCCAGGACAGCGAGGGTGAGGAGGGCGACCCACGCTTCGGGACTGGAGACCCAGGAGAAGTCGAGGACGTTGAGATTGGTTACAGCGTTGGCAGTGGCAGCGGCGATCATCGGGCGGCGATAGTAGTGTGGTCAGGGGAATTGGCAAATGTCAGCCTGTGGGCTGTGAATGTTTCGGTGACGGTGTGATCAGGGCACGCGGGGGAACTTCTTGAAGTCGGGCTTCCGCTTCTCGACGAAGGCATTCTTACCCTCCTTGGCCTCTTCGCTCATGTAATAGAGAAGGGTGGCATTGCCGGCGAGATCAAGGAGGCCCATCTGGCCATCGCAGTCGGCATTGAGCGCGGCCTTGAGGCAACGAAGTGCCAGGGGCGAGTGGGCGAGGATCTCGCGGCACCATTTGACGGTCTCGGTTTCCAGCTCGGCGAGAGGCACCACGGTATTGACCAGGCCCATCTCGAGCGCCTGCTGGGCATCGTATTGGCGGCAGAGATACCAGATCTCGCGGGCTTTCTTCTGCCCCACGATGCGGGCGAGGTAGCTGCTGCCCAGGCCGCCATCGAAGCTGCCCACCTTGGGTCCTGTCTGGCCGAAGCGGGCGTTGTCGGCAGCGATGCTCAAGTCACAGACCACATGCAGCACATGACCGCCGCCGATGGCGTAGCCTGCGATCATGGCAATGACGGGCTTGGGCAGGCTGCGGATCTTCTTTTGCAGGTCGAGCACGTTGAGGCGGGGCACACCGTCATTGCCCACGTAGCCTGCGTGACCGCGCACTTTCTGATCGCCGCCGGAGCAGAAGGCCTTGTCGCCTTCGCCGGTGAGGATGATCACACCCACATCGGGATCTTCGTGTGCGATGTCGAAGGCTTCGAGCATCTCCTTCACCGTGAGGGGACGGAAGGCATTGCGCACCTCGGGGCGGTTGATGGTGATCTTGGCGATGCCGTCACTGGTCTTCTCGAGCTTGATGTCCGTGAAAGTCTTGATGGGGGTCCACATGGTGGCGGAGCTTGAACGCAGGTTGGTTGGTTCGGCAACTGGGAACTCGCCCGGCCTTCCGCAGAGAGTCGAAAAGTCTGGATCAAACTCGCGCGGGTGGGTATGTTTTCGCCCGGTGTGATCCACCCACGTCATTCATGCAGCCCTCCTACGCTCGCGTTTTTCTTCGGCTTTGCCTTCCTGTCCTCATCGCGTGGGGCAGCGGTTCAGCGGCGTGGGGCCAGGCTGAGGCGGGTGCCTTCCGGCCGCCGACGAACGAGGAAGTCGATGCCGGGTATCGCTTTGACCGCGTGATCGCGAAGCCCAAGGGAGCCGTCGCACGGCAGGCAGGTTTCGCGGTCCAGGCTGCCACGGTGCATCGGAATCTGGACGTGAAAGTGGTGAAGGAACACGCGGCCCTGGGTCGAATGCAGACCCTGTCCGTGCCAGTGGGCACGCTGGGAGCGAAGATCGCAGCGCTGAAGGCGAGCGGACTCTATGAGTATGTGGAGCCTGACTGGATCGTGCGCACGAGTGTGACCCCGAACGATCCGAGGCTGAGCAGCGGCGAGTTGTGGGGCTTGAACAACACCGGGCAAAGTGGCGGCACGAACGATGCGGACATTGATGCTCCCGAGGGATGGAACACGCGGCACGATGCGCCTGCGGTCATCGTGGCGGTGATCGACACCGGCGTGCGCTACACGCATGAAGACATCGCGGCCAACATGTGGATCAACCCCGGCGAGAGCGGTGGCGGGAAGGAAACGAACGGCATCGACGACGATGCCAATGGAATCATCGATGACGTCTATGGCATCGACGCCGCGAACAACGACGGCAATCCGATGGATGACAACGGTCACGGCACGCACTGCGCGGGCACCATTGCAGGCGTGGGCAACAACGGCAAAGGCGTTGTCGGTGTGGCGTGGCAGGCACAGATCATGGCGTGCAAGTTCCTCGCGTCCTCGGGCTCTGGCGCTACCTCCGATGCCATCGCTTGCATCGACTACGCGCGGAACAAAGGCGCTCACATCATGAGCAACAGCTGGGGTGGGGGAGGCTACTCGCAGGCGCTTCGGGACTCGATCACGGCGGCGCGTGCGGCGGGCATCGTCTTCGTAGCTGCGGCGGGCAATGAGAGCGCGAACAACGACGCGGTGGAGAACTTCCCCTCCAACTACGAGGAGGACAACGTCATCGCCGTGGCCTCAACGACGCGCACCGACGGGCTCTCCTCGTTCTCGAATTACGGCGTCGGTCTGGTGGAGATCGGAGCGCCAGGATCGGAGATCCTCTCGCTCGGCATTTCGAGCGACTCTGATTACACGGTGAAGAGCGGCACCTCGATGGCCACGCCGCATGTGGCGGGGGCGATGGCCTTGCTGCGGGCGCAGTTTCCCTCGGACACGTATCGGCAGCTCATCAATCGCGTGATTCGCACGGCGAACCCGATCACGGCCTTGCAGAGTCGCACGTCCAACGCGGGTCGGCTCAATATCCAGGCAGCTCTCACCAGCACGGTGACAACGCCGTTCAACGATGACTGGTCTGGGGCACCGAGCCTCACACAGGGGGTGCTCAATGTCCGTGGCTCGACTTCTTCCGCGACGACCGAAGCTAGCGAACCCGTCCATGTCGGCGAGGCCTCGGCAGCTGCGAGCATTTGGTGGCGCTGGACGGCACCGGGCTCCGGTAATGTCACCGTGGACACCTCGGGTTCCGCCTTCGATACCGTGCTCGCCGTTTACACCGGCAGCGGCGTGGGCAGTCTCACGCCGGTGGCGAGCAATGATGACGCCAGCGGTGCGATGACGACGAGTGAACTGTCGTTTACTGCCACTGGCGGAGTGACTTACTCCATCGCGGTGGCGGGCAAGGCTGGAGCCTCGGGGCTGGCGATGCTGCACCTGGTCACTCCGCCCGCGAATGATGCCTTCCTGGCAGCCACCACGCTGACGGGTTCACCCGTGACCGCGACGGGATCGAATCGTGGCGGCAGCAAGGAGCCGGGCGAACCGAGTCACGCGGGCAATGTGGGCGGGCACTCCGCGTGGTGGAGCTGGACCGCACCCGATGCGCGGACGTATTCCGTCAGCACCCTGGGCAGCAGCATTGATACCTTGCTCGCGGTTTACACGGGCAGTGCGGTGAATGCGCTGACGCTGGTCGCGCAGAATGATGATGGGGTGTCGGGTGAGCCTACGAGCCGGGTGAATTTCACGACGGTGGCGGGCGTGACCTACCTCATCGCGATTGATGGCAAGGCGGGTGCCTCGGGCAATCTGGCCCTGGAGATCGCCGCCCCGCCTGCGAATGATGACTTCGCTAGCCGCCCCACAGTGACGGCATCCGCCACGGGCACCACCATGGGCGCGAGCAAGGAGACGGGCGAACCCAACCACGCGGGCAACAGTGGTGGCGTATCGGTCTGGTGGACCTGGACAGCGCCCTCGTCCGGCTCTTGGGAGATCAATACCCAGGGCAGCAGCTTTGATACCCTGCTGGGCATCTACACGGGCACGGCGGTGAATGGTTTGACCACGGTGGCGGGCAATGACGATGGCGGTGCGGGACTGAGCAGCAAGGTCACCATCGTCGCGACGGCGGGCACCGCCTATCAGATCGCCGTCGATGGCTACGCTGGTGATTCGGGCAGTGTGATGCTGAATGTGCTCAACAATGTGACGCCTCCCGCGAATGATGCCTTTGCCTCCAGCACGGCGCTGGAGTCTGGCGTGGCCTCCGTGGTGGCGACCAATACCAATGCCACCAAGGAATCCGGCGAACCCAATCACGCGGACAATTCGGGCGGTGCCTCGGTGTGGTGGAACTGGACCGCGCCGTCTTCGGGCTCCTGGCAGGTGTCCACGACGGGCAGCAATTTCGATACGCTCCTGGGCATTTACACCGGTTCGAGTGTGACGGGCCTGACCGCCGTGGCGAGTGATGACAACTCGGGCGGCTCGAGCACCAGTCGCGCGGTGTTCACGGCGGTGGAAGGAACGATCTACCACATCGCGGTCGATGGCTACCTGGGGAATATCGGTTCCATTCATCTCAGCGTCACCACGCCGCTGCCGCCGCCTGCCAATGATCTCTTTGCTAGTGCAACGTCCCTCACGAGCGGGCCAGCATCTGCCATGGGCAGCAATGCGGGAGCGTCTAAGGAAAGCGGCGAGCCCAATCACGCCGGCAATGCGGGCGGTGCCTCCGTCTGGTGGAGCTGGACCGCCGCCTCGTCGGGCTCCTGGCGCGTCAGCACGGCGGGCAGCAACTTTGATACGACTCTCTGCATCTACACCGGCACCTCCGTGGAGGCTTTGACCGCCGTGGCGAACGATGACAACAGCGGCGGCGGAGGCACCAGCCGGACCGACTTCGCCGCCGTGGCGGGAACGACTTACCGCATCGCCGTGGACGGCTACAATGGGATCACCGGCATCATCGCCCTCACTGTTGCCGTGGCCACCGCAGCCCCGGCCAACAACGACTTCGCTGATGGCATCACGCTGTCGGGCGGTGCCGCCACCACTACTGGCAGCAATGTGGGCGCGGATCACGAGAGCGGTGAGCCCAGTCACGATGGCAACCCCGGCGGTGCCTCCGTCTGGTGGCGCTGGACGCCCGCCGCGTCTGGCTCTTGGTCCATCAATACCACCGGCAGTGCCATTGATACCGTGCTGGGCGTTTACACCGGCGCGAGCGTGGATGCTCTCACACTGGTGGACAGCGATGATGATTCCGGCGGCAATGGCACCAGCCGGGTAACCATCACCGCTGTGGCGGGGACGGTGTATCACATCGCCGTCGATGGATACAATGGCGAAGAAGGTGCCCTGAGCCTGGCCGTTGCCGAGATCGCAGGCCCGCCAGTGAATGACCTCTTCGCCAATCGCATCGTCCTCGTCGGTTCGAGTGCGTCCTCCAGCGTCGATTCCGCGCTGGCCACGGAGGAACCCGACGAACCCGATCACCATGGGCGTCTGGGAGGTCGCTCGGCATGGTGGAGCTGGACGGCGACCGCGAGCGCCTCGGTCTCGATCACCACCGATGGCTCCGCGTTTGATACCGTCATGGCCGTCTATACCGGCAGCAGCGTGGGCGCCCTCACCTTGATCACCAGCGACGACGATGCAGGCGAGGGCAGCGCCAGTGCGGTGAGCTTCACCACCGTCACCGGCACCACCTATCACATCGCCGTCGATGGCTATGAGCCTAACAATGGCGGACTGATCGTGGTGAACCTGTCCTTCTCGGCCCCGAATCAGCCGCCCGTCGCGATGGATGATGCGTTCGTCGGCGTGTCTGCGGGAGTCACCACCACGCTCTCGGTCCTGGCGAATGATTCCGATCCTGAGAGCCAGCCGCGCACCATCACGGCCATCAGCAATGCGCCCGCTGATGCCACGATCACGCACAATGGCAGCACCGTCAGCTTCATGGGCGGCGCAACCTTTGCCGCCTCAGGCATCAACACCTTCACCTACACCATCAGCGATGGTCACGGCGGCCAGGACAGCGCGCAGGTGGTGGTGTATCGCAATGCGAACGCTTCCTGGCGAGCCTCGCAGTTCGGTGTGAACGCGACCAATCCCGCCGTGGCAGGCGATGATGCCGATCCCAATCAGAATGGCATCCCCAACATCATCGAATACGCCCTCGGCGGCGATCCCACCGGCAGCAGCACCGGCACCAGCATTAGCCCGGAAGGCAGCCGGAATGCTGTCAGCAATTGCATGCAGATCAGCTTCACCCGCCTGCTGGACCGCAACGACGTCACCCTCACCGTCCAGGCCAGCGAGTCCCTCACCGGCACCTGGGAGAATCTGGCGCAAAGCGTGAACGGAGCCGCCTTCACCACCCTGATCAGCGGGGTGGAGGTCTCCGAGACCGGCACCGGCAATGCCCGTGCGGTGATCGTGTGCGACCGCTACCCGATGACCGATAGCGCCCATCCCCGGCGCTTCCTCAGGTTGGAAGTCACGCAGTGACCCAGCCTCAGGCGTCGTAGCCAATGCTCTCGAACACCGCCCCGCCGAGCAATAGCTCACCATCGTAGAGCGCGCAGATCTGGCCAGGGGTGAGAGCCCGTTGCGGAGTGTCGTATTCCAGTTCAGCGCACCATTCACCGTCGCGGAGGAAGGGCGTGAATCGCGCAGGCGGTGCCGCCGTGCGGTAGCGGGGTTGCGCATTCAGCCGACGCTCGTGCTGAAGATCGGGACCCGTGGTGCTGATGCTGGTGAGGATGGCCCGGCGGGCCCAAAGCAGTGGCGTGTCGGGGCGCTCGATGGCGATCACCAGCTCGTTCGCCTCGTGGCGTTTCGCCACCACCACGTAGGCCTGCTTGTGCAGCGGGCTGGCCACGCCGATGCCCTTGCGCTGGCCCAGGGTGTAGAGATGCAGCCCCTTGTGCTCACCTAGCACCTTGCCCTCCAGGTTCACGATCTTGCCCGGCTTGTCCGCCACGAAGGTGCGGAGGAAGTCCTCCATCTTCACCTCACCGATGAAGCAGATGCCCTGGCTGTCCTTCTTGTCCGCCGTCTTCAAATTCAGCTCCCGCGCAAGGTCGCGCAGCTCCGGCTTGAGCAGATGGCCGATGGGAAACCGCGCGATCTGCACCTGCTCCGGCCGCATCATCGTCAGGAAGTAAGTCTGGTCCTTGTTCGGGTCCGCCCCGCGCAGGATGGTTCTCTGTTCTCCGTTCTCGGTTTCCTCTTGCTCCGGCTCCCCTGAACCCTGAACCGAGAACTGAGAACTGAGAACTGACCGTGCATAGTGCCCGGTCGCAATCGCCTCGAAACCCTGCTTCTGCGCCCAGTCCCAGAGCACGCCGAACTTCATCTCCCGATTGCACATCACGTCCGGGTTCGGCGTGATGCCGCTCTGGTAGCCCTCCAGGAGATACTTCACCACCAGCTCCCGGTAGTCCTTCATGAGGTTCACCACATGGAACTCGATGCCCAGTTGATCCGCGACCGCGCGCGCGTCCTCGATGTCCTCCTGCCACGGGCAGTGACCAATGATGTTCTCCTCATTGATCCAGTTCTTCATGTAAGCCCCGACCACGTCATGCCCCTCGCGGACCAGCAGCGCGGCGGCCACGCTGCTGTCCACGCCGCCGGAGAGTGCTGCCAGGATGCGTGCCATGGGAAAAACGAAAAGACGCCCTCAGGCATGGAGCGCTGGAGCCGCTTGGAAAGCGGAAAGTGGAAAGTGGAAAGCAGAAGACGGAAAGTGGAGAGTAGGAAGACGGAAGGCAGACCCGCGTATCCACTCGAAAGCCTGTGAGCCACTGGCCGTGACAAGCCGGACGCTTGGGAGCCATCCGGCGTTCCGCAAGCCGGAGGCTTGCAAGCCATTAGCCGGTGGTCGAGGAGCGGAGCGACGACACCACCGGACCGCCCATCCCGACCGAACCGCATCCCGGAGGGATGCCAGCCAGAACGCGACCGTAAAGACACGACGTTGCTGGCATCCCTCCGGGATGCGTGTGTTCGTGCATCATATCCGGTGGTGTCGCTTCGCTCGACCACCGGCTAATGGCTGCCAAGCCTTCGGCTTGAAGAACGTCCCAGATTCTCGCTCATCACCCCATGCGACGAATGGCCACCGAAACCTCTGGTTTAAAGAACGGCACCGAGGGGCGTCGCAACCGGGTATCAGCCGTTCGCAAGTTCCATGGCAAAATGCCCGGCATTTTATCTTAAAACATTTGGCATTCTATCTTTGATGTCGGGCACCGACTACCAAGTTTGAAGCCATGCCCACAACGCCCGAATCGAAGCCAACTTGATGGTTCAGCCTCTGCTTCACTTCTGTAATCGCTTGCGAAGCTGTTGTGGTTCCACGGTGCGACCACTTATCAACGGCCATCGCTCATGAAACGCTGGGTCATCCCCTGGATCTGATGACCAATCGACGAAGTGACCTGCACTGTCGAAAATATAGGCGGGTGGTGACGAGGGAAACGCCCAAACCCATTTAGCTTCGGGACGAAGTCCGTAAAGCTGATAATAGGCGACTCCATCATGGTCGAACTGCACTATTCGAGTCGGTTCACCAAGACGCAGGAAGTAGTCCGCCAAAGTTTCGATGCCCGAAGGCTGCTTGCTGCGTGCATACACCACCTCTGACGCAATCCAGTAGCAGGGTAAGGCTAGGACTACCGAAAGGCCGATGAGTCTTCTGGCAATAGACATGGTATGATAACTTCTAAGCCTGACGATTTAGGTCGCGACAAAGATGGAACGTTGGTGCGCTTTTTTTGGGCTGGCGATAAACTCCGTTTCGTAGTTGAACAGTTTACCATTCTACCAGAAAAGGAGGTGTGAGCGCAACGCGATCTTTAACAAGGGCCAAAGTGCGAGCGATTCTCTGATGTGTGTGAATGAGTGCGAGTTCCTCTCTTCTCGGTCGTAGAGGTGCGCATGACTCGTGTTTCTTTTCTCTCTCTGATGGTGGTGATGGCGGTGGACTCTGGCTGGCTGGGGGCCGAGGAGCCGGTGAAGTCGCAATGGCAGGGGTTTGACCGGCTTGATTTCCAGGTGTCGGGCAGGAAGAGCTGGCTGGTGGTGCCGAAGGTGGCGGCGGCTGGCAAGCCCTGGATCTGGCGCACGGAGTTCTTCGGGCATGAGCCACAGGCGGATGTGGCGCTGCTGGCGAAGGGCTGGCATGTGGCCTACACGACGATGACGAATCAGTATGGCGCGCCCATCGCCACGGATCACATGCGGGTGTTTCACGATGAGATGATGAAGGCCTATCAACTCAATGCGAAGGTGGTGCTGGAGGGGTTCAGTCGCGGGGGGCTCTTCGCCCTGAACTATGCGGCGCTGAATCCTGATCGCGTGGCCGGTCTTTATCTGGATGCGCCGGTGTGCGACTTCAAAAGCTGGCCCGCTGGCTGGGGCACGGGCAAAGGTTCGCCGGGCGACTGGACGCGGTGCAAGGAGGTCTATGGACTCAAAGACGATGCAGCGGCGAAGGCTTACGCTTTGAACCCCATCGACAACCTGGCCCCGCTCGCGAAGGCGAAGATCGCGATTCTGGCGGTGGTGGGCGATGCGGACAAGGTGGTGCCGCTGGCGGAGAATGCGGCGCTGGTGAAGCAGCGCTATGAGGCGCTGGGTGGTGCGATGGAGATGATCGTGAAGCCTGGGGTGGATCATCATCCGCACAGCCTGAAGGACCCTGCGCCCATCGTGGACTTCCTGATCAAGCACGCGCCGTGATCGGGTGGCGCGGGCTCCACTTGGCTTGCTTTCCACTGCGCCTGGGCTGGCTTGGCTGCAAGGCGGGTGCGCCGCTGGGCGTAACCCGAGCCAGCCCTCGTTATGAACACCACGCGTCTCACTGCCTGCCTGCTGGCCGGTGCCTTGCTTGCCTCCTCAGCTGCGCAGGCGGCGGGCAAAGTGCGGTTCAACCGCGACATCCGTCCGATCCTCTCGGAGAATTGCTACTACTGTCACGGGCCGGACCCGAAGCATCGTGAGGCGGATCTGCGCCTGGATGATCGTGCGGCGGCCATCGAGGCCAAGGCGATCCTGCCTGGCAATCCCACGGACAGCGAGTTGATCGCCCGCATTATCACTGATGATGAGGATGATCTGATGCCGCCGCCGGACACGCACAAGGTGCTGAAGCCGGCGCAGAAAGAACTCATCAAGCAATGGATCGCCGAGGGTGCGAACTATGAGGCGCACTGGGCCTACACGCCGCTGGTGAAGCCTGCGGTGCCGAAGGCTGACAAGACGACGGCTGCGATTGATGCCTTCATTCGAGCGACGCTGGCGGAGAAGAATCTTCAGCCATCCGAGCAAGCCGATCCGCGGACGCTGATTCGTCGTGTCTCGCTCGATCTCACGGGATTGCCGCCGTCGGTGGCCGAGGTGAATGCGTTTGTGAAGGCCTGGGAAACGGAGCGCGAGGGGGCCTACGAGGCGCTGGTGGATCGTTTGCTGCGCTCACCGCACTACGGTGAACGTCTGGCCGTGTGGTGGCTGGATGTGGCGCGGTTTGCGGACACGGTGGGCTTCCACGGCGATCAGAATCAGCGCATCTTCCCGTATCGCGATTACGTGATCGATGCGTTCGCGACGAACAAGCGATTCGACCAATTCACTCTGGAGCAACTGGCGGGCGACCTACTGCCCAATCCCACGCCGCAGCAACTCACGGCCACGGGTTTCAACCGGCTCAACATGATGACGCGCGAGGGCGGCGCGCAGGCGAAGGAGTATCTGGCGAAGTATGGTGGCGAGCGCGTGCGCACGGTCGCCGGGGCGTGGCTGGGGGCCACCTTCACCTGTGCGGAGTGCCACGATCACAAGTATGATCCGATCACCCAGCGCGACTTCTACTCGCTCCAGGCTTTCTTTGCCGATGTGAAGCAATGGGGCGTGTATGCGGACTACGGCTACACGCCAAACCCTGAGCTGAAGGGCTGGACCAATGATCATCCCTTCCCCCCGGAGATCGAGGTGGAGAGCCCGTATCTGAAGGCGCGCATGGAGAGCCTGCAAAAGCAGCGCGCGCGGCAGGTCTGCCAGGCGAGTGAATTGCTCGATATGGATGTGGGTGCCAAGGCGGCCTTCGAGGGATGGCTGACGAAGTCGCGGACCTTCCTCGCGCAGAATCCGTCGGGCTGGCTGACGCCGAAGCCGGACGTCAGTGTGAGTGCAGCGACTCCCGCGAAAGGCAAGGAGGCGAAGCTGGCCGCGAAGGCGGCGGCTCCAGGGGCCACGAAGGCGAAGGCCGCAGCCAAGGCATCGGTGGTGATCAGCGACGATGGCCGCATCATCTTTGAAGCCTCCTCTGCGGACAACTCCGAAGTGCGTCTGCGTTTGCCTGTGGGTGACATCGCGGCGGTGCGGGTCGAGTTGCTCCCTGATGCGAAGCACAAGGGCAGCATCCTGCGCGGTGGTGCGCAGACGAGTGCTCTGCTCAAGGTGTCCACGTCCTTCCAACCCAAGAGCGGCAAAGGGTTGCCTGTGGCAATTCGTTATGCGGACTCGGCGCTGAAGGAGCCTCGGTTTGCCGATGGTGATGATGTGATCGGCATTCAGACCGGATGGATGACGTCGGCCTCGCGATGGAATCAGGCGCACAGCTCCATCTGGTGGCTTGATCAACCTTTGAAGGCTGCCGAGGGCGATGTGCTGAAGGTGAAGATCGAGGGCAATCTGGCTGGATGCGTGCGAGTCTCGGTTTCGCCTTTCGCTCCGCCCGTGCTCGCAGGTGCCGATGAGTGGTTGAAGGCTCTTCCCCGGATGCTCACGAACACCGAACCGCAAGCTCGTGCGGCCTACCTCACCAGCACGGGCTGGAATCCCGAAGCCCTGGCCAGCTACAAGAAGCTGACGGCGCAGATCCTTGAATGCCGTGAAGGTCGCGCCCACACGATGGTGACTCAGCGCATGGAGCCTCTGACGATCCGGGTGCTGGCCCGTGGTAACTGGCAGGATGAAACCGGTGAGGTTCGTGCGCCTGCGACGCCGCATTTCCTCCCTGGAAAGACGGCGACCGCCGATCCGAAGCACACTCGTCTCGACCTCGCTCAGTGGCTCTGCTCGAAGGACAATCCGGTGACCCCGCGCGCGGTGATGAACCGGCTTTGGAAGCAATTCTTCGGCAATGGCTTGTCCGCCGTGGTGGATGATCTCGGGACTCAAGGCGAGCCGCCCTCGCACCCGGAACTGCTCGATTGGCTGGGCGCGGAGTTCCGTGATTCAGGCTGGGATGTGCGGCACATGATCAAGCTGATCGTGATGAGCGCTACGTATCGGCAGGACAGCAACCTGCGCTCGGATTTGCGCGACGTGGACCCTAACAACCGTCTGCTAGCCTCGCAGAACCCGCGTCGGCTGGATGCGGAGTTTGTCCGCGACAATGCGCTGGCGATTGCCGGGCTGCTGAACCTGGAGATCGGCGGCCCCAGTGCCAAGCCTTATCAACCTGCGGACTACTACGCGAATCTCCAGTTCCCCAATCGCGATTACGTTGCTGACACGGATGATCGTCAATGGCGGCGCGGCCTCTACATGCACTGGCAGCGCACTTTCCTGCATCCGATGCTGGCGAACTTCGATGCGCCGAATCGAGATGAGTGTGTCTGTGCTCGCAGCGTTTCCAACACTCCTCAGCAGGCGCTCACGCTGCTCAATGATCCGAGCTACGTGGAGGCCGCGCGTGTGTTTGCTTCCAGGATCATTGCCGAGTGCAAGAGCGGGGACCAGGACCGCATTCAACATGCCTTCCAGATCGGTCTCGCACGACTGCCGAAGGAGAAGGAACTCCAGTCGCTGCTCAGCTTCCTGGCCAGTCAGCGGAAGCAGTTTGCTGACGGCTGCTCGGATGCAGGCAAGCTGATGCAAGTGGGCCTCAAGGCGACGCCTTCGGAGGATGGCAAGGAACTCGCGGCCTGGACCTCCGTGGCGCGAGTGGTGCTGAACCTGCACGAAACGATCACGCGTTACTAACCCCTGACTTCTTCTCTGCCATGAAAGCCTACTTCGATCAGGAAGCCTTCGATCTCAGCGTGAAACGCCGGGCCTTCCTCACACAGTCTGCCCTCGGTCTCGGCGGTGTGGCTCTCGCGTCGCTGATGGACCAAGCCCAGGCGGCGGATCGCTGGACGGGGGTCTTGCAAAAGCCGCACGCCCCGATCAAGGCGAGACGCATCATTCACCTCTGCATGGCTGGCGGGCCTTCGCATCTGGAGACGCTCGACTGGAAGCCGAAGCTGCGAGAGCTGGATGGCAAGCCGTTCCCAGACTCGTTTACGAAGGGGCAGCAACTGGCGCAGTTGCAGAACGCGGTGCTCAAGGCGCGGGGTCCGATCTGTGACTTCAAGCCCTCTGGCAAATCGGGGCTGATGATTTCGGAGTTGTTTCCGCAGATTCGTGGCGTGGCCGATGAGCTGTGCGTGATCAAGTCGATGCAAACCGAGCAGATCAATCATGACACGGCGCATGCGTTCATGAACACCGGCAGCATCATCAAAGGACGTCCGAGCATGGGTTCGTGGCTGCTGTATGGACTCGGTAGCGAGACGGAGGAACTGCCGGGCTTCGTGGTGCTCACTTCTGCCGGGCGCACGGGCCAGCAGCCGGTGTCGGCACGACAATGGTCGAGCGGTCTGCTGCCGAGTAAGTTCCAGGGTATTCAGTTCCAGTCGAAGGGTGATGCGGTTCACTACCTCGGCAGTCCCGATGGGGTGTGCCAGAGCACGCAGCGGCAGATCGTGGATGAGGTCAACCGGCTCAACGGCATCCTGGGCGAGGAGCGTGTCGATCCTGAGATCTCCACGCGCATTGCGCAGTATGAGATGGCGTTCAAGATGCAGAGTTCCGTGCCTGACCTCACAGACATGAGCAAGGAAACTCAGGCAACACTAGACATGTATGGTGTGAAGCAGCCGGGCGATGGATCATTCGCCTCGAACTGTCTGCTGGCCCGCCGCCTTGCCGAGAGAGGAGTGCGGATGATTCAGCTCTATCATCGTGCCTGGGATCACCACGGAGGCATCGTCGAAGGCATGAAGATGGGGGCTGAGGACGTGGACAAAGCCACGGCTGCCCTCATCACCGATCTGAAGCAGCGCGGTCTGCTCGACGACACGCTCATCCTTTGGGGTGGGGAATTCGGACGCACACCGATGGGTCAGGGCACCGGGCGCGATCATCACATCCTCGCCTTCTCGGTCTTCATGGCGGGCGGGGGCTTGAAAGGGGGATTCAGCCACGGCGAAACCGATGAACTGGGCTACCGCTCGGTGCAGGATGTGGTGAGCGTTCACGATCTGCACGCTACGATGCTTCATCTCATGGGCGTGGATCACAAGCGACTGACGGTGAAGGCCCAGGGGCTCGATATGCGCCTCACAGGCATTGCTGGTAACGTGATCAAACCAGTGATCGCGTAAACGAAAAAAGCCCTGAACTCGCAGGAGTCCAGGGCTTCGAGATTTTCAGTTCAGACCCGCTTGCTTCGATCAGCGATAGATCGGGCGGCCATAGGCATCGACGGGGCGACCATACGGATCACGGCCATAAGGCTGGGGCTGCTGTGGGTAGTGCTGCTGTTGATACTGTTGTTGCTGGTAATATTGTTGCTGGCGCTGGCCGTTGCGCTGGTCTTGTGAGTTGCCAATGGCGGCACCGCCGAGAGCACCGAGACCGGCACCGATGGCTGCACCTTCCAGGCCGCGACCGCTTTGATTGCCGATGATGCCGCCGACGGCAGCACCGCCCAGACCGCCGAGCACGGCACCGGTTTGAGTGTTAGGACCGCCAGCGCACGAAGCGAGAGTGAGGAGCGACGAGGCGCACAGCAGAGTGGAGAGAATCTTTTTCATAGGTTTGCAGGGGATTGCACGGCTATTGATATGTCCACCCCCTGGTTTATTCAAACATAGCCTGGGCGCGGCTGAAAATATTTCAGGCGTCAACTGCGGCCTAGCTGACGTAGGCCCCAGCTCATCAGGAGGCGCCCGTCGTCCCAGATGTATTTCGTTTTGGTTCCCAACTGGACCAGGATCACGGAGCGTCCGCCACTGGTGGCGCAGGAGATCAGGCAACGTCCGGCAGCATTGGTGTAGCCCGTCTTCATGCCATTGCACTCGGGCATCCGGCCTAGCAGTTCATTGGTGTTATGCAGGGTGATCTTCTTTCCACTGGCAAACCGGAAGGTGTGATACTGCTGGCGGACGGCATCGCGAATGATCGGGTAGCGCCAGGCGGCGAGGCCTGCACGCGCCATGTCCCTTGCTGTGCTGTGCTGGCCGCCCTCGGTGAGGCCGTGAGGATTGACGAAGTAGGAGGAACTCATGCCCAGGGAGCGTGCTTTCGCGTTCATCATGGAAGCGAAGGCTGACTGACTGCCCGCTACATCACGAGCGAGCGCCTTGCCGATGTCGTTCGCGCTCTTGACCAAGAATGCATACAGCAGCGCCCGGCGGGTGTAGGTCTCGCCAGGGCGAATACCCATGCGCGTGGGCTCCACACTGACATCAGTGGAAGTGATGGTGACGCGGTCATCCAGATTGCCCTGATCGAGGACGACCATGGCCGTGATGATCTTCTGTGTGCTGGCGACGGCGCGCTTGGTATCGGCATTGTGCGCGACGATGGGAATGCCCGTATTGGCATCGACAAGGAGGTAGCTGGCGGCACGAATCGTCGGCGCGGATGCGGCCTTGATATAATGGGCCTGGGGCGCTGGCTGCGGAGCCATGCCCATGGGCATGACGGGGGCAGGCGGGGCGGCACATGCAGACAGCATCATCACTGACAGGCAGGCAAAGAGAGAGGGCAGCTTTCCGATCATCATTGGAGGAGTTCGGCTGAAACTGGGACAAGGCCGCGCGTCTTGCAAACCCGTTGTCGCTCCCGTGCATTTGCACTCTGCCGTTGCATTCGGCGGCCTCGCCGCCACGGTGCTGAATGGCATTTATCATCAACGGCGAAACCATCGACGAGGAAATCATTGAAGCCGAGTTCCGGCAGATCAAGGGGCACTACGAGCGCACTCTGCATGTGGCCTGCTGCGAGCGCGATCCTGAGTTTCAGGGCTATGCCAAAGACAACATCACAGCGCGGGTGCTGC
The DNA here is from genome assembly GCA_963204975.1 of Verrucomicrobiota bacterium. Classification (GTDB taxonomy): domain Bacteria; phylum Verrucomicrobiota; class Verrucomicrobiia; order Verrucomicrobiales; family Verrucomicrobiaceae; genus JAEUHN01. The sequence continues at coordinate 4,631 of CAUJJC010000299.1, read as the reverse complement.
TCAATCAGGAGGCCTTGAAGCGCGTTCCCGAGGTGTCCGATGAGGAGATCGATGCGAGGCTGGCGAAGCTCATCGAAGAAGCGGGTGGCGAAGATCAATTCTTCCTCAAGATCGGTATGCCCATGCGGGATCTGAGTCTGGTCCGTGGCAATGTGGCGAGCGGGGTTCGCATGGACAAGATGCTGGGCGAAGTCTATGGCGAGGAGCCCAACCCCAACGATGAGGAATTGAAGGCATTTTACGACAAACATATCGAGGCCTTCATGTCCGAGGAGCATGTCTGCGCCAGTCACATCACGAAGAGCATGGAAGGAGCCAAGAGCCGTGCGGAGGTGTATGCCAGGATGCGTGAGATTCGCGAAGAACTGATGGATGGAAAAGACTTCGCCGCACTGGCAGAGGAGCATCGCGGCAATGAGCAGCAGCAGATTGACCTCGGCTGGTTCAAGCGCGGGGAGTTCATGGAAGAGTTTGAGACCATCGCATTTTCAATGCGGGAAGGGGAGATCAGTCCGGTCTTCACCACTCAGCTCGGGTTTCATATTTGCAAAGTAACGGGACGGCGTCCGCCCGCTCCCGTTCCTCTCGATGAGATCAAGGACATCGTCCGCAGCCGCATGATCGAAGAGTCTCGCGATGGCAAGTTCAATGCCTTCGTTGATCAACTCAAAGCCGGTGCAACGATTGAGGACTCTGATCCATCCAATGGTGCCTGCGGCAGTCATTGAATGAAGTCAGGTCATCGGTTGTCCACAGACGTAATGCCTTCATCATCAGCCTTGTCCGGCTCACTCTGATTTCATCATGTCATTGATCCATCCATCGCTTCGAGGTTCGCTTCTACTGGCCGCTCCGTTGATGCGCGATCCCAATTTTTCACGCACTGTGCTTTACCTCGCCGCTCACTCTGAGAAGGAGGGAGCCTTTGGCTATGTGCTGAATCGTCCGCTTCAGCGCAATGTGGCGGATCTGCTCTCGGATCATGAGATGCGGCCGCTCGGACAGGTGCCCGTTTTCCTTGGCGGTCCCGTCGGCACTGACAAGCTGTCCTTTGTATCCCTCGGCTGGAGCAACAAGCGCAACACGCTCAAGTGCCGCACGCATCTCTCGGTGGACGATGCCGCTCACTTCCTCGGTCAAGGCCATGAGATCCGCGCGTTTGTAGGTTACAGCGGATGGATGGAAGGCCAGCTCGAACGTGAACTGAAACGCCATTCGTGGATCGTCGCACCTCCTCAGGCCGTGATCATGACAGCAGAGGACCCGACTTCATTGTGGTCCGACATTCTCATCGACCTCGGGCCGCGATATGAACTGATGGCGAAGATGCCCGAAGCACCGGAGCTGAACTGACGGGCGTTACTTGCGTCGCGGTTCGATTTGCCAAAACTTTCCGCCGATGCCCCAGGCAAGGTCTTGCCGGGGAAGAAGGCCATCGCCGCCGATGTAGAACTTGCTGGCGACGAAGTAATTGTCCCGATGGATGCCCTTGCTGGCATCCTTGCTCAGCAAGTCAGCCAGCCCCAGGCCCAGAGTGCCGAGCAATCCATCGCGCTCCTGAATGTGAGCGCGATACTGGCTCTCATTGGGATTGGTAAGCGCGAGGCCAGCAGTGATGAGGGCCAGCACCAGGAGGGCGACGTAACGTAGCTTCATCTTACTTCGCGCCTTCGTATTGGATGGCCACGTTTGTCTTACCGCCGTCAGCAGTGAGCGCGATGGTTACCTTCTGCAGAGGAGAGTCTTTGGAGCCAGAGACGGAGGCCAAATCGGAGCCATTGACCGTGGTGGAAATGGTTTCCGTTTTGAAGCCAGCCTCCTTGAGCTTCGCCTCGTAGAATTCCTTCACCTTAGCCACTGGATCAGCGGATTGGGCCAAGCTCATGCCTGTGACCTTGCCCGCTTGTTCGGTGGTCAATCCACCTTGCTGGACTGTCAGGCCGGGATAGGCCGGCACCCATGCTGGGGGCGGGTTGGATGAGATGCCGCCGATCACGGATTCCCCATCGGGACCCTTCATCACGATGCCGCCACCCTTGGCTGCGTTCGATCCATCAATGGTGACCGTTTTGCCTTCACTGTCGGTCATGGTGAACTTGCCCTTGGCCACGTCTTCGAAGGACATCGTCATTGTCTTGCCATCCTTCTTGGTGCGAATCGTGATCTCATTCTTGGTGTCATCGGTGCTGACGACTTCGACTTCGGGATTGAACTTCAGAGCCAGCATCGCAGCCGCCTTGGCGGGATTCTTCTGAAAATCTCCGGCCACTTCATTGATCTTGGTGCAGGCTTTGCCAGCGAGGACAAAGATGGCGATGATGGCTAGCACGACGAGTCCACCGCAGCCGATGCCGGCAATAGCGAGACCTGAGAGACCTTTTTTCGGAGTGGGGGCTTGGGGAGTGTCCATGATCAGATGCTACGCTGCTCGGGGAGTGACTGGCAATGCAGGAATTGTGCTGATTTGCGCGGCAGCTTCGCGCACTCGTTCACGCATGGGGATCGCTTTGGCGGCCAGCGATTGTTGCTCCAGCACGTATTGCTGGCGGCCTTCCTCTGTCTCCACTCGCACTGGTGGATAACCCATGTCGCTCAGTTCATAGGGACTGGCACGCATGTCGAGATTCCTTCCTTCGAGGGCCAGGAGGAAGGTGTCCGCGATCAAGTCGGAGCCGCACCACGGCCACAGCTTGTAGGCCCATTTGTAGAGGTCCATGTTCGCGTGGAGACAGGCACCTTGCTCGTTGTCGATCCGTGACTCGAGAGTCGGCTGAAGAGTGTTCAAGGGTGCTGCCTCCGGAGTGAAAAATCGAAAAGCGTCGTAGTGCGAGCAGCAGATCGACTGGCTCTCCACGAACGCTGAGATGGCCTCCGGTGAGAGACGAAGGCGATAGCCGTTGTGGCGCACCTGCTCGGGCGTGAGATGATAAACCATGGCCCACTCGTGCAGGCCAAAGCATCGCAATCGAGCCGGGCGTGCCAGGATGTTCGCACTGAGGTTGGCGATGAAGGCGGCCGCGCGACGCACGGATTCATCGATCTTGTTCGCGTCCATTCGAAGCAGGCCATCATCGATGATGGTCCATCGGCTGCGCAGCCACGGATGAGCCTCCAGAGCGGCTTCGCTAATCTCCAGTTCCTCGTCCAGCGATGGCATCCACTGCCTCAGCTTCGCGGGAGAGAAGTTGTAATAGGTGAAGAGAAAGTCATCCACCGGATGCTTTTGTCCGCGGCTGCGACGTTCGACATACGCATCACACCAAGGTGCAACTCGTGCGGCATGAGCATCCGCGCGGGAAGTCCATTCATTGAGGGCGAGGCGACGCATGGGTGGCAAGTGTTTGAGGTCGAAGAAAAGCCCAGCCTGCGGCGAATGTCGAAGTCAGAATGCTGGAGCGAATACCATAAGAAGTTCTTCCAGGTTTGGTGCCTGAGAATGGTCAATTCAATAATGCCTTTCCGTTTGCATCGTGGAAAGGCTCCGCTCAGTTTGGTCTCCATGTTTGAACTTGCGAAGCTGCCGCTGTCCTGGGGGGATGGTCTCATCCTCTTCTTTGCCCTGGCCATTGGCCATGCATTCGCGGATTTTGCCTGGCAGAGCCAGTTCATGGCCACCAACAAGAATCGTCACCTCGTTCCCAAGGACACGGACACAGGCAGACCGAGCAGCATGTGGATTCATGTGCTCACGGCACATTCGCTTGTTCACGCCGGATGCGTGTGGGTGATCGTAGGGTCGCTAAAGATGGCCTGGCTGCTCGCCCTCGCGGAGTTCATCCTTCATTGGTTCATTGATCTGGTGAAGTGCGACGGCAAGACCGACTTCAATGCCGATCAGGCACTGCACTACTTGAGCAAGGCCGCCTACGTGGTTGCGATCTGGGCCGCCTGGGTTCATTAGCGCGCCATGCAGCGCACCGCCGTCCTCAATGTCGTCGGCCTCACCACGAGGCTCATCGGCAACGCCACGCCCAAGATTCGAGCGTTCATGGAACGCAACCGGCTGGCCACCATCGATCCCGTCCTGCCCGCTGTCACCTCCACGGTGCAGTCCACCTACCTCACCGGACGTGCGCCACGCGATCATGGCATCGTGGCCAATGGCTGGTATGATCGCGACTATGCGGAGCATCGCTTTTGGAAGCAGAGCAACCACCTCGTGCGCGGCGAGAAACTCTGGGAGACGCTTCGTCGCAATGATCCCGAGTTCACCTGCGCGAAGCTCTTCTGGTGGTTCAACATGTATTCGTCTGCCGACTACGCCATCACGCCCCGCCCTTTGTATCCAGCTGATGGGCGCAAGGTGTTCGACGTTCATACGCAGCCGATGGGGATGCGCGAGCGGATCAAGAAGGACCTGGGACCCTTTCCATTTCCCAGCTTCTGGGGTCCGGGTGCCGATCTGAAGTCCACGCTCTGGATCGCACAGTCGGCGAAGTGGGTGGAGGAAAAACACTGGCCCAGTCTCTCGCTCGTCTATCTGCCGCACCTTGACTACGACCTCCAGCGACTCGGCCTCGACATGAAGGGCATCACCCAAGCGCTCGCCGACATCGATGACGTGGTGGGCGATCTCATCAAATTCTACGAGACCCGGCACATCAAGGTGGTGCTGCTCAGTGAATACGGTA
>CAUJJC010000298.1 GCA_963204975.1 Verrucomicrobiota bacterium | reverse complement strand
GCAGCACGTCGTCGGTCGGACCATTTCGGTTCTTTGCGATGATGAGCACGGACTCGCCTTTCGGCTTCTCTTCTTCTACATCCTTCGAGCCCTTGCCTCCCTTCTTGTCGTCATCATCTTCCACCTGTTTGCTGCCCGCGTAATCGGTTCGCGTGAGCAGGCCCACCATGTCGGCGTCCTGCTCGATGGAGCCGGATTCACGCAGGTCAGAGAGCATCGGGCGCTGGCCTTTTCGCTGCTCGACGGAGCGGTTGAGCTGCGCGAGCACGATGATCGGGATGTTGAGTTCCTTGGCGATGCCTTTGATACCGGCGGAGATTTCCGCGATTTCGATCTGGCGGTTGTCCTTGGCTTTGCGCGAGCTGGAGGTGAGGAGCTGCAAGTAGTCGATGGCGATCATCTTGATGCCATGCTGCTTGTGCAGGCGGCGGGCTTTGGCACGCAGTTCCATGATGTCGATGCCCGGCGTTTCATCGATCCAGATCTGGCTCTTCTGCAAGTCGCGCATCGCCTTGGCAATCGCATCATGGTCAGCATCATTGAGCAGGCCTCGTTGCAAGGTGGACATGCTAATGCGAGCACGGGAGACGAGGAGACGTCGCACCAGCATGGAGGCGCTCATTTCCAGACTGAAGACGGCAGTGGGCAACCCCTGATCGACGGCGATGTGCTCGACGATGTTCATGACGAGCGAGGTCTTGCCCATCGAAGGACGGGCGGCGATGACGAACATTTCCCCGCCTTGCAGACCGGCGCTCAGGTCGTCGAGCTGCTTATAGCCGGAAGAGATGCCTCGCAGTTGCCCCGGCGCCGCCAGCATCTGCTCAATGCTGTCGATAGCGTCCATGACGTGATCCTTCAGCGGCTTGATGCCATCAGCGGACTTCGCGCCTTCACGGACGGCCAGCACGCGTTGCTCGGCCTTGTCGATCTCACCATCCACGTCTTCGTCGATGTGGCCGCGACCATGCTCATAGGCATAGTGAATGTTCAGCGAGCACGCGTGGATGAGCTGCCGCAGGACATGCTTGTCCATGAGCACCTTCTTGTAGAAGTCGTAGTGCGCGGAGACGGGAATGAAGCTGTAGAGCTGCGAGATCGCACCAGCGCCGCCGACCTTGTCGATGACCTGCTTCTCGCGCAGGGCGTGCGTCAGCGTGGCGATGTCGAGCGGTGTGCCGCGATCATAAAACGTTTGCAGCGTTTCATAGATGATCCGGTTGGCTTCGTGATAAAACGCTTCCAAGGGGATCTGCACGCGGGCGTCGCTGAGGCGTTCGCGCGGATCGTGCAGCAAGCCGGAGAGCACGCCTTTTTCCGCCTCATCGCTGAAGGGCAACGAGCGGTTGATGTTGGCCAGCAGTTCCTCGGTCTTGGGTTCTTCGCGCGACTTGCGATCGCGCAGCGAGAAGGGCTTCTCAGGCCGAAAGCCAGACGTGGGTGCGGCATCTGGCGCGGCACCTTGCGGGAGAGGTATGACGTTGATGGGTTGTGGCTCGGCCATCGTGGGAAATCAGAGTGGAGCGAGTGTAGAGAGCACGAAGCAGGCGGTAAAGAAGTAGAAGTTCACATGCTGTTTGTGAACAAGCGAAGGGGTGCTCCAAAAACAAACAAGGCCCCTGGGGACACCAGGAGCCTTGATGAAAATGCAGGAGCGGTTGAGGAATTATTCCTCGCCCTTGTCGTCGGCAGGAGCCTCGGCACCTTCGGCAACGACCGTCAGCTTGATCGTGGCGGTAATGTCGTGACCGAGATTGACCGGAATATCGAACTTGCCAGTGGCCTTGATTGGCTTTTCCAACTGAATGGAGTGGCGGTCAATATCGAGACCCGTTTCGGCGGTGATGGCCTTGGCGATGTCGATCGTGGTGACGGAGCCGAAGGACTTGCCCTTGGAACCGGTGTTGAGCGTAAGCGTGATTTTCGCTTTCTTGAGCCTGGAGGCGAGCTTTTCAGCTTCGATCATCTCCTCGGCTTCGCGCTTGGCACGGGCTTCCTTGAGAGCAGCGGTGTGCTTCAGGTTCTTTTCGGTAGCTTCATAGGCCTTGCCCTGGGGGACGAGGAAGTTACGGGCATAACCGCGACGGACTTTGACCACGTCCGCTTCCGCGCCGAGGTTCTTGATCTTTTCTCTGAGAATGACTTGTGTAAGGGCCATGGCTTTTGCCTCTTTGGTTTAAGGGGCGGCGACGCTACACGGTGCGTCCCCTTTGTCAAACGCGAGAACAAACTGCCTGGAAGTAGCCCTCGAAGGCGAGGTTCCGGTTGATGCCTCCGGCCTTTCTCTCTACGAAGGCAGTCATGCACTCGATCCTTGCCGCCTTGTCCGTCCTGCCTGTCTCCCTGGCCATCGCCGATGGCTCGTTCTACGGTGATCCCCCGGACGCCACGCATCCCTGGGCCATTCATGATATGAACCGTCCGCAGCCCCCCGTGGTGGTGCCGGGGACTCCGAGTTCCAACGAACAACCGGGCCAGCCCCCATCGGACGCCGTGGTGCTTTTTGGCGGCAGCGAGGCAGACCTTCAGAAGTGGGAAGCGGACAAGAATCCTCCCGAACCCACCAAATGGGTGGTGAAAAACGGCATGCTCCAGTGCGTGCCGGGCTCCGGCTACATCCGCTCGAAGGAGCAGTTCAGCGATTGCCAGCTTCACGTCGAATGGAGCGAGCCCGAGGACATTGAGGGCAAAAGCCAGGGCCGTGGCAACAGCGGCGTCTTCCTCATGGGCCAGGTGGAGGTGCAGGTGCTCGATAATCACAACAACGCCACGTATCCAGATGGTGCCGCAGGTTCGGTGTATGGTGTGAATCCGCCGATGGCGAACCCGATTCGCAAACCCGGCGAATGGCAGAGCTACGACATCGTCTTCCGTCGTCCGATCTTTAAAGACGGCAAGGAAATCGATCCCGGCTACCTCACGGTCTTCATCAATGGTGTGCTCGTCCAGGATCACACACCCCTCGAAGGCGGTGGCGGTCACAGGGCGCGCTCGAAGCCACGCCCTTTCCCAGACATGGGACCGCTGAAGCTCCAGGACCACGGCAACCCCGTTCGTTATCGCAACATCTGGTATCGCCCGCTGCCCAAGCGCGCCATCGACGGCGGTGACACCAGCCGCATGAGCGAAGAACAGACGAAAGCCAAGCGCACCGAGATCGCCAAGACCATCCGCGCGGACGCCGCGACGAAGCAGGGCAATGAGAAGATGTTGCGCCTGCTCGAGTCTCTGGTCTATGCATCGAATGCCGAAGCATTGAGCGAGGGCACAGCGATGGCCGATGCCTTCGTCGCCACGATGAAGGCCGTGCCCTCAGACAAGCTCGAATCCAAGAAGGCTGAGATCATGCATGTGAACTCCGCCTTTCAATACTTGACGAAGTTCAAGCTCGTGCCTGACAGCTTCAAAGCCGCAGGTGAACTCAACGCCATCGTGAAAGCAAACGAGTGGGACAAGAAGAAGTAAGATACCGTGCGCGATTGCGGCACGGCAATTGCTTGCTTGGGTTTCACCAATGTCAAAAAAGCCAACCACAGCCAATGCTGAATTCCTCCGCCTCAATGAAAATGCCGAACGCGAGAGGAACTGGAAGCGCTGGGGGACTTTCTTGTCCGAGAGACAATGGGGCACCGTGCGCGAGGATTACTCGGAGTATGGCGATTGCTGGAATTACTTCCCGCATGACCATGCCCGCAGTCGCGCCTATCGCTGGGGCGAGGATGGCCTGCTAGGCTTCTCGGACCGGCAGTGCCGCGTCTGCTTTTCGATCGCTCTCTGGAACGGCAAGGACCCCTTTCTCAAAGAACGTCTCTTTGGCCTGACCAATCCCCAGGGCAATCACTCCGAGGACGTGAAGGAGTCTTATTTCTATCTGCGCGCGACGCCCACACACAGCTACCAGAAGGCGCTCTACAAGTATCCGCAAAGCGCTTTCCCCTACCAGGACTTGGTGGAGGAAAACGGCAAGCGCAGCCGCCATCAGTCCGAGTATGAAATCGAGGACACAGGGGCCTTCGATGACAATCGCTACTTCGACGTAACCATCGAATACGCCAAAGCAGCAGCGGATGATGTGCTCATCCAATTAACTATCGCCAACCGTGCGGAAGAAGCTGCACAACTGCATCTCCTTCCGCAGATTTGGTTCCGCAATACTTGGTCCTTCGGTGGACGGCATCTCTCAGGCAACACCAAGCCTCTTCTGTGGCAGGAAGGTTCCAACCGCATTCGGTTGAGCCGCGAGACTTTGGGCGAGTTTTGCCTCGACTTCGAAACAGACAAGCGGCGGCGCGGGCTCATCTTCACCGAGAACGCCACAAACTACGAGAAGCTCTTCGGCCAGACGAATGAAGACAAGTTCGTGAAGGATGCCTTCCACGAGCATGTGGTGGATGGCAAGCCTGCCGTGGTCAATCCGCAGCAACGCGGCACCAAGGGCGCGGGCCACTACGTGCTCGATCTCGCCGCTGGTGAAACAACGCAAGTCCGTCTCCGCCTCCGCCCTCTTGAGCAAGGAGGCACACCCGCCTTCCTCGATTTCGATGAAATCATGCACCAGCGTATCGCCGAGTGCGATGAGTTTTACCGCCAGGTGATGCCTGAAGGCATGGATGCGGAGTCTGCCGAGATCTCCATGCAGGCCTACGCCGGTCTGGTCTGGAGCAAGCAATTCTACTCCTACGCCGTGGATGACTGGCTGCGTGGCGATGCTCGTCTGCCACTGCCTCCTCATGCGGTGGTGAAGCGTCGCAATGGCGACTGGCGTCATCTCTTCGCCCGCGATGTGATCTCGATGCCAGACAAGTGGGAATATCCGTGGTTCGCCGCCTGGGACCTCGCCTTTCACATGGTGCCCTACGCGCAGATCGACTCCGAGTTCGCCAAGTATCAGCTCGAACTCCTCCTGCGCGAATGGTTCATGCACCCCAACGGGCAGATCCCGGCATACGAGTTTGCGTTCAGCGATGTGAACCCTCCCGTCCATGCCTGGGCGGCCTGGCGTGTGTATCAAATCGACAAGCAAAAGAATGGCAAAGGTGACCGCAAGTTCCTCGCGGGTGTCTTCCACAAGCTGCTCATGAACTTCACCTGGTGGGTGAATCAGAAGGATGAAAAGGGTCGCGGCATCTTCTCCGGCGGCTTCCTCGGACTGGACAATATCGGCGTCTTTGATCGTGGCGCACCACTGCCCACCGGCGGTAGTCTGGAACAGGCGGATGCCACTTCGTGGATGGCCTTCTACTGTCTGTGCATGCTGCGCATGGCGTTGGAACTTTCGATGCGCAAAGGCAAGGTGCAGCCGCCTTACGAGGATATGGCATCGAAGTTCCTGGAGCACTTCGTGCAGATCGCGGATGCCATCAACACACACGGCGGCACCGGCTTGTGGCACGAGCCCGACGGCTTCTACTATGATCAAGTGCGCAAGGACAAGGAGACGATCATCCTCAAAACACGCTCGCTCGTGGGCCTGCTGCCGCTGATCGCTGTGGAGCACCTCACCGATCATGAAGTGAACCAACTGCCTGGGTTCTCGAAGCGCTTCGAGTGGTTCCGCAAAAATCGCGCGGACCTCTCACGCCATCTCACTCGCGGTGATCGCGGCGGCTGGCTGCTGGCGATCCCCTCGCGAGAGCGCCTCATCCGAGTGCTGCGTCACATGCTTGATGAAGAGGAATTCCTCTCACCGCATGGCATTCGTTCCGTCTCACGCTTCCACAAGGAATCCCCCTTCACCCTGAAGGTTGGCGATGTGGAATATCGTGTGACCTACACGCCCGGCGAGTCGGACACGGACATGTTTGGCGGCAACTCGAACTGGCGCGGCCCGGTGTGGTTCCCCGTGAACCATCTGCTCATCGAGGCGCTCGAGCACTATCATGCCTTCTACGGGCCCAACTTCTGCGTCGAGTATCCCACTCAGTCTGGCGAAGAAAAATCCCTCCACGAAGTAGCCGTGGATCTGCGCAAGCGGCTGTCGTCCCTCTTCCGTATGGACCCAGAGACGGGCCGTCCGTGCCACAATGGGGCCGAGCGTTATCGCACTGATCCACACTGGAAGGATCTCGTATTGTTCCATGAGTTCTTCCACGGTGACTCGGGCAAAGGCCTGGGTGCCAGCCATCAGACCGGCTGGACCGCACTCGTGGCCACGCATCTCGACGAACTGGTGCGCCACTCATGATTTTCACCGTTCAATGGCCTCAAGACGCCTCGCGTGTGGTGCCGCTGCCAGCCGCACAGCTCACGCGCTTCGCGGCGGCACAGCCTTTCTCTTTGCAACTCGGCACCGAATCATGGTCTAGCACGTCCAACGATGGACAGCACGTGCTGGAGCTTGGTCTGGCCGAAGTCGATACCGTGACTTCGGTCGAGGCGGTCTGGACCTTCGCCGATGGAACGCAAGGACGATCGCAGTTGGCGATGCTGCCCGATGCGGGTCGTCTGGAAGCTCGCTCGCTGGTTCAAGGCCCCTGGCACGGCGCGCATGGCATCCTGTCCAACCTTCGCGGCAACGCCATTCAAGCCCGTGCTTCGTGGGGTCGAATCGAAAGCAAATACGATGCGGTGTTCTCGGTAAACTTCGCCGAGGAAGGTCCTGGAGATCGGCGCGTGGTGATCCCGTTTGTTAGCCTCGTCGTCGTGTTAGGTGCTCAGCGAGTTGAATTGAACGCCGATGCGGTGGAGTCCTTCGAGAGCCAACCGCATTCGCTGCACTGGACCTTCGCTCTTCAGGGATTGCGGATGCACGCCGCGCTCCTGCTCGGTGATGGCAAGGCCATTCGTTTGCGTCTCCATACGCTATCGGCAGTGGGGCGTGATGTGCAGGTGGAGGTGCGTCCTGCGCTCGATGATCGCTCGTTCCACGGTGTGACCAAGGCCTTCATGGGGGCGGAGCAGAGCTTCCCCGATGCCTTGCAGTCGCAACCTCAGGGCTTTAATTTCGCCTTGAACGATGGTCACCTACTCAGCGTGGATGGCACCTGTGAGTTCAAGCTGGAGCCGCAGTGGCAGTATTGTGTGCCGCTGGCCGAAGAGATTCAACGCGGACTCGAGGACATGACGGATGTGTTTTTCCCAGGGCACTTCCTGTGGCATCCGGCAGTGCAAAATCACTTCGAATTCACGGCGTCCGTGGATGGTGATGCACCTCCGAAATCTGAAGGTGCCCACCGGCCCGCCAGTCGTCCCCTGCCCGAGGCGATGAAGCAATCGCTGGAGTTGTTCCTCAGCCAGCGAGGCGATGCCCTGACCGTGATCGCGGGCTACCCATGGTTCCTTGATTGGGGTCGCGACAGTCTCATCTTCGTGCGCGCTCTGATCGCTGAAGGCCGGATTGGCGAGGCTGGCGAAGTGCTCCGCCGCTTTGGATCATTCGAATCAGGCGGCACTTTGCCCAACCTGCTCAGAGGCGCGGAAGTATCGAACCGCGAGACGTCTGATGCTCCGCTATGGTGGTTGGTGGCTGCTGGCGAATGGATTGATCGTGGTGGCGAGGCTTCGATGCTTTGCGAGTCCCGCACGCTCGGTGAAATCGCCGACAGCATCGTCCGCCACTACATCGCAGGCACCGAGTCAGGCGTGAAGATGGATCAGTCGAGTGCTCTGATTTTCAGCCCCGCGCACTTCACCTGGATGGACACGGACAACCCCTGTGGCACAGCGCGTGAGGGCTACCCGATTGAGATTCAGGCCTTGTGGATCGCAGCCCTGCGCGTGGCCCAGCGCCTAGCACCCGACGCCACCTGGCAGGACCTGATCGACCGTGCTTCGATTAGCCTCGACCAACTCTACTGGCGCGCAGCCGACGGATGGTTCTCCGATTGCCTGCACGGCAAAGCCGGAACCCCAGCGCATGAGGCGGTCGCGGATGATCATTTGCGGCCCAACCAATGGCTGGCGATCACGCTCGGTGCCCTCACCGACCGTGCCAAGATGCGCTCTGCATTGCTCGCCTCGCAATGCTTGCTAGTGCCGGGAGCCGCACGCAGCCTAGCTCCACGCGAAGTGAAGCACCTCCTGCCTGTAGTTCGCGCTGATGGTCTCGCGCTGAACGATCCGGCCTTCCCCTACTGGCCTCGCTACAATGGGCCTGAAGACGTCACCCGCAAGCCGGCCTACCACAACGGCACCGCCTGGTGCTGGCAATTCCCGCTCTACGCCGAGGCCATGCTCATCGCGTGGCAAGAGGAGGCGCGCTACACAGCACGTCGGCTCATGAGCGCCAGCAAGCTGCCATGGCGCAACGGCTGTGCCGGGCAATTGCCCGAAATCATGGATGGCGACCTGCCGCACCTCCAGCGCGGCTGTGGAGCGCAGGCCTGGAGCGTCAGCGAGTGGGTGCGTGTGTGGCTCTTCCTCCATGCGGGTCCCGTTTGAGGCACCGCCTGGATCGTTACCAGGGGAGCGCGGACAGGATCACATTTTCTCCCTCTGTGTGTTGGATGTCTTTCGTTGGGCTGGAGGTGTGTCAATCATGCATACATTCCCCGTCTGGTCCTAGTTGGCACCGGTTCTGCTAAGGATCGGAGCGTGAAAATTACCGGACTTCAGCCCGATCTTGGCTCGCCATCTGCGCCGATCATCGAACGCCTCAAGACAGCCAAGATAAGCACCACGGCACGCAAACCCCGGCTGGCCAAACCCGCTCGGAGCGTTTACTGTGCGTCGATGTCTTCCGTCCGCTCAGCCAATCGGCCTCGAATCTTGATCGTCACCCCGGAGATCACTTACCTGCCTTCCGGGATGGGAAACATGGCCGAACGCATGTCGGCCAAAGCAGGAGGTTTGGCGGATGTTTCTGCCTCACTGGTCTCCGCTTTGTTTGACCTCGGAGCTGACGTTCACGTCGCTCTGCCGAACTACCGGCGCATGTTCCACATGGACATCTTCCAGCTTCACGAAAAGGAGCTGCGCAAGTATCACCAAAAGCTGCCCGAGGATCACATCCATCTCGCCGAGGACCGCATCTTCTACTACCGCGATCAGGTCTATTCCGGCTACACCGAGGACTCCGTGAAGGTAGCTCTCGCCTTCCAGCGCGAAGTCATCAATCACGTCGTGCCACGCGTGAACCCTGACCTCATCCACTGCAATGACTGGATGACCGGCCTGATCCCAGCCATGGCACGCCGCCGCGGCATCAAATCCCTCTTCACCGTCCACAACATCCACACCCAGCGCGTTTCGTTGGGCCAGGTGGAGGATCGCGGGATCGATTCCGCAGAGTTCTGGATGAACCTCTACTTCGACCGCGCTCCTGCCTCGTATGAGGACGCTCGCGACAACATCAAGGTGGACCTCCTCACCAGCGGTATCTTCGCCTCGCACTTCATCAACACCGTCAGCCCGCGCTTCCTCTGGGAGATCAACAACGGCTGGCATGGCGTCGTGCCCGATACGGTGCGCCGTGAACTCGCCGAAAAGACCCACGCCGGATGCGCCGCCGGCATCCTGAACGCCCCCGATCCCTCGTATGATCCTGAGAGCGATGACTTGATCGCCCAGACCTACACCGCCGCCAGCCATCGTGAAGGCAAGCGCGCAAACAAACTCGTGCTCCAGCGTGAACTCGGCCTCATCGAAGATCCCGACGCACCGATCCTCTTCTGGCCCTCACGGCTTGATCCGATTCAAAAAGGTCCTCAACTCCTCACGGACATTCTTTACCGCCTCGTTTCCGACTACTGGGATCGCAAGCTGCAAGTCGTGGTCATCGCCAGCGGACCGCACCAGCGGCACTTCAATGACATCGTTCATCAGCACAGCCTCTGGGAACGGGTCGCCGTGCGCGAATTCGACGAGCGCCTCTCGCGCATCGGTTACGCAGCTTCGGACTTCATGCTCATGCCCTCGCTCTTCGAGCCCTGCGGCCTGCCTCAGATGATCAGCCCCACGTATGGATCGCTGCCCATCGTGCATGGCACTGGCGGCTTGTGGGATACCGTGCAGCACATGAACTGGGAGGGCGGAGATGGCAATGGTTTCCGCTTTGACGTTTACGGAGCGGCGGGACTCCGCTGGGCCATCGACGAGGCCATGCGCTTCTACGCTCGTGATGGCGAATTCCGCGAACGCGAGATCACTCGCGTCATGAATCAAAGCCGGCAGCAGTTCAATCACGAAGCCGTCGCGCAGAAATACGTGCAGATCTACGAAGACATGCTCGCCCGTCCCCTCGTTCACCGCAAGGCCGACGAGGTTCTCACCGCCAAGGCATGACGGAGGCCGGTCTTGCACCGATCCCGCCACCTGATACACTCCGCCCATGCCTAACCAGCTCAAAGCCCCTGGCTTCATGCAGCGCGTCGTTCCAGTGTCAGTCAAGACATGGCACTGGATGATTGCGGAAGGCATGGCACCCAAGCGCGCCGAACTCATTCGTGGAGTCATCATTGAGAAGATGTCCAAGTCGATCCTTCACAGCCAGATCGCCAGCATTTTGGCACGCACCCTGGAACTCCTTGTTGGCATGACTTTCTGGGTTAGGCGCGAAGACCCGCTGACACTCGAGGAGTCGGAGCCAGAGCCCGACGTTTCAGTAGTTGCAGGCCGTCCACAAGACTATCCCGCGCACCCTTCCACCGCGAAACTGGTGATCGAGGTCTCAGTCTCCACCCTGGCTGAAGATCGAGAGATGGCAGGCATCTACGCCGAAGCACAGGTCGAAGAATACTGGTTGGTAAACGCTTCCGAGCGAAACATCGAAATGCATCGCCGCCCCATGAATGGTCACTACAGTGAAAAGGAAATTGTTCCCTTCACTGCCACCATCAGCAGCCAGTCACTCCCCGAAGTGACCATCGACTTGAGCGTCATCTTCGCCGGACTCCCGGCGACCAAGGCATGATCCTCCCACCCATCGCATCGCTCAAGGACGACGGCTGGCTAGCCCCGCATCGTCCTGTCCTCATCGCCCGTCGAAATCGTGCGTCCGCTCTTCGCCAGACGCTCGCGAAGGCAGGGACGCTCGCCGATTTTGCCACGGGGCACCGGCACTTCGGTCTGCATCGTGAAGCCGATGGCTCATGGGTCTATCGTGACTGGGCACCCAATGCGAGATCCCTCTTCCTCATCGGTGAATGCAACGGCTGGCAGGAGCAATCCGCCTTCTCTGCGACGCGTGTGAATGATCTCTGCGAATGGGAACTGCGCATGGCTCCTGATGCCCTGCACCATGGCCAGCTCTATCGCATTCGGATGCATTGGGATGGCGGCAGTGGCGAGCGCATGCCTGCGTGGAGCCAGCGTGTGGTGCAAGACGAACAAACCAAGGCATTCAACGCCCAGGTGTGGGCACCTGCGAAATCATTTGCCTGGAAGCACACCGCTCCACCACCCGGCCCCACCTTGATATACGAGGCTCATGCGGGCATGGCGCAGGAGGATGCCAAGGTGAGCACCTGGGATGAATTCCGCCGCCTCACACTCCCTCGCATCAAGGCTGCGGGCTACAACACGGTGCAACTCATGGCCGTGCAGGAGCACCCGTATTATGGGTCGTTCGGCTATCACGTCGGCTCCTTCTTTGCCGCCTCGTCACGCTTTGGCACGCCGGAGGAACTCAAGCTCCTCATCGACGAAGCCCATGGGATGGGCCTGCGCGTCATCATGGACCTCGTGCATTCTCACGCGGTGAAGAACGAGGTGGAAGGCATCTCCCGATACGACGGCACGCCCTACCAGTTCTTCCATGATGGTCCGCGCGGCAATCACAGTGCCTGGGACTCGCGTTGCTTCGACTATGCCAAGCCCGAAGTGCTGCACTTCCTGCTCTCGAATGTGCGCTACTGGCTGGAGGAGTTTCGCTTCGATGGATTCCGCTTCGATGGAGTCACCTCGATGCTCTACCAGGACCACGGCCTCGGCTCCCTGTTCACCAGTTACTCTGACTACTTCGGGCCGCGCGTGGATGAGGATGCTGTCACCTACCTCACCCTCGCCACACAGCTCACGCACGAGATCAATCCCCACGCCATTGCCATCGCTGAAGACGTCAGCGGCATGCCTGGCCTCGGTGCTGCCACCGAAGAAGGCGGCGTCGGCTTTGACTATCGCCTCGCCATGGGCGTGCCGGACATCTGGTTCAAGCTCACCGATCTGCGTGATGAAGACTGGTCGATGAACGGACTGTGGCACGAACTCACCAACCGCCGTGGCGATGAGCGCACCATCTCTTATGTCGAGAGTCACGATCAGGCCCTCGTCGGTGGCAAATCCTTCATTTTCACCCTGATCGATGCCGACATGTATTGGGCCATGCACCTCGGGTCCCAAAGTGTGCGCGTGGATCGCGGCGTCGCCTTGCACAAGCTCGCCCGCCTGACCACCCTCGGCCTCGCGGCTCACGGCTACCTCAACTTCATGGGCAACGAATTCGGCCACCCTGAGTGGATCGACTTCCCTCGCGAAGGCAACGACTGGTCCTGCGACAAGGCCCGTCGCCAATGGAGTCTGCGCGACGATCCAGCCCTTCGCTACAAGGGCCTGGCCGACTTCGACCAAGCCATGCTCGGACTCGTGAGTGCCCGTTGGGATCGAACCGCCCCCAGCCTCGTCAAAGCCGACGATGGTGACAAGCTCCTCGCCTGGCTGCGTGGCGAATTGCTTTTCATCTGCAACTACCACACTACCAACTCCTTCGAAGGCTACGGACTCCGAGTGCCGAAGGGCGAGTATGAACTCATGCTCAGCACCGACGACAGCGCCTTCGGTGGCTTCCATCGAGTGCAATCGCCGCAGCGATTCATCACCGACGACGAGGGCTGGATTCGACTCTACCTTCCCAACCGAACGGGCTTGGTGCTGCGCTTGAATTCATCAAACTCAGACTGACGATCAGACATCTCCGCTCTCAATTGTCCGTCATCGGATCAAGCGCACGCGGTGTGGTCTTCACATCCAGATCGAGCACCACACGAAAGCCGAAGTTCGCCTGCGCTCTGCCGGGTCGAGTGCCCAGATGAAAGTCAGGCTTCGCCTGTCGCGCGGTGCCTGTTGCCCAAGAGCCGCCGCGCACGCCGTAGAGCAGCGTGTTGCCTTCGCTCACGCTGTCTGGCGCGGGCGTGTCCACCCATTCGGAGATGTTGCCGAAGACATCATACAAACCGAGTGCGTTGGGCATGAAGCTGCCAACGGGACCCGTGCGAGGGAAGGCATCGCGTCGAGCGAAGTAGGGCGCATCGAGTGGCCATGGCTTCAACTCGGGAGCCTCGGCACCAGCGAAGTTCGCCTTCGCCTCCGCGTCCTCGCGCTGCCAGATCGTCTCGTCGTAAGCGACCAGCGCGTTCCATTCTTTATCCACTGGTAGCCGGTAGGATTGCTTCGTGGTCAGCCGACCTTCGTTGCGCTCCTTCCAGGTTAGCCATGCGCAAAACAGACGCGCCTCGACGAGATCGACACCACACACCGGATCGTCTGGAGTCTGTGGGAAACCCGGATCATCCCAGGTGCTGATCTTGCCGCTCGGTTCTTCGAGACGCTTGCGCTTGCTGAATGCTGCCGCCTGCCGTCGCGGATTCGCAGCACCAAGACGCCAGTCCGGCAGCACCGCGTTCTCAGCTTCGCTGAAGTTTCGATAATCACGCACGCGCGTCTCCCAGATGCTGACGAGCAGCTTGTGCTTCGGCAGCGGGACGAACTTCATGCCGAGACTGTTCTCCCAGGGCTTCTCCTTCGAGGCGCGCGCAGGCTTGGTAAAGACCGGTGTCGTGATCCTTGCATTGCGCTTCATCACCAGCCAGCCACCCAAGGCACCACCGATGACCAGCACACCGAGCGCTGCAGCGATCAGCATCATGACATGCGAACGACGACGGCGCGTGTCGTGCAAGAGCGCGATCTTCCTCACCGCTGACGCAAGCTCTGCCACCGATGCTGTGCGTCGCTCAGGATCATCCGCGAGCGCTTCACCGATCACACTGTCGATACGCTTGTCGATGTCGATGCGTTGCGAGAGCGGCGTGAATTGCCCCATCGGCACCGCACCCGCGAGCAGCTCATAGAGCAGCACACCGAGGGCATACACATCACTGCGCGTGTCCGCCTTGTCCGCCTGGCGCGTGACTTCCGGCGCGATGTAGTAGGGCGTGCCGAAGGTGTCGCGCGTCTGCGTGAAGCCATACCAGTGCGAGGAATCCACGAGCGTCTTCGCCAAGCCAAAGTCCGCCACCTTCACGGTGCCATCGCTGCCGACGAGGATGTTCGCAGGCTTGATATCGCGATGCACAATGCCGCGCTCGTGAGCGTGCGCGATGCCTGCACACACCTTGTCGAAAATCTCAAACGCACGCGCAGGCTCCAGTCGCTGCCCCTTCATCAGACGACGCAGATCGCAGCCATCGACGAACTCGCTCACGAGGTAATGCCGACCATCCAAGGACTCGCCCTGGTCCAGCACGCGCACCACGTTCGGGTGATCGAGTTGGGACATGGCATTCACTTCGTTTTCAAATCGCGCCGTCACCTCGGGATCGCGCGTGAGCCGACCCGCGACCACTTTGATCGCCACGATCTTCTCGTCGCCCAGCCGCTTCGCGCGATACACCTCGCCCATGCCACCACCGCCGATGAGTTCCTGCACCTCATAGCCATCAATGACGAGCGCGACGGCTTCTTTCTCAGCAGGCGCTTCATCGAGCAGATCGAGCAGCCCCGACTTCACGTTCTTGGCGACGCAAGATGGGCACAAGCCACCAATCAGCAGATTCTCATCCTGCTCGCAGCCGCACTTGGGACAGGCCTTCGTCATTAGTCCGAGCCCAGCACACTGAGCAGATACCGCAGTTCAGTTTCCACATCGCCGCCCTTGTCGAGCGTAGTCGCCACCTCGGCGCGCAGTTCGTCCGCCAGACGCTTGCGCGCGCGGTGCATCTCCAGTTTCACATGGCCTTCCGTCATACCCAAAGCAGCACCGATCTCGCCGTAAGGTTTCAACAAATCTGGATTCGCCAGCCCTGGCTTCAGCGCATCGAACAACGCCATGCGCCCGCGCGATTCGAAGTGTGCCTGCATCCGATCCATCGCCCGCCGCAGCACCGACCACGCCCAGCGCCGATCAAACCACGCATCCGCCGTCTCCGGCGCGCTTGGGACATCGAAGGATTCCATCTCATCCATGGAAACCATCGCCAGCCCACCACCACGCTTTTGCCGCGCGGCATCGCGTCGTGCATTGGCCAAATGATTGCGCACCGACTGCATGATGTAGCTCCTCAGCCGTCCGCGCTCCGGGGCCACCTTGTGCAGATCGCCCTTCACAATGAAGTCCGCGAGGAACTCTTGCGTGAAGTCTCGCGCCTCCTCACGCTCACAGCCGAGCGCTCGCAGATAAGTATAAATCGCCGGCCAGTAGGCGGTGCAGATGTCCTCTAGCGCCTCGCGAGACTCCGGTGCATCGGTTTGCGCAGCGAGGACTTGCGTCCAGGCAGTGGGTGGAAACGGCGCGCGTGAGGGCATGACGCCACCACTGTGCCGTGGTCATGCCCGGCGGCAAGAAACGATGCGTTGCGATTACTGCGCCTGCACTCGGAAGAAGGCCGCGTTGTCCGGCGTGGTGAACTGGAATTCCAACTTTCCTTGCGCGTTGATCGTGGCCTGCGGCGCAGTCATGAGCAGCGGAGTGAAGGTGGTCAAATTCGTGCTCTTCTCCAAGCCGAGCGTGAGCGTGAAGGCACCCGTGGTGGGATTCTTTTGCAGCAAGGGTTTGCCCACGCTGAGTGCTTGGAACTGCGACTGCGTGAAGAGGTTGTAGGCATTCGGATCGCTGATCACATCATTGCGGCCTGCCGTGCGGCTGTCCGTAACCTGTGCGGGTGTGAAGAGCGCATAGTCGTTCGGTGCGTTCATCACATCAAGCTGGCCGATCGTGCGGGCCGCGAGCCACTGCACGCTGGTGTAGAGACCGTAGCTGTTGGGATTGTTGAAGATGAGGTTCATGCCATCGGCACGGTTCTGATCGTATTGCGAGGACGTGTAGAGGCTGAAGGCGTTCGGATTGTTAATCACCGAGTTCTGGCCTGCGATGTAGCGCGCGTCGTATTGCGATTGCGAGTAAAGCCCGGCACCATTCGCGCTGGAATAGTAAAGCGAGACCATGTCTGGCTGGCTCACTTGCCAGTTGAAGCCGAAGAGTGCCATCTGCACCTCACTCGCATCATTGAGACCGTCGTTGTCGAAGTCATGCTCATAGTCCACCGCCACAGCGTTCAGCGACACCACATAGTCAGGTGTGTGCGTTGGGTCAGTGCTCTGAATCCGCAGACTCGCGCTCTTGGGGCCGACGCTTTGCCCTGCGAACTCGACGGTGAATGTGGTGCTGCCCGTGAGAGCTGCCACCGGCGTGGACGGCGGTGTGGTCACGCTGAACAGGCTGGCATGAGGCCCGGTCAAGCTGACGAGCGGTATGCCCATCAGTTCGAGCTGCCAGGGGCCGGTATTTTTGATGGTAAAGGTGAGGCTGGTTGTATTACCGACGATGACTGGGCTGAAGCTGCGTGTGCCACCATCCATGACTCCGTTTCCTGCTGGCTGCTCCACTTCCATGTGAGGGTAGAGCGGGCCGAGTCCAGTCACGACGTAGGCCGCGCCAGAGGTTGGCGCGAGTTCGTCGGGGGTTCCATTCACGCCGCTGTTGCTGCTGTCCTCATCCCACGAACCAAAAATCGCCGTATCGCCTGAGAGGGCCACGCTCACGCCAAAGCGGTCATTTGTCTCTGAGTTGGATGCCTTCACATAAGCCTGCTGGCTCCAGGTGCTGCCATTGCGGACAAAAACGTATCCAGCGCCTGCATACGATGCGAGTTCGTCCGGCGTTGAGTTGATCCCCGTGCCGCTGCTGCCTTCATTCGGCGCTCCGACGACGATCGTCTCGCCCGAGATGGACACAGCAGCCCCAAAGATGTCACTGGTGCCAGGATTGGAGGCTTTCAGAAACGCCTGCTGGCTCCAGGTATTCCCGTTGCGGACAAACACATACGCTGCGCCTGCACCGGCGAGCAGCTCGTCGGGCGTTGGATTGACGCCCCCCAGGCTCGTTTTTTCCCATGAAGCTCCCACCACGGCGGTATCCCCCGAGATGCCCACACTGATACCAAACACATCGCTCGCGCCAGGATTCGAAGCCTTGAGAAACGCCTGCTGGCTCCAGGTATTGCCGTTGCGAACAAAGATGTAGGCTGCACCTGCCCTGCTGCTTGTTTCATCGGGCACAGGGTTCACCCCGGCAGCACCGGTATCCTCATTTTCCGCCCCCACGATGATCGTGTCTCCGGAGATGGAGACAGCGTCTCCAAAAGTATCCCCCAGGTCCGGATTGGATGCCTTCAGGTAGGCCTGCTGGCTCCAGGTATTCCCATTGCGAGTGAAGACGTAAACCGCGCCCGAGTTGGGGAGATTGTTGCTAGGAGGTGGATTCACACCGGCACCGGAACCATCCTCAAATTCCGACCCCACCACGATGGTATCCCCGGAGATGGCCAGCCCCATGCCGAAAGCATCGCCCGTGTCGCTCTCGCTGGGCTTCAAGTAGGCCTGCGGGCTCCAAACATTGCCACTGCGGGTGAACACGTAAGCCGCCCCTGCCGAAGGTGCTAGCTCATCCACTGGAGGATTGACTCCGGTGCCACTGCCGTCCTCCGCCTCAGCAGAGACCACCACGGTATCGCCCGAGATCGCCACCCTCCGGCCAAAGAAGTCGTAAGACTGCGCGTTGAACGCCTTCAGATAAGCCTGGAGAGTCCACGAGTTGCCACTGCGGACGAAAACATAAGCGGCACCTGCATCAGTGGCCAGTTCATCAGGCACGGAGTTGACCGTCGTGGTGCTGCTGTCGTCACCAGCGGCACTGACAACCATCGTATTCCCAGAGATTGCCACCGACATGCCAAATGCATCACCTGGATCAGGATTCGATGCCTTCACATACGCCTGCTGCGCGATGGGATCGATGGTGATCGGGTAACGCGCCTCGTGCTCATCCACGAGCAGTCGCACACCTTCACTCGCAGGTTCAAAGCGCGAGCGCAGCACCTTGCCATCTGCATCCCACACCTTCAGTCCCGAGTAGTTCAGCACCGTGGCACCGGCATCGTTTCGGAACTGAACGCCCAGCGCATCGCTCGTGATCACGGGCTTCAAATTGCCACGCACACCGAGTGTGAATGCCAGCTCTGAGGTGCTCTTGGATGCAGGCCGCTGCTTCACCGTGAAGCCATGCTCCAATCCTCTCTGATCATTGACGAACCACTCCTGCACCACGGCATCCCATTCATACGTCAAGCGCTGCCCCTCAGCCTGTGCGGCAGGCGTGTCATTCATCACACGCTCTTCACCCGCG
This sequence comes from Verrucomicrobiota bacterium, assembly GCA_963204975.1. Classification (GTDB taxonomy): domain Bacteria; phylum Verrucomicrobiota; class Verrucomicrobiia; order Verrucomicrobiales; family Verrucomicrobiaceae; genus JAEUHN01. The sequence continues at coordinate 510 of CAUJJC010000298.1, read as the reverse complement.
AAGCCGTAGCTCTTCAATTCCAGCCCCCACTGCCAGCCACCGTCCTTCGGCTGAGCCGTGAAGCCGCGACCATCAAACTGCGTGCGCCACTGCTGCCCTGGATTCACCGCTTCATAGCCCGCCGCTGTCTTTTGAAATCCATGCCGCCAGGCCTCATGTGCTGCGCGGATGCTGCTCCAGTCGGACGCAGCGACACCGGTGGGCGGTTGATGGGGTGATGCAGCGTGAATCAATGAAGTGATCGCGAGCGGAAGTGAGACAAGGCAAAGGCGGGCGAGGATATTCATGGCTGCGGAGAGAAGCCCTGCCCAATGACGGAGGTTACAACCTTTTGTGCGGGAGCGTCCCGGCATTGATCCTGCCTGCCACCCAGCCTATGGCTGCCACTCCAAATGAACCGCACTGACCGACTTGTCGCCCTCGTGATGCTGCTGCAATCGCGACGCGTCATCACCGCTGCGGAGATGGCGGCACACTTTGAGATCACCGAGCGCACGGTCTATCGAGATC
>CAUJJC010000297.1 GCA_963204975.1 Verrucomicrobiota bacterium | reverse complement strand
GCGGCTCGGGGTTTCCTCGGCCCGTGCTTTCTCGGTGGGGACGCTGCCGGAAGTGGTGAGGACCAAGGCGAACTATACGCTGGAGACGGCGATGGCTCTGCCGGTGGGGACGATCTGCAATGCGTCGATGACGCGCCGGGCAGTCGATTTCTATTCCTTCCAGGGCGTGAAGGGCAAGCGCGTGGCGGTGGATTGCGCAGCGGTGGGCATTGATTCGCGGCTGACGCCGGTGCTGGTGCTGGCCGATGCGCAGGGGAGGGACCTGAAGGTGAATCGCACGGGTGGCGTGATCGACTTCACCCCGGACGCGGAAGGCACTCTCATCGTGAAGGTGAGCGACCTCACCTACCAGGGCGGCGAGCGGCATTTCTACCGCCTTGCCGTGCAGGAGGTTCCGGCGAATGCACCGGCCCCGCACCAGCCGCAGACGCAGATGGTGAGTGCGATGTCCTGGCCTCCGGTGGGCTTGCCAGCCCAGGCGAAGGCGAACGAGACGGAGCCGAACAACAAGGCTCCCGAGGCGCAGAAGATTACGCTGCCATGCGACATCGCGGGCGCGTTCTTCCCAGCGGCGGATGTTGATACCTATGAGTTTGCCGCGAAGAAGGGCGAGGTCTGGTGGGTGGAGGTGGCCTCGGAACGACTGGGGCTGAACACGGACCCCTTCGTGCTGGTGCAGCAGGTGAAGAAGACGGGGAACAAGGAGACGGTGACGGACGTGGCGGAACTCTACGACGTGCTCCCGCCGATGAAGGTGACGAGCAATGGCTACTCGTATGATGGTCCGGTGTATGATGCGGGGTCGCCCGATGTGAATGGGAAGTTTGAGGTGAAGGAAGACGGCACCTACCGGCTCCAGGTGCGTGATCTGTTCGGCGGAACCCGCAGCGATGCGAACAATGTCTATCGTCTCGTCGTGCGGTCAGCGACGCCGGACTTCTCCCTGGCTGCCTGGGCTGTCCACATGACGCTGCGCAATGGCGACCGGGCTGCGCTTTCCAAGCCGATGGCTCTCCGGGCAGGTGATTCACGTCTCTATGAAGTGGCCGTGCAGCGTCGCGATGGCTTCGATGGAGCGATCGACATCGCGATGGAAAACCTCCCGCCCGGCGTGAGCGCTGCGGGGCTGCGCATCGCTCCAGGCAAGACCTTCGGGCACCTCGTGCTGTCCGCTGCCAATGACGCGAAGCGCGGCTTCTCGGTGGCCAAGCTCGTGGGCAAGGCCACGATCAATGGCGCGGAAGTGGTCCGCCCGGTGCGCGTGGCCAGTGTGGAATGGCCGGTGAAGGATGCCAAGGGCGAGATCCCTGCTCCGCGCTTGATGGCCGACATCCCGGTGTCTGTGACGGACTCCGAGCAAGCGCCTGTGACCATCGAAGCAGCCGAGGCCAAGGTCTATGAAGCCAAGACCACCGACACTCTGAAAATCCCGCTCAAGCTCACCTGGCGCAATGAGTTCAACGGCAGCTCGATCAAGGTGCGTGCCTACGGCGACGGCTTCACCGGCATCAAGGAGTTCGACATCCCGCTCAAGGCGGCGACGCACGAGCTAGCAATCGACCTCGCCGCTCTCAAGGTGGCCCCTGGTGACTACACCTTTGCCCTCCAGAGCCTGGGCATCTGCAAGTATCGCTACAACCCCGCCGCTGTGCCGCTGGCCGAGGCCGACCAGAAGAAAGCCGAAGCTCTGGCGGCTGCCGCTGCCGCCGAGGCCAAGAAGGTGGCCGCCACCGATGCCGCTGCTGCGAAGCTCGCCGCCGAAAAGCAGAAGCAAGCCGAGGCCGCCATGGCCGATGCCACCAAGCGCATGAAAGCTGTGTCCACCGCTGCCTCTCCGACAGACACCGTCGATATCATCGTCTCCCGCCCGATCCGTGTCTCCGTGAAAGCCGCTCAAGTGGCGGCGGCTCCAGCTCCAGTTCCAGCGGCAGTGAAGAAGTGATCGCGAGTTCAGCTTCAGTGCGGGCTCTCGAAGAAGATGTAGTTCGATGCGTAGTCGCTGAACTCGAAATACACACGCTTCTCGCCAGCGGATTTCACGCCGTCGAGGTTCTCATCGAGCACGCCATAGCCGAAGCGATAGGGTCTGGCTTGATTGCCACTCGTCGAGGAAGCGGTGGTGAGCTTGTCCACTTGGATGAAGCGTTTCACCAGCTTCTCACCCGCGTAGAGTTCCAGCACGCCATTGACGCCCGTCCAGTTCTGGATGCTGCGCCCGATTTGGTTTTGAGTCTCCTGCGTGCAGGCCGCGAGGATCATCACAAGGGGAATGAGGAAGAGCTTTTTCATCGGCCCTGCTGATAGCGCGGGCGGACGTGGTGGCGAGTTGGAAAAGCAGCCAGGTGTGGAATGGCCGATGCTAGAGCACAGACGTGGGCGCATTCACCTGACGCAGCGTGCGCGCTCCCCACCACAGGGTGAACAGCGCAGCACTCCAGGTCACGAGGCTGATGCCCCACCAGATGCCCCACAGTCCCCAGCCGAGAGTGAAGGCGAGCAGATGGAAGACCATTCGTGGGGCGATGATCTGTCGATAAAGCCCAATCCACAGCCCATAGGCCGGGCGCTTCAGGCCTTGGAGCAGGAACACGGTTTGGAACAGGACGGGGTAGGCGCAGAGCGTGAGAGAGGCGACGAGGAGGTAGTCGCTGCCGTGCTCGATCACGGCCTGATCTTTGGTGAACCAGCTCATGGCGTGCTGGCGCAACAAGAACACAAGCGCTCCGCCTAGAACCATCAGCCCGGCACCATACTTGAGACAGGTATGCCAGGCCTCGCGCACGCGATCTGGGCGACCCGCGCCATTGTTTTGTCCTACAAGGCTGAGCACTGCAAAGTTGAGGCCTATAGTGGGCATGAGCACGATCTGCTCGATGCGCGTGGCGATGCCGTAAGCGGCGACGGCTTCCTTGCCGAAGTGCTTCACGAACCAGGTGATAACGAAGATGCCAAGGGCGACGGTCAGCATGTTGAGCGCCGCCGGAATCGCCTGGGCGGCAATCTGACGGATGAGCGCCGGATCGGGTGCGAAGCTGGCGAGCGTGAAGTCCTCCACGTAGCGACGCTGCCGGATG
>CAUJJC010000296.1 GCA_963204975.1 Verrucomicrobiota bacterium | reverse complement strand
CGCCTCTCGCGAAGAGTTTTTGCAGCACGTTCGCTGGTTCTCCAGCAATCATCACAAGCAGTTTGGGAAATTGCTAACTCCGCTGGTCGATGGTCTGCGCGTGAAAGGCCCCTTTTTTCCAGCACTCGATGAAATGCAAGTGGCACCAAAATTAGTGCTTCTTGATGGAGAAGGGATTGGGCATTCGGCCAAGTCTGCTTCAAGTATTTCCACGCGGATTACCCGGCGATTCGCTGATGTTGATATGATTCTTATTGTCGATAACGCTGAGCAGCCTATGCAAACAGCGCCGCTCGAACTTTTGCGTTCGGTTGGTAACAGCGGTCATGGCGAAAAACTAGCAGTCGCGTTCACCCATTTTGATCTGGTGAAGGGACCAAATCTTAAAGATCACAGCCAAAAGCGCGCGCATGTTTTGAACTCGGTCAGAGATGCGATCAATACATTGAAACAGTCAGTGGGCGTCCCCGTGGCATCAATGTTGGAAGACCAGATTGAGTCTCATGCATTTTATCTCGGTGGTCTGGATCGTGAGATTGATAAGATTCCGTCGGGCTATCAAAAAGAAATCGTTCGCCTTCTTGCTACTTTACAAGAGGCTGCGGTGCCCGCCTTTCCTGTCGAGGCCACTCCGATTTATAGTGTTGAGGGTCTTGAAATTGCCCTGCGTGATGCTGTTGAAGGTTTCCAAAGCCCTTGGAAGGCAAGACTGGGACTGAAATATCGCGATGGAATTGCTAAAGAACATTGGACCAGGATTAAAGCGCTTTCACGGCGCCTGGCTAACGCATGGGCGAATGAATATGACAGTATGCGCCCAGTCGCAGATTTGGTCACAAGGCTTCAGGAGAACATCTCAAAGTGGCTTGATAGTCCATCCGGGTGGAGTCGTGAGCCAAAAGACAAAGACGAGCGTATTGCCGCTATTGCTCCAATCCGAAAAGCTGTGTTCTCGGCGCTTCATGATCTCGCGGAGAATCGCTTAGCTGATTTGCATCGTGCTGAGTGGACGAGCGCTTTTGACGAAGCGGGTCGCGGCTCTGGCCAGCGGCGTGTTGAGAGAATAAATGGCATCTACGAGGATGCCGCCCCCCTTGTGAGTTCTGCTATGAATGAATCTGCGCGAAAGTTTTTGCACCAGCTTCATCAAATTGTCCGCGAAGCTGTTGATGGTGTAGGTGGGCGCTTTCGTGCATCAAGCGACTTCTAGTTTTCCACCATTACTGCCCTGGAAGCGTTCTCTCGCGGAGTTGCCAAGAACTGCTGATCAAAAGCCATGTTACCATACCATCCCAAACCCACCCATCTCTGCTGAACACGCTCCATGGCGGGCGTTTAGAATGCTCTCCTTGCCATGATGAAAGCCATTCTCTCCCTTTTCGCCCTGATGGTGCCGCTGGTGTCGGCGCAGAGCCTCCTCCCCGCCACCTGGGACCCCGCACTCGCGGGCGACATCGTCATGCAGCGGCTTGTCAAAGTCAATGCGCCGAAGGTCAAAGGCGCGCATGACGCGGAATTCGTCTGCGTCGATGAACGTGCTTATGTGGTCACGGAAGCGAATGACCAACGCACTGGAGAGAGCTCCGCGTGGCCATTCATTTATGTCACGATGTCGATTGTGAATCTGAAGAACCTGGAGGTGGAGAAAGTCATCGATTTCGCGCGCAGTGAGCAGGTCTATGAAAACGAGACGTTGCCATTCGGGCAGTGCTTCGTGCCACGCATCCTTCAAAAGGACGCGAAGACGCTGCGCTGCTATTTCACCAGCCAGGATCCCGGCAAGCGACAGGCTCAGATGTGGTATATCGACTTCGATCTGGGACGGGCGGCTTTCGAGAACCGCATCTACCGCGCGAAGCTCAAGACGGCGGCAGGCACCTTCGACATGCAGCCACAGCCCTTCTATGATGATGCGGCGAAGCAAGGTTTCCGCCGTCCGGCGAAGGACGCAGGCCTGTTCATCTTCGATTCATTCAAGCAGTTCGACGGCAAGACCTACGTCGCGCTGAACAACTTTCCCGTCGGGCAAAACGCGCTCTCGGTGCTCCACGACGACCTCGTCACTTTTGAAGTGATCGGCCATTACAACGAGCCGCAAACGCAGCAGCTCAGCGAATCCGCCGTGAACCGCCTGCCTGACGGCACCTGGATGGCCATCGTGCGCAACGACAAGGGCAACTATCACTTCACCACCAGCGCTGATGGCAAAAAATGGACTGTCGGCGCGGAGATGCCCTTTGTGAAGGGCTCGAACTCGAAGCCCACTTTCGACAAGTTTGGCGATGTCTATTACCTCGGCTGGCAGGACGCTGAGGTGATCAACGGAGACCGCCGAACCATCTTCAACATCGACATCTCACGCGATGGCAAAGCCTGGGAGCGCAAATACCGCTTCGTGACGCCGCATTCATTCCAGTATCCGACGCTGCATGAGCACCAGGGCTTGATCTGGCTCAGCGTCACCCAGGGCACGCAGAAGGACCGCATCATGTTCGGCAAGCTGGAGTCGGTCGGTGAGTTCGAATCGCAAAAGGGACAAAAGCGCATCGAATGGCCCGCACCGCCGCCACCCGCTCCCGCCGTCATGAAACGCGGCGTGAAGCTCTTCACCGACCGCGACTACGTCATCGACGAAATGCCCGCCTTGGTCAAAGACCTGCCGTTTCACCGCACCAGCATCGAAAAGCTCGACGTGACCATCACCAAGCCCGGCACGCTCTTCGCGCTCACGCCGACGATCCGCCCTACAGCGGCGAGTCAGGAGGAAGCGCTGCAAAAAGCCGGTTTCATCAAAGTCGATGTGCCTGATACGCAGCTCTTCCCCGGCGAAATCAACCGCGTGAGCCTCTACCGCAAAGCCGTCAAGTCTGGTGAACGGCTCCAGTTCAAGAAACACGTGCTGCTCGTGATGGCGGACGGAGCGGTCATCTCTGGCAAAGAGTAGTGGTTGTTTCCTCCAGATTTTGTGACCGTTTCTATGGGAGTCTGGTGATGAGAAAACCTCGGCTGTGCATCGTCTCAAGCCACTTGATGCCCATGCTGGGGATGTGGATTTGCCTCCCTAGAGAGGATGGAAGGATGCCTCAGAATGAAACATGATCAGCGTTCACGGCTCTTCATCCCGTGACATCTTGCCATCCTGTCGTTTCTGTGCGCCTGAACGGAAGAGTTTTGCAACTAGCTCGAAGGTCAAAAGTAGTATCACTCCACCTTTTCGGCCTTGGGGGGAGCTTTCTCGGCGGGCACCTCGGCTGGAGCGGGGCCGCCTGCGGGAGTTGTGGGTTCCTTCTTGGCGGAGGGCACAAAGGCGGGGAGTTCCTGCGGCTTGTAATTGGGGAATCGTTTGGTGAGCTGCTTGCGCATCTCCTCGGCATTCGTCTTGTCAGCCATGCGCTCGAGCGCGCGGGCTGCTTTGTCGAGGGCTTCAGGTGTCACTTCGGCATCGTCGAGCACCTGGCTGGGCACCACGAACTTCGATGCCGCATCCTTCCAATCCTTCTGCGCGCCTTCGTGATTGCCATCGGCTTCTTTGCGATCACCAAGGTAAAGCATGGCATCGCCCTGGGCGATGAGGAGGAGCCCTTGCAATCCACCGTCCTTGACGATGTGGAGGCCTTGCGCTGCTGTTTCGATAGCCTCGTCATAAAGTCCGAGGCCGATCTGCGCCCGAGCTTTGACGTGAAGGCCCTTCGCCTTGCCAGGACCATCAGGGGCCACGTTGATAAAGTGGTCCATCGCCTTCACGGACTCCTCGTAGTTTTTCACTTCGAGCAGAGCCTGACCGAGGTAGTTCCAGATTGGTGCCTCGGTGTTTTCAGGTGTGTCAGGCGTCGCGGCCCAGGTGAGGTAGCGGGAGGCGCGATGGAAGTCTTTCTTGTCGAAGAAGGTAAGCCCCAGGTAGCCCAGCATTCGGGGCAACAAAACGGCATCTGAGTATTTGCCACGATAGTCATCGACTTCCTTCGCCAGCGTCTCGGCTTCCTTTTGACTCCACAAGCAAAGCAGCACCTTCTGCGTGCCGATGTTGCCGAAGGTTTTTTCATCCTTGCTAACGGCGGTGCGGAAGAGGGGCAGTGCCTTGGTCGTGTCTTTCAGTTCGATGTAGCCCAGACCTGCTTTGTAAGCAGCTTCGGCATGGGCGGCGCTGCCGGGGAACTTCTGGATCAGAGTCTCGAAGTCGCTGATCATCGCCTTCCAGTTGCGCTGCTCATAACGAATCACGCCACTGAGGTAGAGGGCGAGTTCCACAGCATCGCTTTGACCGTAGTCCTTCAGGATGCGGCCAAAGTCTTCAAGCGCGCCATTCGGATTGAGCGTCTCCTTGTAGCACAGGCCACGTTTCGCCAGCGCTTTGGGCAACTCGGGATCGGAGGGATTGTCTTTGATGAACAGCGTCAGACTGTTGATGGCGTCGGCGTGCTTTCCGGCTTCGGCCTCGCACCAGCCTTTGTGAAACAAGGTGGATGCACGGAAGCGGTCCTGCACCTTCTTCATGTCGATGGCAGCGTAGGCATCGGCGGCGAGGGCGTAGTTTTGCTTGTTGAAGTGGTAGTCCGCGATCATGAGCCTCGCGGTGTTGATGAACTCGTGGCCTTTCTGGGCAGTGCCGTATTGCTGAAGGAAAGAGCTAACCATGTCTGCCACACGACGATCATCGAGCTGGTAGAAGCAAAACAAACGCCAGTAGGCAGCCTCGAAGGCCAGCTCGTGATCCGGGAAATACTGGCGGATCATCTCGTAGAGATCGATGGCGCGCTGGTAGTTTGTTTTCATGCGCTGAGCATTCGCCACATGCATGAGCATCCGAGGGCGCAGCTCAGGAGGTGGCAAGGTGGTGGAGTTCCGGTTGTAGGTGTCCACCACGGCATCGTAGTCCTTGCGCGAGTAGAGTTCGCCGATGAGTCCCACGAGCGCGGCACCGCGCTGCTCCTGGGGAGCGGAGGCATTACCTAGCGCGCGATCAAAGAGCTTGGCCGCCTCGTCGGGCTTCTTGAGTTCGGACTGAATGAGAGCGGCTTTCAAGGCGGCATCACCTTGCACGGCGGCATCACTAGAGGTGTCGAGCAATTCTAGCAGCATGGGCAGCGCCTTGGCATTCTGTCCATCAGACTGATAAGCGGTCGCCGCAGAGAGCAGCGCCTTTTCGAGGAAGTCATTGTCCTTCTTCGCATCGAGCACAGGTGCCAGAGCAGCGAGCTGCTTCTTGCGATCCTTCATCTGTCCGTAGGCCTCGCTCTTGTAGAACGCGGCGGCGAGCTTGACCTTCGCGACTGTGGCCCTCGCCTCGCAGAAGCCGAAGAAGGTGGCGGCAGCTTTGAAGTCGTTTGCATTGAATGCAGCGACGCCGAGCCAGTAGGCAGAGTTCGCCGAGAATTCGCTTTTCTCATGACGGTCCACTACCTCGCGGTAGTAACGCTCTGCCTCGGGCATACGGCCTTGATTGCGATAGCACTCACCCAAGCGGAATAACGCCTCCGCCACATGAGTGCCACTGGGGAAGGTGGAGAGGTATTTCCCGAATGATTCGGCTGCGATCACGTAATCCTTCTGGCCAAAGGCGAGCATCGCGTAGTCGAACAGATCCTGATCGGGACCCCGAGGCTTGCCAGGATCTTGAACCACCTGTGCGCGAGGCGCTGGCACCAGTGATCCTGGATCAACGGGGACAGCGCGGGGCGGATCGTCCTGGATGGGGACGGCACGGGGCGGAGACTGCTGCGCCGATGCGGCAGCGACGAGCGCCAGGAGCGCTGTGAGGGTCACGAGCTTCATGGGAAATGATGAACACTACTTCGTCGCCGGAGCGGGCACATCTTTCGGATCACGAGTCGCGAAGGCGATGTTCCAGATGCCGGCTTTCTGACAGGTGTCGAGCACCTTGATGATCTTGTCGTAAGGCGTGTCCACGTCACCGCGGATGATCACCGCCTGGTCTTTGAAAATGCTGGCGATGTTGTGCAGCTTGGCGAGGAGTTCATCGGTGTTGAGCGTCTGGCCATTGACCACGATGGCTCCATCATTCTTCACATTGACGATGATCTCGCCCACGCTTGTCGCCTTGCGATCCTTGCCCTCTTCAGCGGCGGGCACGCTCACATCCATGAGCTTCTCCTGCTGTCCCGCCTGCCAGGTGACAGCGAAGAAAATCACCAGCAGGAACAGCACATCCACCAGAGGTGCCAGCTGCATCGGCACGGGGTCAATGCTGTGTTGTTTGCGGAAGTTCACGCGAAGTTCTCGATTCTCAGTTCAGGGTTCCCGGTTCTGGCTGGCAGTGGCTTGGTTAGTCTCAAATCACTCCGCCTGACGTGTGGCCACCGCACGGGCAGCGCGCTTGTATTGCACGGCCAGCAGCGCCATGAGATGCGTGGTGGCCGCCTCCATCTCGGAGATCAGGCGATTCACCTTGCCGCGGAAGATGGAGTAAAAAATGAGGGCGGGAATGCCGATCACGAGACCTGAGGCCGTGCAGAGCAGGGCTTCGGACACACCTTGCGACAAGCCCAGCGTAGCGTTGCTGCCGTAGCTCTTCTGGGTCATGTCGTGGAAGGTGGTGATCATCCCCACCGTGGTGCCGAGCAGCCCTAGCATGGGGGCCACGGCACCCACGTCACCGAGATACGCGATGCGCGACAGCAGCAGGCTGGATTGACGATTGCCCTCAGCTTCCGTCACCTCCTTCACCTCTTCGAAGCTCGCCGTCGGATTGCGTGTGGCGAAGTCCAGCGTCTTGGACGTGATGCGCGCGATGCACTCGTTGCGCCGATTGCACACCGCCAGCAGTCCCAGGTAGTCTTGCTTGCGAATGAGAGCATCGGCAGAGTTCATGAAGGCATCGCTGACCACCGTGCCTTGCCGGACCGTGAGTGTGTAGAGCACGATCAAGAAGAAGGCGACCATCGACAATCCGATCAGCGGCCAGGCCATGACGCCTGCTTGTTTGATGAACGTATTGAAGGAAAGCGATTCTGAAAAACCTGTCGATGGAGATGCCGCCAGCTCTTGCGGAACAGGGGTCACCTTCACCTGTGGTGCTGCGCTTGAAGCGGGAGTTTGCTGGGCCTGCAACGTCATTGTCAGGCCGACCAGACCGAGGACGATGACGGCGAATACGAGAAGCGAAGATCGGGACATGGGCCGCGAATCTACAAGGTGCCCCCGGTGATGCAACGGCGAAGGCGGACGGTCGCGCGAACACCGCGTGGCATTCGTATCCGCTGATTGAACCCGCTGCCCAAAGCGGCACTGTGCCCGGCCCATGCGCGACAAACCCGACCTCCAAGCCCGCCTCCGCGACGTGCCCCATGCCCCTGGGGTTTACGTCATGCGTGATCGCTTGAACCGCGTCATCTACGTGGGCAAGGCGCGCGATCTCAAGAAGCGGCTGGGCAATTACTTCCAGCCCTCCCGAGCGCGTCGCGTGGACATCAAGACCCGCGCTTTGATCGACAGCATCTGGGACTTCGAGCTGCAACAGACCAAGAACGAACCCGAGGCCCTGCTGCTGGAAGGCAAGCTCATCAAAGAATTCCGCCCGAAATACAATGTCAGCTTCAAGGACGACAAACGCTTCCTCCTCGTCCGCGTGCATCTGGGCGAGGACTTTCCGCGATTCTCGCTCACACGACTGAAGAAAGACGACGGAGCCCGCTACTTCGGCCCCTTCGCCCACAGCGGAGCGCTGCGCACGACGATCAACTGGCTGAACAAGCACTTCGGCCTGCGCGTCTGTCGCCCGATCCGCCCCGATGAGCAGGACTACAAGCACTGCTCCAACGACATCATCAAGAACTGCTGCGCTCCCTGCATCGGCCGCGTCTCCAGCGAGGACTACAAGAAGCGCATCGAGCAGGCGGGCGACTTCCTCGCGGGCAAGAGCAAGGAACTCATCACCGCCCTGGACGAAGAGATGCGCAAAGCGGCTGCCCGGCTGGACTTCGAAAAGGCGGCGGAACTGCGGGACATGGTGGAGGACCTCACCAAGACGCTCAAACCCACCCGCAGCTTCGAGCGCGGAGCCCGGCAACGCGTTGTTTCTACCATCGACCCGAAGGCCGACGTGAAGGAACTCCAGCAACTGCTTCAGCTCGAACGCCCGCCCCTGGTGATGGAGTGCTTCGACATCGCCAACATCGGCACCGCCCACTGCGTGGCCAGCATGGTCCGCTTCGAAAACGGCGTTCCCAACACCGCCAACTATCGTCGCTACCGCATTCGATCCGTCAGCGGGCAAAACGACTTCATCAGCATGGCCGAGGTGGTTCGCCGTCGCTACTCGCGCATCCTCCTGGAGGCCAAACAGAAGCTCGGCGAAGAAGCCGAGTTCACCGATGAATCGCCGCTCGAGGTGCTCCGCAGGCTGGATGAAGAAGAGGAAGCCGAACGCCAGGAACAGATGGAGGATGGGGCCATCGACGACTTCGATGAGTTCGACGTGGCAGAGATGGAGGACGGCTCCACCACCGCCCATCGCCCTGCCCCCAAGCCCCCCGGACCCAAGGCAGCGCCGGTATCCACCAAACGCTTCGTGCGCCTGCCTGATCTCGTCATTGTCGATGGTGGCAAAGGCCAACTCGGCATGGCGGTGCAGGAACTCCAGCGCCTGGGCCTGCACGGCCTGCCCATCATCGGCCTAGCCAAGGAACGGGAGGAAATTTTCCGTCCCGGCGAGAGCGATCCCATCGTGCTTTCGCATGAACTCGGCGCGCTAAAGCTACTACAGCGCATCCGCGATGAAGCCCATCGCTGGGCCAATAGCTACCACCAGCTCCTGCTCCGTCGGCGCGTGGAAGAGAGCATTCTCGATGACTGCCCCGGCATCAGCCAAGCGCGAAAAGCCAGTCTCTTGCGCGAGTTCGGCAGCGTGGCACGCCTGCGAAAGGCCAGCGTGGAACGCATCGCCGCAGTGCCGGGTATCAGCAAAAACCTAGCCGAAGAGATCACCCGATTTCTGGCCACTTATCAACCGGACTCGGGCGAGTGACTTGCGCTGCTACTCCTTGAGTTCCTGCTCCATGCGCTCCGAGAGCCACTGCTTGATCATGCTCTGATAATTCAGGTAGCGGCGGCGGGCGATGCGCTTGATGCGGCTGAGCATTCGCGGATCGAAGCGCAGCGTGATGGTGGTGGACTCGCGCACATCAGGACGATGCACGGACATCTGCATCATGCGGCCATCGAGCTGATGCTCGGCCCAGAATTTGCCCTCAGCCTCATCGGTTTCGAAGCTCGGGACGTCCTTCCAAGCACGGATCACTTTGAGTGTAGTAGTTTCAGCTTCCATGGCGGTCAGGCTTCCTCGGCTTTTTTGCGCTCGTAAAAATAGGCCTCCTCGGTGGTCATCGGGCGGGAATAGATCACGCGGTAGCGTTTGCCATCCGTCCAGAAGACCGAAAAAATAGGCGTTCCGCTCAGTGCGCGCCCAAGATTGAAAAACCGGGAATCGCGTCCCGCGTCATCATTGTTGTCAGGCAGGAGCTTCAACGAAAACGGATCTTCGAAGGACTCTTCGATGTCCTTCGGGGGCAGCTTCGCGAGGTCGAAGGAGACGTCTATCCAGTCAAAGTCCATGAGCGTTCAGGTGGGAGATACGTGCGGCAGCCGGGGTTTATTTGGGATACTGGATCAGTTCTATCTCATAGCCCTCAGGCGCGTCAATGAAAGCGAACACGCTGCCCGAGGATGAAGCCGTCGGCCCATCGGACAAAGGATAGCCAAGTGCTGCCGCATGGCGGGCGAAGGCTTCCAGATCCTCGACCTCGAAAGCTAGGTGGGTGAGATCAGAGCAAAAGCTGACTGGCCCGCTGGCGGGGAAGCTGCAAATCTCGATCAGTTCGTCACTGTTCGGAGTCTGGAGGAACACCAGTTCGGAGCCCCGAGGTGACTTGTGGCGCTTCACCTCCGTGAGGCCTAGAACGTCGCGATAAAAATTCACGGTCTTCTCCAGATCGTTCACGCGATAGCGGGTATGCAGCAGTTTCTTGACCATAGTCCAAAGACGGGATTGCCGCGCGACTTCGCACGGAAGCAAGAGGGGCGCAAGGCGCTATGCACCTCGCACCCCTTCCAAGATCTTTACATCGACACGCCTGGCTCAGTAGTGGCAGTAGCCGCGATTGTAGCGCGAGTAGCCATAGCTCGGCTGATGATGGTGGCTGCTGCGATAGTAGCGATTGTCACACGAGGATCGGTGATGTCGGTCATTGCCATTGCTGGCAAGGCCGTAAGCGAGCAGGCCCACCGCTGCCGCGCCGACGACCGCAGCAGCAGGATCAACGACAGGACGCGGATTGCCGTAGGCATCATAAGCTGTGGTGCAACTGACTGCCGTCGAGACCAGAGTCACCACCGCAACAACACGAAGAAGAATCGTTTTCATACAGGCTCTCGGACGAAGCCTGGAGGAACGTATTCAAAAATAGTCGAACCTACTTCAGCAGTGCCTTCATGGACTTCAAAGTCTCCGCGTGGGCAGGATCGGAGGCGAGGTTCTTGGTCTCCATGGGGTCGTTGTTCAAATCGTAGAGCATGACGCCGTGCTCGCCGTCCTTGCCCCATTCAGTGTAGCGATACTGCTCGTTGCGGACGCTGCGACCCATGAAGCCATTGGCTTTCTTGCCTTTCCCTTTGCCCTTCACCTGAGCCTTCTGCTGGTCTTTGAACTTGGGCGCATTGGTGCCGATCTGCTGACCACGCAGGACTTGCGAATGCGCGGCGTGCGACCATGCCTCCTCAGTGTTGTCGAGCAGAGGCTTGAGGCTGAAGCCGTCGGTCTTCGGCGACTCGATGCCGCAGAGATCGGTGAGCGTGGCATGCAGATCGACGAGTTCCACGGGGCGCGCACAGGCCTTGCCTTTGTTCGCCGAACCGGGCACCACGATGATGAGCGGCACGCGGGCGCTGCCTTCCCAGATGCTCTGCTTCTGCCACAGGCCGTGCTCGCCCAGATGGTAGCCGTGGTCGCTGTGGAAGACGATGATGGTCTTGTCCGCGAGGCCCAAACGATCAATGGCATCGACGACCTGCCCGACCTGCGCGTCCATGAACGTGGTGCTGGCGAAGTAGGCTTGCCGCGCCTTGTGACGCAGGTCGTCAGTGAGCTGGTCCTGCTCCTTCTTGTAGCTCGCATACGCGGCCTCGGGGATGCCGGGCTCATCTTTGCCGGGGCCTTGGGCAAGTCCCACCTGATCCAGCGGATACATGTCGAAGTATTGCTTCGGCGCGACATACGGCGTGTGCGGACGATAGAAGCCGACGGCGAGGTAGAAGGGCTGGTCCTTTTTGGCTTCGAGCAGCTTGATCGCCTCGGCAGCGCCGATGGCATCAGTTTGTGGCTCGGGATCTTCATCGGCGAACCAGCTCAGGGCTCCACCGAACTGTCCGGGAATGAGTGAGAAAATCTTGTCCTCCACCTTCTTGTCGTGGCCGATGGGATTGACCACCTGCATCCATGAGGGCGCGTCATCGAGTCCGCTGGTGCCGATCTGGGTGGGCACACCGTAGTGGTAGAGCTTGCCCACGCGAGCAGCGAAGGCACCGGCCTTCTGGAAGCTCTGCGGAATCGTCACGGTGTTCGGATCGGTCTCACGGAAGTGCGTGCTGTTTTCATAAACCTTGGTCGTGTCCGGGCGCAGGCCGGTCATGAAGCTCGCGCGGCTGGGATTGCACAGCGGATACTGGCAGTAGGCCTTGTCGAAGCGCACGCCGCGTGCGGCCAGCTTGTCGATGTTGGGCGACTTCACCAGCGGGTGGCCATAGGTGCCGAGCGAGCAATTCAGATCGTCGGAGACGAGGTGGAGCACATTGTATTTCGGCGCGGCGGCAAGACCGACCGAGGTAGCCAGAAGGAGCGAAGCAAGAAGGCGGAGCATGGCGCAAGAACGCTGCGCTCAGCCCTTCGTTTCACGAAACGTTCGCGAGGCTTAGCGTCCGAACAAACGCTTGAACAAGCCACGCACGCCCTTGGGCTCTTCGGTAGGTGGGGGCGGCGGGGGCTCCACGGGCTCTGCTTTGGGAGCATTCGTTGTAGTCGCAGGCTCATCGGCGAGTTCTGCACGAGGCGGTGCTTCGGAGGCGCTCGTGAGCGGATCGCCCGCCTTCTCATTGGCATGAATCTTCGCCAGCACAGATTGAACAATGGGTGCCGCGACTGCGCCACCACTGACGCTTTCGCCAAAGGCACCCTCATAAACAACGGCGAAGGCATAGACCGGATTGTCGGCAGGCAGGAAGCCCGTGAACCACGCCAGCCAGCGATTCTTGTCTCGATCACCATTGGCATCCACCACCCATTGCGCCGTCCCCGTCTTGCCTGCCACCTTGACGCCATCAACCTGGGCGTTGTGGCCCGT
>CAUJJC010000295.1 GCA_963204975.1 Verrucomicrobiota bacterium | reverse complement strand
AATCCGTCGATTGATGTGCATCGTCTCGCCACTTACTGGAGCACGGTTGTCTTCGCTGCGGCGTATGTGGTCTGTGGCATTGTGAAGTTGGTGAACTCGGATTTCTTATGGATTCACAAGGTGCCGTATCTCAGCGTGCAGTTGCTCAAGTCCAACTGGTCCAGCTACTACGATACGCTGCAACCTGTGGCTGACTGGCTGCCGAAGGTCACGCAGGCCATCGTCGATTATCCCAATCTCGCCCGCTTGTTCTTTGGTGCGGGATTGCTTGTAGAATTGCTGGGCTTCGTCGTGCTGATCAATCGCAAGTGGGCCTTCTGGGGCGGCTTGTCGATCATCGCGCTACACCTTTCGATCAGCAAGGTGATGGACCTGCACTTCGAGGTTCACATGGCGCTGGCGTTCATCTTCCTGGTCAATGTGGCTGGCATCAGGAAGGTGTTTCAGAAAGTTGAACCCGTAGCAGCGAGCTAGAGCGGTTCTCATCTTCGTGTGACTGGCTCTTGCGTTGTGCGGAGGGCGAGGCTCGATGTGCGGGAACATGTCCAGCCCCGTTCATCATTACCTGCTCTGTCCCTTTGGCAGCGGTGGAGACGTCTTTCCCTTCATCGGCATTGGCAAAGGACTGAGCGCCCGAGGGCATCGTGTCACGATCATCACGCTGGAGGTGTTCGAGAAAGCGATTCGGGATGCGGGTCTCGAGTTTGCATCGGTGGGCACCAAGGAAGACTTCGAGCGCATCGCGAATGATCCACGCATCTGGCATCCGATCCATGGCCCACGAGCAGTGTTCCGCATGGGGGCTGATGCCATCCGTGTGTATTACGAGAAGTTGTGCTCGCTGACAGTCAGACCCGAGGAATGCACCATCATCGCTCCGGCCACGGTTTTCGGAGCGCGGCTGGCGCGGGAAAAACTGGGCGTGCGTTTGCTCACGGTTCATCTCCAGCCGGCGGTGCTGCTCAGCCTGCACGATACGCCGGTTCTTTTGTCTGCGGCACCGTGGCTTTCACGATTGCCAATGATGGTAAAGCGACTGCTTTTCAGTCTCCCGAACCCGATCAACCAAATGGTGTCTCCCGTGCTGCGTCGCGAGTGTTTGGCTGAAGGTGTGCAAGCTCCGCGTCACGCGTATCCTGATTGGTGGGAGTCACCCGATGGCACCATCGCTCTATTTCCACGCTGGTTTGCGGCACCGCAACCAGACTGGCCCTCGCCCTTGTGCCAGCACACGTTTCCGCGTGAAGACTTGGCTGAAGGTGCTGTCTTGGGACCTGAACTGGAAGCATTTCTTGCCGCCGGAGACAAGCCGGTCGTGTTCACTCCGGGGACGGGGCATCGGCAGGTGCGGAAGTTCTTCGTGGAGGCATTGGATGCAGTGCAACGTTTGGGGCGAAGGGCCATTTTTGCCACCCGACAGGTGCATGATTTGCCACCGTTGCCTTCGTCGGTGATAGCGGTCGAGTATGTGCCTTTCAGCCTGCTGTTGCCTCGATGTGCGGCGCTGGTTTACCACGGAGGCATTGGCACCTGCTCGCAGGCTCTCGTGGCTGGCATTCCGCATCTCGTGATGGCAATGGCCCATGATCAGCCGGACAATGCGAACCGTCTGCGCCGCCTGGGCGTTGGCATGGGCCTCACGCCCAGGCAGTTCAAGGGGTCTCGCGTGGCGGAGTGCCTGAAGCACTTGCTGGAAAGCTCGGAGGTCGCACAACACTGCGCAGACTGCGCGCGTCGAATGCAGGATGATCCTCAAACCGAATCACTTCTCGACTGGATCGAGGAGCACGGAGTTCAGGGCTTGGTCGGCAGGCTCGGCGTGCTCGCGTAGATCGTAGGATCTACGAGGCCAGCGTGGAGGAAGGCTTCGCGGCGCTCGACGCAGGTGCCGCAGGTCCCGCAGTGGACTTCGCCGCCTTTGTAGCACGACCAGGTGTGGGCGAAGTCGATGCCCAGCTCATGCCCCTGGCGGGCAATGGCAGCCTTGTCGTTGTCGATGAAGGGACGGATCAGTTCGATTCGCGCATAGGTGCCCTCACGCATCGCACCCGCCATCGCCTGCATGAAGGATTCGCGGCAGTCCGGGTAGATGGCGTGATCGCCGCTGTGGGCCGCAATCACAAGCGACTCCGCATTGCGGCTCTCGGCGATGCCGCAAGCGATGGCGAGCATGATGCCATTGCGGAAGGGGACGACGGTTCGCTTCATCGACTCCTCCTCGTAGTGTCCATCAGGAATCTCGCCTCCCGACTTGAGAAGGTCGGAAGCGAACAGTTCGTTGACGAAGGGGAGAGATACCTGGTCGTGCCACACATCGAGTTGTCCGCAGTGCCAGATGGCATAGCAGATCTCCCGGTGGTTGTGCTTTGAGCCGTAATCAAAACTGACCGCACCCACCACCTCATGATGCTTCTTCGCCCAATACAGAGCGGTGACGGAATCCATGCCGCCGGAGAGGAGAACGAGTGCGCGAGACATACGAAAAGTGTTCGGAGGTTGAGGTCTGGAATGCAGTAATGGGTTGAATCCCGTCCCGACACTCTGCATTGAAAACCGAGAACTGCGAATCGAGAACTACCCATGCAACCCGCCCGCGCCAACAAGCACGTCTCCAAGAACCCTGACGTTCCCATTTACGAAGACGAGCATCTGCCCAAGCTCCTCGAAGGCGTGCCCAACGCGCTCGTGCTGATCCTCGACTGCGTTCAGGACCCGCACAATCTGGGGGCCTGTCTGCGGACCGCTGATGGTGCAGGCGTCACGGCGGTGATCGTGCCGAAGGATCGTTCCTCCCCCATCACGGACACCGTGCTGCGTGTCTCATGCGGCGGAGCGGAGAACGTGCCTATCGTTCGCGTGACCAATCTGGTTCGCGCCATGGAGAAACTAAAGAAGATGGGCATCTGGATCGTGGGAACGGCGGATGAAACCGACAAGTCCATTTACGATCAGGATCTCACGGGCCCGATCGCTATCGTGATGGGAGCCGAAGGCGCTGGCATGAGGCGTCTCACCTCTGATGCCTGTGATTTTCTCGCGCGCATCCCTATGGCGGGGAAGGTGGAGTGCCTGAACGTCTCGGTCGCGAGTGGCGTTTGCCTTTTCGAGGCCGTTCGGCAGCGAGAAGCGGCCACCAGTGCGTAGTTAGGTGCCTCCGGGGAAGGTGATTTCCCTCAACATCTGAAATTATGTTTGCCATAATTTCAATACCGAGCGTATATTTTGGTCATGCATAATATTCGCCCGGTTCACTTGATCGGCCTCGGCTTGCTCCTGCTCGGAACAAGTGCGCACGCCTATCTGGGCGGATTTGAGGATGGAGATGGCTATCAAGACGGCGGAGTGCTGCCCATGCGAGACGTGAGCAGTTACAACGCTGGTCAGTATGGGTCCAATAATGGCGGACCTGGGGGAGTTTTCACCGACATCGCGGCCAATTCCGGCCTTTTCTACAAAAGCGATGTGGGCCGGATCGACGACAACTACGGCGAACTCGTGGCGCACCATGGCCTAGCTCACAGCGGCTCCTCGGGCCTCGTCCTGCGCTCGACCTCCGGTTTCGGCGACACTGGCGGCGACGGAGCAGACTACCGGTATTACTTTGATTCCCGTGATTTTAACGGTGGCACACCGAGCGCTGTGACGACGGGGACCATCGCCATCGACTACTGGGCTTGTCCGCAGACAGCCTTTTTTGCCTTGGGGCGTGTAACCACCACTGAGTTTTTTAATGCGGCGGGCGAGACCGTCTTTGCGCTAGGCACTCAGGGCCAAGGTGGACTCACCTCGCAGCCGCTAATCGAGTGGTATGATGCCAGCGGGTGGCACACCACTAGCATCGTCGGGAATAATTCCGACTGGGACCACGTCATGCTGTCCTTCAATCTGGACACTGGCACGATTGATTTTTCCTATTTCGAGAGCCTCACCGGCACCACGCATTATGTGATTTCGGGAGCGGTGGCGGATCGCCCGTTGAACAGCCTTGCAGGCATTCGATTCACCGCCGCGCCGAACACGGAGAAGAACTCGTATGATGACTTTACCATCGCAGCCTCAGCAGTGCCGGAACCCGGCAGCTTGCTTCTGATGCTCGCTGCCAGTGTTCCAGTTCTGATGCTCGGACGCCAGCGTCCGAAGCGCGGGATTTAGTCCGCGGCCTGCTTGTTGTGGGCGTTTTCGTGGTCGATAGCGGCACGGCAGATTTCCCAGAAGCTGCCGCTTTCCAGCGAAGCGCCACCGACCAATGCGCCGTCCACGTCGGGCTGCGCGATGATCTCGGCCATGTTGTTGGGCTTCACGCTGCCGCCGTATTGGATGCGGATTTTTTGGGCGGTGTCCGCATCATACAGGTCAGTCAAAACCTTGCGCACGAAGGCGTGAGCCTCCTGTGCCTGCTGCGGTGATGCGGTGCGGCCGGTGCCGATGGCCCAGACGGGTTCGTAGGCGATGACAAGGTCCAGCACGCGGCGGGAACCGACTTCGGCCAGGCTCTCGCGGAGCTGGCTCTCGAGCACCTGCTCGATCTTGCCAGCATCGCGTTCTTCCAGCGTTTCGCCGATGCAAAGGATGGGGTGCAGGCGTGCTTCGAGGGCGGCCTGGACCTTGGCATTGACGATCTGGTTGGTCTCGCCGTAGAGCGCGCGGCGCTCGCTGTGGCCGAGCACGACGTGCTTCACTTCCACTTCCTTCAACATGCGGGCACTGATCTCGCCTGTGTAGGCACCGCCGGGATGCTGGCTCATGTTTTGAGCGCCGAGTTCCACCGCTGCATGGCGGACGTTGTGAGTGCAATCGGCTGCCTTCGGCAAGCTGATGAAGGGGGGCACGATCACGATCTGGATCGGGCACTTCTCAGGCACGAGGCGGAGGAAGGCACGCATGAACTCCTCGGTCTCCTGGGGAGTCTGGTGCATCTTCCAGTTGGCGGCGACGATGGGCTTGCGGTGATGAATCATAGGGGAAGGATGAATGATGAAGTATGAAGGATGAAGTGGAAAATCAAGGAGTGGGATGAAGGGGATGAAACGAATCTGAGCTAGCTGCCGCAGTTGAGTTCATCCTTCATCTTTCATCCTTCAGACTTTTTCTGCGAGGCAGGTAACGCCGGGGAGGGCCTTGCCTTCC
>CAUJJC010000294.1 GCA_963204975.1 Verrucomicrobiota bacterium | reverse complement strand
AACTTCCTCAACAAGATGGGCGCGAAGATCGAAGGCGCAGGCAGCAATCGCATTGTCATCGAAGGCGTGAAGGAACTGCACGGTGCAGAGCACACGGTCATCCCGGATCGCATCGAGGCGGGCACGTTCCTCTGCGCGGGCGCGATGATGGGCGAAGGCGTGACTTTGAAGCGCGTGGCTCCCGAGCACATGAAGGCGATCCTTGATGCACTGAAGGTCTGCGGCTTCCCCATGGAGATCGGCAAGGACAGCATCACGATCCATCCGAACCCGAACGCGAAGGGCTTCGACCTCACGACGATGCCGTATCCCGGCTTCCCCACGGACATGCAGGCGCAGTTCTGTGCGATGGCGTGCGCGATCCCGGACACGAGCACGATCACGGAGACCATCTTCCCGCAGCGCTTCATGCATGTGGCGGAGATGAAACGCATGGGCGCGAACATCGACCTGCAAGGCGCGACCGCACGCATTCGCGGTGTGGACAAGATGAAGGGCGCGCCCGTGATGGCGAGCGACCTGCGCGCCTCGGCAGCGCTGGTGCTGGCCGCGATCAAGGCGGAAGGCAAGACCGAGATCAACCGCCTTTACCACATCGACCGCGGCTACGAACACCTCGACGACAAGCTCGTCGGACTCGGAGCGAATCTCGAGCGCGTGAAGGCCTAGCTCGCCCTATACCAGGGCGGAGATCAGCTTGTCAAAGGCAGCCAGATCGGCGGGCCAGTGAATGCCATCGATTGCCGCGAGTGCGGTGCAGTAGCTCTGCGCGGCACGACCTCCGGCCACGATGGCTACATTGTTGGGCAGGAGCTGACGGAGCTTGGTGATCTCACCGGCCACTAGCTCGCATCCGAGCGGATACACGAGGCTCAGCGCCACCACGCGAGCGCGGCGTGCGTTCGCCGCCTTGGCGATCTCTGAGGCAGGCAATCCGGCTCCGAGATAGGTCACGCGCCAGCCGAGGTCGCGTGCGGTCGCCGTGGCTAGCAAGGCACCCAGTTCGTGAGCGGTCCCCGCAGGCGTGCAGACGATCATCTCGGGCGCATTCACCGGCACATCGGCACCGGGAACGGACGCTGCCAGGAAGTCGCGAATGACGGCGGTGTGCAGATGCTCCTGCGCTTCCCCCAACTGACCATCCTTCCATTCCTCGCCGGTCAAGGCGATCAGGGGGGCAATGACTTCGCGCAAGGTGAGCCGATGCCCGAGGGTGTCGAGCGCATGATTCAACACACAGCGGAGTTTGTCCGCATCATAGCTGTCGAGCGTCTGCCTCGCGGCGGCGATGAAGTCGGACGGCTTCGTGAGTTGTCTCACCGCCTCGCGGCACGGCATCCCTTTGGCCTGTAGCGCCCGCAGTTCGTCGTTGGTGCATTTGGCGATCTGCCCGATGCGATAGCCATACTGCGTGAGCTGATGCAGCAGGGTCAGTCGCTCAATGTCTTCCTCCAGGTAATGGCGCAATCCCTTCTCGCACCGGCGAGGCGACAGCACTCCGTAGCGCTTCTCCCAGGCGCGAATGACGACCTGGGAAACTCCGCTGCGACGGCTGGCAATGAGGATGGTGTGGGGCATGGACGGAGGCTTTACGGCGGAGCGCGTGTCTGAGTTGCCTGTGAACGCTCGTTCGTCAATCCCGCTCTGTGAGCGAGCGCACGAGCATCACCTCGCACGCACCATCGCCAGCATCCGTCCGGCTCAGCGAGCTATACCACTTGCCCCCATCCTTGGGGTCGGTCAGTTCCACCAGTTGGCCCCGGAGCGAGATGAGCGAGCCGGGACGCAGGCGCGCGATCTGATCGCGGATCGAGTCCGAGTAGGGCACCAGATGCATGTTGCACGCATGGCGGACGATCTCCCCGCGCGGCACCGGCAGCTCGCCCCAGCATTGCCATTGGAAACGGCGCATCCGCTGGTCGATGTCCAGCTTCTCCAGCACTCGCGTGTCTGACATGGGACCCCAGCCAACGGCAACATCGTAGGGCGCGATGTCCCCGCCGGGATCACCTTCGTAGCTCTTCCGGCTTAGCACACGGGCGTCGATCTTGTATTGTGCCAACGGCTTCACCTTCCAGCCCTTCAGCGTGATCTCCGGCTGCGAGCTGCTGAAGAGGGTTTGCTCAGGCTCAGCACGGATCAGCACACCCGGCGGGCGATAGATGGGCGCGGACTGTGACCACAGCCACCAGACGGCAGCAGCGATGAGGGCGGGCACAAACAATCGGCGCATGTCGGAACGATCCGCGCAGATGCAGGTGGAGAGCAAGTGATTTGAACCTTGCTTCGTATGCCTCGCTCCGCACTCTGCCATCACCTTGAAGACCGTGACTCCCTCCATGCTCGACTCCCTGCGCTCGCTGCTCGGCAGTGATCGTGTGCTGACTTCCCAGGAAGACCTCATTCCCTACAGCTTCGATGGCACCGCCGCGCTCAAGCAGATGCCTGGAGCCGTCGTATTTCCGTTGAGTGGCAAGGAAGTCTCCGAGTGCGTAAAGCTCGCTCGCGCCAACGAGGTGCCCGTCGTGACTCGGGGTTCAGGCACCGGGCTCAGCGGCGGCAGCGTGCCGCTCGCAGGCTGTCTGGTGATCTGCCTCGTGAAGATGGATCGCATCATCGAACTCGATCAGCAGAATCTCACCATGCGTGCGCAGTGCGGCGTGATCACGAAGGAGATCGACGATGCGGCCGCTGCCGTGGGATTGTTTTATCCCCCTGATCCCGGCTCGATGAAGATCAGCACCATCGGTGGCAATGTGGCGGAGAACTCCGGCGGTCTGCGCGGGCTGAAGTATGGCGTCACTCGCGATTACGTGATGGGCATGGAAGTCGTGCTGCCCGATGGGGAACTCATCTTCCTCGGCAACAAGTGCGTGAAGGATGTCGCCGGTTACTCGATGAAGGACCTCTTCATCGGCAGCGAAGGCACCCTCGGCATCATCACTGAGGTCCTCATCAAGCTGCTGCCGCGTCCGCAATCACGGAAGACCATGCTCGCCTTGTATGACTCGATGGAAGCCGCCGCCGAGACCATCTCCGCCATCATCGCTGCACGCATCATTCCTTGCACCCTGGAGTTCCTCGATCGCATGACCGTGCGCTGCGTGGAGGACTTCGCCAAGATCGGCCTGCCCACGGATGTGGAGGCGCTGGTGCTGATGGAGACCGATGGCCATCCCGTCGTCGTAGAAGACGAAGCCGCGAAGATGATCGAACTCGCCCGCCAGCACGGTGCCCGCGAGGTGAAGGTGGCGAAGGACGAAGCCGAGGGCGCTCGCCTTGCCAGCGCTCGACGCAGTGCCTTCTCCGCGCTCGCTCGCATGAAGCCGACGACGATCCTCGAAGATGTGACCGTGCCCCGCAGCGAACTCGCTCGCATGGTCGCCTTCATCAATGCAGTCGCCGCCAGGCACTCGCTGCTCATCGGCACCTTCGGCCACATGGGCGATGGCAACCTGCACCCCACCTTCCTCACCAACGAGAAGGACCACGAAGAGATGCATCGCGTGGAAGCCGCCCTCGAAGAGATCGTGGCCGAGACCATCCGCCTCGGCGGCACCATCACTGGCGAGCATGGCGTCGGCCTTGCCAAAAAGATGTTCCTGCGCCGCCAGATGGGCGAGGGGAGCTACGCCCTGATGCAAAGCGTGAAACGTGCCCTCGATCCGATGAGCCTGCTCAATCCAGGGAAGATCTTTGATCTGTGACGATGGGGACCACAGGAGCACTGTGACTGCGAACTGGGAGGCTGCTTCCCGGCGCAGCGCCCCCAAAGCCGAATAAGGGGCTATTCAAGGCTGGCCGAACTCCATCAAACAACAAAGCCGCCCGGCGTCCCAGGCGGCTTTGTTAAAGAGAGTGCTTTTAAACGCGGACGTGGATGCGTGACACCCAGAAGCCGATCTGCACTTCAAACTTTGTCTTGATTCCGCCTTAAGGCTAGTGGCTAGTGATCAGCTAGGCAAGATCAAAAATGAAGCCACTCCTTTTTTCCTTCGATATAGGCCATGCCAGTATTGGCTGGGCGGTGATGGATACTACCCGGCCTGCACAGCCCGATCTCCAGGGCTGCGGCACGGTGCTATTCCCCACGGATGACTGTCTGGCCAGCCAGCGTCGGCAGATGCGCCGCCAGCGCAGGCACGTCCGGTCCACCAGGGTTAGGATCGCCCGGCTCAAGCAATTGCTCCTGCATCTGGGCGTCTTGACTCAGGAGGAACTTGATCAACCCGGCAGCCCCTGGCCTTGGAAGCTCGCCGCCCGTGTTCTCGCCGGTGGCGACCTCCTTTCCTGGCGTGAGCTGTGGGATGTGCTCCGCTGGTATGCCCACAATCGAGGCTACGATGGGAATCGTAATTGGGCAGGGGATGATGAGGAGGACACCGAGGATACCGAGAAGGTCACTCAGGCCCGCCACCTCATGGAGCAATTCTCATGCTCCAGCATGTGCGCCACCATCTGTGCCAAGCTGGGCGTGGACCCACTCGCCACCAAGAAGAGCAGCTCCCATCGCGCCTACAAGACCTCCAATGCCGCCTTCCCGCGCGAGGTCGTTAGCGAGGAAGTGCGCGACCTCCTGCGCAAGCACGAAGGGCATCGCCCCTTCGTGACGCCCGTCCTCATTCAGGCATTGTGTGCAGGGGACAATAGCAAAGACGATCAGGGTATCACCGTTCGCCAGCATCTGGCAGACCTGGGATTCAATGCACGGCTGCCGGGGCGTTACGTCGGCGGCTTGCTCTTCGGGCAGGCTGTGCCGCGTTTCGATAATCGTATCATCGGCATCTGTCCCGTCTCCGGTCAAAAGAAGCCGCTCAAAGACTGCCGCGAGTTCCTGGACTATCGCTGGGCCATGGTGCTGGCGAATGTGCGCGTGCGCCGCGCCCCGGAGGGTGAGCTGGAGCCCCTCACCGCTGCCGAGCGGGAGGCCCTCACCCAGAAGGCACGACTCTCTGGCGATTTCACCGCGAAGGAATTCCAGGCCGAGATCGAAGCACTCACCGGCTCAAAGGTCAGCAATGTGGAGGCGATGATGACGCATCCTGATTCCCAGACCGCGCTGGTGCTGGACCCCGTGCTCAAGCTCACCCAGTCCAATCAGAAGCTCAAAGACCTCTGGCCGATGCTCCCGCCCGAGGTGCAGAAGCGCGCCCTCGGACGCTGGCGCAAGGGGCGTCGTGTCACCCTGGATGCCTTGCTCCTCCAGGTGCCCTCGTCGGACAAAGCCCGTGCCCTCCTCGACAAGCTCTATGCCGACACCGTGAAGCGGATCAAAAAGAAGGAGTCCATCCCCACCAAGGAAGCCTTCCTCCGCCAGCCCTTGCGGCCCGACTGGCCCAGCGGACGCGCGCCCTACGCCCGTGAGGTCATGCGTGCCGCCTATCAGCAGGTGATGCAGGCTCAAGGCCATCCCATGGAAGAAGGCGGCGTGCTCTACATCACCGACGAGATGAAGCAGCGCGAGCGCGACAAGGACATCGACCAGCTCACCAACAACCACCTCGTCCGTCACCGCCTCAAGATTCTCCTCCGCCTCATTGAGGACATGGTGAAGACCTATGCCGACAATGACCCCGCCAATGTGCAGCGCTGCGTCATCGAAGTCGCGCGCGACCTCCTCGAATACTCCGGCCTTACCAACAAGGAGATCGCCCAGGAGTTCGGCATCAAGCTCAAGAACTTCAAAGACGTGTCCAAGAAGCTCGTCGCCGATCTGGAGGCCACGGGCGTGACGCTCTCCGCAGGCCTCATCCGCAAGGGCCGCATCGCCGATGACCTGGACTGGACCTGCCCCTACACGCTGTCGAAGTATGATGCCGTTTCCCTCGCTCGACTGGGCGTGGACAAGGACCACATCATCCCCCGGTCCCAGCGCGCCAGCGATTCGCTCGACTCCCTCGTGATTACCTTCCCCGAGGTCAACCGCATGAAGGGCAACCGCACCGGCCTCCAGTTTGTGAAGGAGGATGCAGGCAAGCCCGTGCCCGGTCGCCCCGAACTCACCATCTGCACCGAGCGGCATTATCGCGCCTTCGTGGAGAAACTCGCGGGTGACAAAAAGCCCACCCGCTTCTCCGGTGGCGGTGGCTCCTTGGATGACAAGCTGCGCCAGTGGAACCGCAAGCAGCGCCTCCTGCTGGAGGACTACGAGGAACAAGACTTCACCCCCCGCGATCTCACCGTCACCAGCCATCTCATCCGCCTTGCCGCCCGGCAGATTGAGAAGCGCTTCGATCACCTCCGTGATACCGGGCGCATCACCTCCATCCCCGGCAGCCTCACCGGCGAGGTGCGCAAGTCATGGAAGATCCTCGGCTGCCTCGCCCATGCCTGCCCGGAGATCATGCATGAGGTGCCTGATCCTCTGCACCCCGGCTCTACCAAGCGCGAGCCTCGCCCCAAGAGCGAGATACGCGACATCACCCACCTGCATCACGCCCTGGATGCCTGCGTCATGGGTTACGCCGCCCTGCTCCTGCCCAACAATGGCAAGCTCTGGCAGCAGCTCCTCACCCGCAAGATCACCCGTGCCGAGCAGCCCGAGTTCACCCGCCTCCACGGCAGCAGTCCCATGCTCTCCCTCGCCCCCTGGAATCGGGAGTCTCCAGGCTCCGGCCCCCTCCGCCTCATGCTCGGCGATCTGCCCGCCGCGATGAAGAACCAGATCGCCACCCGCCTCCTGGAGCGCCGCGTCGTCCAGCATGTGCCTGCGGATATGAGCGGGGCACGGCTGGAGCAGCTCACCTGGGGCGTGACAGTCCAGGAGAATGGCGATGTGGTGCTGCACCAGCGCACCTTCAATCCCAAGGACAACGATGAAACCACCGGAGCCCGCAAACGCTCCCTCAAGGTGGCCAAAGAAAAGCCCGGCAAGCTCGTCGGTTTACAGCCCGGCAAACTCAACCGCCTCAAGGGAGCGCTCGTGATCAGCGAGAACTATGGGGTGGTGGTGCTTGATGCGGACAAAGCAGCGAGTGATGAGCAGCGGTTCGTGATCGTGCCGTTTCATCAGGTGAGAAAAAGGCTCCTTGAGGCAAAAAGGCTGAATGGCGGTAAGCCTCCTTTGATCCTGCGGAATGGAGAACTGATTCGCATTGAAGGAGGAACCTATCCCGGTGTCTGGCGCATCTTCAGTGTGAAAAACAACACCTCTGGGACGGCACTTGATATGGGGTGGCCAGACGTGACGAGACTCAAGAACGGAGTTCCGGGTCACAAGATCAACGTTCTCCTCAAGTCATTGCTCAAGGCTGGTTTGTCGAAGGAGCCGGACACACTCACGGGCTCTGTAACGAAGGCTTAAAACGAACTGGCGGCCCGGCTTGACTTTCAAGCCTGGGCCGCCAGCATTGATCGGCGTCTAGCACGTCACGGGCTGGGGCTCGCAGTTTCACTTTCTCAGGGTGCTACGAGTCTCGGCCTTTCTCGCATCACGAGCGTCTCTTACACGTCCACTGCGGGTAGTTGTCAGATTTGTGGGCGTTGTTCTCCCAGTGAAGCGGTTGCAGGTTGGTTAGTTCACTGGTGCCCCCTTTTTCCTTTGGGCGGATGTGGTCGATCTCCCAGCCGGTCTGGCTGTTGCGGTTCCCATGTTGGGAATAGTCCATTGGGGCTCCGCAAGAGTCCTTGCGGCGACTGTTAGGGTCGTAGCCAGGAACGATCTGAGCTTTGGCCCATACGGCGATTTTGGTGCGTTCATCGAACGGTTGACCATTTCGGTCACGGTTATGTATCGAGTTCATGGTGTGTGGTTGTGTTCGGTTATGGTTACTTTGTCTTGGGCGCTGGGGGATGCGAAGCACCCCCCAGCGTGGAACCAAGGACCAAAGCCAGCGAAGATCTATTTGGACCCGCTGCACCTTCAGTGAAGCATGTCTAAACATGATGTCAAATTAGTCCATAATAGAATCTTCGCTGGCAGTAAGTCGGTATAACCAAGGCAGGTGTGACCCGCCCTACAGTCTGCCTTAATGATGAAGAACCCAGGTGGGACACTGAGCGCTTTGAGCTGTTGTGGTTGCAAACCAAGGTATGATCATAATCTCCGGTCCGTTCTGTGGTGTTCCAGCGAGTGGTGAGCATGGTCTGTGTGGTGTCTGCGCGCCAGAGTAACCCCGTGGGCCATAAAGCAGCCTCTCCCAGTCCTGAAAGGACAGGACAACAAAGCCCAGGGTGAAACCCTGGGACTCGGTGTTGACGGATAGAGCCCTGAAAGGGCGAGACAATCCATCGCCTGCTCGTCGGCCTGTCTCGCGCTTTCAGCGCTCAGGTTCGCGATGACTCGAACCCAGGGTTGCGTCGCTTCGCGCCTTACCCTGGGCTGTGGTGTCTCGTCCTTTCAGGACTCCTGATGGAAGGCCACCCGAGGCGCACGATGGCAGCCCTTGACAGATGAGGTTACATTTCCCGCCTAACGCCGGAATCGTAATATGGGCTACCACATCCTCAGCATAGATTCACCGCAGTGTTCACTGTCCTGCCGCAATGGCCAGGTCACTTGTCGCATCGAGGGGGAGGACCATGTGCGCACGATTCCTCTGGAAGACGTGGCCAGCATCCTGATCACCAGCTTCTCGGCCAATGTGCATAGCCACCTCCTGATCGAGGCCGCGCGGCATGGCGTCTCCCTCATCCTGTGTGACAAGTTCACCCCCATCTCCCTCGTCCTCCCGGCCAACCGCAGCACCGATACCCTGCTCACGCGTGCCCAGCTCGATCTCGACAAACGGGAGCGCGACACCCTCTGGCGGCGCACCGTGGATGCCAAGTGCCGCAACCAGCTCCTCCTCGCCGAGCACCTCGCCCCGCACGATCCCGCCCTGGACGACCTCCGCCACTACGCCAGCGGCAAGCACGAGCACAAAGAGGCCGTGTGCGCCAAGCTGCACTGGGAGATCTTTGGCCGGGCCATGGGCCAGCCAGATTTCACCCGTGACCGGGACGAGGAAGGCATCAATGCACTCCTGAATTACGGCTACGCCGTCCTCCTCTCTACCACCCTGCACAAGCTCTTCGGCGTGGGGCTGGACCCCACCTTCGGCATCTTCCACGCCACGCGTGAACATGCCACCCCGCTGGCCTATGATCTCATGGAGCCCTTCCGCCCCTGTGTGGACTGGCGCGTCGCCCAGTGGGTGCGCCAGCAGCAGAGCGCAGGCACCACCGGGAGCACCGCTCCCCTGAGCGTGAGCAAGGAGTTCCGCGCCTGGGTCACCGCCTTCCCCCTCGTCAAAGTGGAATACCTGGAGATGGACCTCGAAGTGCGCGGCGTGATTGAGGGCGTCGTGCGCTCTTTCCGGCGTGCCATCCTGGAGAACAAGACCACCCTCTACAAACCGTGGACACCGAGCGATACAAAATGGGCTGGTTGCTAGTCGCCTTCGATCTGCCCGTGCTCACCAAGCCCGAGCGCAAAGCCGCCCACGACTTCCGTGAGTGGCTCAAGGACGACGGCTATTCCATGCTGCAATGGAGCGTCTATGTGCGCCCCTGCGTCACCTTCGCCCGGCAGGAGACCCACATGGCCCGCCTCAAGGCCCACCTGCCACCCGAAGGCAGCATCCGCGCCCTCTTCATCACCCGCGCTCAATGGGAAAAAGCCTTCGTCATGCACGGCCCACCCACGCAAAAAGCAGAGCCCGAGGAGCTTCCCGAGCAAATTCTGCTGTGGTGATAGCCCCCTCCAGCCCTGATGGGAGTAGGCCGGGCAGATGACAGAGTGTCATCTGCCCGGGATTGGAAT
>CAUJJC010000293.1 GCA_963204975.1 Verrucomicrobiota bacterium | reverse complement strand
GTGTTCCGTCCCGCCAGCGACCGCTACTTGCTCGTGGAGTTCGGTCCGCTGGTGCTCGACATCGCATTGCGCTTCTGGGTTCATGCGGTGTATCTGAAGCTGCAAGCGATGCAGCATCCGGGCATTGTCGATCTCACGCCGGGCATTCGTTCATTGCAGATTCACATGGATGGCAAGCATCTGAAACTTGCGAGCGCGGAGGCAATGATTGCGGAGTTGATCGAGTCGCTCAACGACGTGGAGCATCTGGAAGTGCCCTCGCGCATCGTGCATCTGCCGTTGTCATGGGACGATCCGCAGACGCAGCTCGCCATCGACAAATACATGCAGTCCGTGCGGCCCGATGCACCGTGGTGCCCGAGCAACATTGAGTTCATCCGCCGCATCAATGGCCTCGACAGCATCGCTGAGGTGCAGCGCATCGTGTTCGACGCGAGCTACCTCGTGCTTGGTCTCGGTGATGTGTATCTCGGCGCGCCGGTGGCCACGCCGCTTGATCCTCGGCATCGTTTGGTCACTACCAAATACAACCCCGCGCGCACCTGGACGCCGGAGAACGCCGTCGGCATCGGCGGTGCCTACATGTGCATCTATGGCATGGAAGGACCGGGCGGTTATCAGTTCGTCGGCCGCACGATTCAGATGTGGAACCGCGACCGCGTGACGGATGTGTTTGAGCAGGGCAAGCCCTGGCTCCTGCGCTTCTTCGATCAGGTGCGCTTCTACTTGGTGAGTGCCGAAGAGTTGATGGAACTGCGGCGCGATTTCCCCGCCGGACGCTTCACACCGAAGATCGAGCACAGCACCTTCAAGCTCAGCGACTACCTCGACTTCCTCGAAGCCGAAGCGCCGAGCATTGACTCCTTCCGCACGATGCAGCGCGAGGCCTTCGCCGCCGAGCGCGAGCGTTGGCGTGTGGCGGGTCTCGATGTCACCGATTCTGCTGCAAGTGTTGCAACAAGCGACACCGAGATCGTCATCCCGGACGGGCATGAAGCCATCTTCAGTCCGGTGACGGGCAACCTCTGGAAGCTCCAGGTTTCCGAGGGCGATGTGGTCATCGAAGGGCAGACCGTGCTCATCGTCGAAGCGATGAAAATGGAGATTCACGTGCCGAGCACGACGGCTGGCACGGTGGCTGCGTTGCACGTGAAGGAAGGCCAATCCGTAACCCCCGGCCAGACACTTCTTACTGTCAAAGCATGATCCCCGACCTTTCGATTGCCACGCTGCTGAATGCCTATCGCGATGGCACCACGACGCCCGAAGCCGTCATCCTCGATGCATGTAAGCGCGCCGCCGCCGATGATGCCGCGATCTGGATCAGCCGCCCGACCGAAGCGCAACTGCGCGAGTCGCTGAAGACACTCGAAGGTGAATCGCCCGACACGAAGCCACTCTTCGGCATCCCGTTTGCCATCAAAGACAACATTGACTGCGCGGGTTATGCCACGACCGCCGCATGTCCCGCGTGGAGCTACGAGGCGGAGCAGAGCGCGTTCGTCGTTGATCTCCTGATCAAGGCGGGCGCGATCCCCGTCGGCAAAACCAACCTCGATCAGTTCGCCACTGGCCTTGTCGGCGTGCGGTCGCCGTATGGTGCGCCAGGTAATGCGTTCAATCCCGACTACATCTCCGGCGGCAGCAGCAGCGGCTCCGCTGTCGCGGTGGCGAAGGGCTTGTGCAGTTTCTCACTCGGCACTGACACGGCAGGTTCGGGCCGCGTGCCTGCGTCGTTCAACAACCTCGTCGGCCTCAAACCCACGCGCGGCGTGCTGAGTTGCAGCGGCGTGGTGCCTGCGTGCAAGTCTTTGGACTGCGTCTCCATCTTCGCGCTCACCTCAGCGGATGCATCCACCGTCTTCAATCTCGCTGCAGTCTTCGATGAGAAGGACGGCTACGCGCGCCGTCGCAGCCTCTGGCGCGACATGAAGTGGCCACCGCGCATCGGGGTGCCGCGCTCGGATCAACTCGACTTCTTTGGCAACGACGATGCGAAGCATCTGTTCGAGTCCGCCACGCAAACCGTCGCCGCGATGGGCTGGCAGATTGTCGAAGTGGACATCAGCGCCTTCCTTGATGCTGCGCGACTCCTTTATGAAGGTCCATGGGTCGCCGAGCGCACCGCCGTCATCGCGAAGCTGCTCACCGAGAACCCGGAGGCGCTATTGCCCGTCACGCGCACGATCATTGAAGGCGGTTTCAAAGGCACCGCCGTCGATGCGTTCAAAGCGCAGTATCGTCTCGCCGATCTCAAGCGTGAAGCCGAGGCCAACTGGCAGCAGATGGATGCGCTGCTCATGCCGACCACCGGCACCATTTACACGAAGGCCGAAGTCGAAGCCGATCCGATCCAGCTCAACAGCAACTTGGGTCGATACACCAACTTCATGAACCTGCTCGACCTCTGCGGCTGCGCCGTGCCCACCGGCTTCCTGCGCAGCGGCTTGCCGTGGGGCATCACGTTCTACGCCCCAGCGTGCGGCGATGCCCTCGTGCTCGACTGCGCCGCGCATTTCCACGCCTCGCGACAACTCAACATCGGCAAGACCAAGATCAACAGTAGCGACGTCCATCTACCTTCACCCGCACCCACACCAAAGCCCGCAGCGCCGATGATGAAGATCGCCGTGTGCGGCGCTCACATGGAAGGCCTCGCGCTGCACTGGCAGCTCCGGGAACGCGAAGCCAAGCTAGTCCAACGCACCACCAGCGCCCCGTGCTATCGCTTCTATCATCTCCCCGCCAACGGTCGCATCCCTGATCGCCCCGGCATGATCCGCGTGAGCGAAGGTGGCGCTGCGATCGAGATGGAAGTCTGGGAAGTCCCACAGTCCACCGTCGGCTCCTTCCTCGAAGGTATCGGCGCTCCCCTCGGCCTCGGCAAAATCGAACTCGCCGACGGCACCAAAGTCACAGGCTTTATATGCGAAGGCATCGTCGCCGAGACTGCAACCGACATCACGAGCTACGGTGGTTGGCACGCTTGGCTGGATGCTCAACTTTGATCACACAATCGGCTGATGCACGGTCACGAGCTTGGTTCCATCGGGGAACGTCGCTTCGACCTGCACCTCGTGAATCATCTCGGGCACGCCTTCCATCACGTCGGCACGCTTTAGGAGCTTGGTTCCGAGAGTCATGAGGTCGGCTACGGTTTTGCCATCGCGGGCACCCTCCAGAATCTCATAGGTGATGATGGCGACGGACTCGGGGTAGTTGAGTTTAACGCCGCGAGCTTGACGACGACGAGCGAGGTCTGCGGCGACCACGATCATGAGTTTCTCTTGTTCGCGAGGACTGAGGTGCATGGATCAAATCAAACGGAGAGGTGCTTCGTGATCGCCGGATCGGCGAGGATCTTCGGCTCGCCTTCGACGATGATGGTGCCGCGATCCATGATGTAAACGTAGTCGCTGATGGCTGCGACGAGGTCGAGGTATTGCTCGACGAGCAGAATGCTGATGCCCATCTCCTTCTTCAAGCGGACCAGGGCATCTTCGATGAGGTCGATGATGCTGGGCTGAATGCCTTCGGTGGGTTCGTCGAGGATGAGCAGCTTTGGACATGCGAGCAGAGCACGACCAATCGCGAGCTGTTGCTGCTGGCCGCCGGAGAGCACACCGCCTTTGCGCTTGAGCATTTCCTTCAAGACCGGGAATAGATCGAGCACGAAGTCCATGCGCTCCTTCGCCTTTTTGCCATACAGCGAGACACAGATTTGCAGGTTCTCGCCAACGGTCATGTTCGGGAATATGTCGCGCCCCTGAGGCACGTAACCAATGCCAGCACGCGCACGATCTTCGGGTGGCTCACGATGCCAGGACTTACCGCCGAAGATGATCTCGCCACCCTTCTGTTGAAGGATACCCATGATGCACTTCAGCGTCGTGGTCTTGCCCACACCGTTGCGGCCCATGAGACTGACGAGCTTGCCTTCTGGCACGACGAGGTTCACATCGCGCAAGACCACCGACTCGCCGTAACGAGCTTCGAGTTTGCTGATGCGCAGCACCGTGCTGAGGCTTTCAGCACCGGGGAGCGGATCCATCTTGGGATTGGAGAGGAGAGCACTCATGCGGCGACTTTCTTTTCGCGTTTGCGACCGAGATACACGGAGCGGACTTCCTCATCCTCGGACACCACATCCAGGCTGCCTTCCTTCATGACGTGGCCCTGCACGAGCACGGTGACTTTTTGTCCGAGGCGACGGATGAACTCCATGTCGTGCTCAATGACGACGATGCTGTGCTTGCCCTTGAGGCTGAGGAGCAATTCAGCAGTGCGCTCCGTCTCAGCATCGCTCATGCCGGCTGCGGGCTCATCGACAAGGAGCAGCTTTGGATTCTGCGCGAGCAACATACCAATCTCCAGCCACTGCTTCTTACCATGCGAGAGATAGCCGGCCTGTGTGTTGCGCTGATCGTCGAGCGCGACCGTCTTCAAGATCTCGTCAATGCGATCACGATCCTCGCTGGTGACTTTGTAAGTGATTGTGCTCCACAGATCGCGCGGTCGATTCAAGGAGATGAGCAGGTTGTTCCAAACCGTGAGGTTTTCATAGACCGCAGGCGTTTGGAACTTCCGTCCAATGCCAAGCCGATTGATCTCATGCTCGCGCAGGGAGGTCAGGTCGATCTCGTTGGTGTCGCCCGTGGGGAAGAACTTCACCGTGCCTTCATCGGGTCGCGTGCGTCCCGTCACAATGTCCATAAAGGTTGATTTCCCTGCACCATTCGGACCGATGACCGCGCGCATCTCACCGTGGTCGAGGTAGAATGTAAGGTCGTTGATTGCTTTGAATCCATCGAAGCTCTTCGTCACCGACTCGAGCTGGAGGAGAATGCCATGCGGTTCGCTCATGAGGCTTGAGTGAGAGGTTCAGCGGGGCTGCGCATCTTATTGAACTTGGTCCACATTCCACCGAGTTGCTTCGGCAGACCGACCACACCATTCGGCATGAAGAGCACCACAAAGATGAAGATTGCGCCGGAGATGATCAGCCAATAGTCCGGATAGTAGCGCGTGGTGTAGCTCTTCATAAGGTTCACCAGAATGGCTCCAAGCACAGGCCCATAGAGCGTGCCGCGTCCACCCACGGCAACCCACACGACCACATCGAGCGACTTCGACGTTGCCATCTCGCTCGGGTTGATGATGCCCACCTGGGGCACGTAGAACGCACCTGCAATGCCAGCCATGATCGCGCTCACGGTGAAGACGAAGAGCTTGTAGGCCGTGGTCGCGTAGCCGGAGAAGAGCACTCGATTCTCGGAGTCACGCACCGCCTGCTGAATCATGCCGAACTTGGTCCGTGTGATCCACCAAATGAAGAAAATGCACAGCCCCAGGAATACCGCGCTGGCTTCATAAAGAATGATCTGCGTGGACTTCGCACGAATGTCCATGCCGAGGAAGAAGCGAAAGTCGGTGAAACCATTGTTACCGCCCATCACGATGTCGTTTTTGAAGAACAACAGCGTCGCCGCATACGTCAGCGCCTGGCTGAGGATGGAGAAGTAAACGCCTTTGATGCGCGAACGGAAGGCGAGCCATCCGAAGATGAAAGCCACCAGACCCGGCAGCAGAATGACCATGCCTCCCGAGAAGAGGAAGCTGTAGAAGGGCTGCCAAAACGACGGCAACTCCTTGTAGCCAAGGAACACCATGAAGTCCGGTAGATCGGACTTATAGGCTCCGAGTTTGCCGATCAGAAGCATCAAGTGCATGCCAATCATGTAGCCACCGAGAGCAAAGAACAGGCTCTGGCAAAGGCAAAGCAAGCCAGTGTAACCCCACAGCCAGTTCAGACTCACCGCGAGCGCGGCGTAGCAGAGATACTTGCCCCAGATGTTCACCTGGAACGAGGGCGAGATCGAACTCAGCACCGGGATGCCGATCAAAAGAAACAACGCTATAGCCACCGCAACGCCGTGTTCCTTCCCGAATTGAAGAGACTTAGTCTTGAGATCCATGGTGTCAGCGCTCGGTTTCCATCACAGGCTCGGTGCGAACCGTGCGTTGCTGGAGCACTCGATAGGCCGTCCAGGTCAGGACGCCGAGCAGCATCCATGTGATTGAGTGCTCCGGCTCGATGAACCAATGCGCTGGCTGAGAAGGAGCGATGATCGGCTCGTGACCATGTCCTGGATGCGCAAACACCGACTTCACCGGCGCGGCGAGGAGAGCAAACAGACATGCCCATCGCTTGCTGTGTCCCTGTTGCATTCGCTGAGCTTTGCTGAGGGTAGAGGCCGAGGTTGTGCGAGAGTTCATGGAGCGAATCGAGGTATGAAATTGAATCAGCCTTCCAAGCTGCGGCTGCGGGACGGGAAGATGCCTCCCGGTCTCCACTGAAGTAGCAGGATGACTGCCAGCAGTGTGGTGATCTTGCCCATCACAGGACCGAGCAACGGTTGCAGCATCTGATCAACGGAGCCGATGCCCAGTGCTGAGAGCGAAGCACCGATGATGTTGCCAACGCCACCCACGGTCACGATCATGAAGCTATCCACGATGTAGCTCTGGCCCATGCTGGGTCCCACATTGCCCAACTGCGAAAGGAAGGCACCACCGAGACCAGCGAGCCCTGATCCAAAGGCAAACGTGAAGCCATTCATACGCGCCGTGCGAATGCCGAGCGAGGCAGCCATGCGACGGTTCTGCATCACAGCTCGCAGTTGCAGACCGACCGGCGTCTTCGCCATCACGAGCAGCGTGCCGAACAAGATGGCAAGCGCGAACACGATCACGAACAGTCGATTCCATCCCAGCGTGATGCCGAGCCACTCATAATTGCCAGCCAACCAAGAAGGCGATGCGACCTGCACATTCGCAGCGCCGAACTTCAAGCGAAACGCCTGCTGGAGAATCATCGACAGACCCCAGGTCGCCAACAAGGACTCCAACGGACGGCTATAAAGATGGCGCACAATCGCCCACTCGATGAACCAACCCATCAACGCCGCCGTCAAGAAACACAGCGGCAGGGACACCAAGAAGTAGTTATCAAACGCAGCGCCCGAGCTGCCATACCTATTGATGAACCACGTCTGCACCAGATAGCAGGTGTAGCCGCCGATGGTGATGAACTCACCATGCGCCATGTTGATGACACCCATCAAGCCGAAGGTAATCGCAAGGCCGATGGCGACCACGAGGAGCACCGATCCGAGGCTCAATCCACGAAACAGAGTCGCACCCGATTCGACGATTGCCTGACGTGACTCGATGGCCGCCAGAGACTTCTTGATCGCGGCGAGGAGAGCCAAGTTTGGGGGTTTCATGGCGGATTCAGACTGTAGCAAGGTCTTCAACTGATCGCGCGCCGTGAGGGAGGCAAGGTCTCCAAGTTTGGCCACCGCAGCCAGCTTCTCATCCCCTTTGCTTAGCTTGAGCTGAGCCAAAGCAATCCCCTCTTGGAAGCCCTTCATAGCCGCAGGCGATGTCTGCTTGGGGAGCAGTTCCTGGAGAACACGCAACCCCTCCTCGTCTGCCTGCAAGCCAAGCTGCCGCGCCGCGTCTGCACGGTTTCGATCACTCGGATGTTTCAGTGCGATGACGTTGCCCACCTTCGTTAGCAACTTGCGAGAAGCCCGATCTGGATTCGACGCTGATGCTTGCGCTAGATCAAAGGTCACCATCTTGCCATCACCCAGTTTCGCCGCCGTCACCATACCCGTTCCCGGCTTGCCGTTGTAGGCGATGGCTACACTGCTACCGTCAGGCAGTTTGGCGATCCAAATCTCCCCACGCCTCCAGGACTCGACTAACGGAGCATCGCCATAGGACGATTCGTTCCCGAACTCTTCGAGAAGAGTCGCCCGTGCTTCACCTGAAGCAACGATGGCTTTTGCCAGAATCTCAGAACCTATCGTCGCTTCAAATGCCTGAAGCGAAGATAAGCTCCAACCAAGAACAAGAATCAAATTGGTGAAGGTGCGCATAGCAGGGGTCATTGCAAAATTCGGACCAACTCCTCGTCGGCCTTTTCATAACTCATTATGAAAAGGGCACCGCCCAACCACGGGCGGTGCCCAACCTCAATTTGGTAACCAAACGAACACGAAAACAGTCGTGGTCATTTCTTCTTGAAAGTGCCTTTGAGGAATGGCTCCCCAACAACACCATCGAAGCTCTTGATCACCTGGAACTGTCCTGTCGGCAGCGTTTCGCCGATATAGACATTCTTGGTCAGGTGGTGATTCTTTTGACTGGTGACTTTGCCACCAGGTCCATCAAACGAGATACCGCTCTCGAGGGCAGCCATCACTTTCTCAACTTCGAAGGTCCCAGCCTTTTCGACGGCGGCCTTCCAGAGATAGACACCATTGTAGGAGAGGACCATGGGTGAACAGGTCACCCGGTTTTCCTTCTTAATGCCAGGATAGGACGTGCTGCCAAGCCAAGTCTGGAAGTCACTCGCGAACTTCTTGTTCGCTGGTGTGTCGAGCGACATGAAGTAGGTCCAGCAGCCGAGGTGACCAATCAGATCCTTCGTCGGAAGCGCACGGAACTCATCCTCTGACAGGGAGAAGGAGACGATCGGGCAGGAGTCGGATTTGATACCCGCAGAGGCGATCTCCTTGAAGAAGGGCACGTTGGCATCACCGTTGATCGTGTTGATCACGCAGGCATTGCCACCGGCAGCGAACTCCTTGATCTCAGCAACGATTTGCTGGAAGTCCGTATGGCCAAAGGGTGTGTATTTTCCAGCGGAGATGATTTCTCCTTTGTCGTCCTTGCGGAATCCACCACCGATATTCTCGATAGGGATGCCTTTGGACAGCAAGTATTCCAGCAGCACGAGGTTCGTGGTCTGCGGATACACGTAGTCCGTGCCGATCAGGTAGAACTTCTTGAAGCCCTCTTCCAAGAGGTAATCAACCGCAGGAGTGGCCTGCTGGTTTACTGCCTCCGCTGTGTAGAAGATGTTTGGCGACATTTCCTCACCCTCGTATTGCACGGGGTAGAAGAGAAGACCCTTGTTCTTCTCGAACACCGGGAGCACCGACTTTCGGCTCACAGAGGTCCAGCAGCCGAATGTAACGGCCACCTTGTCCTTGGTGAGAAGCTGCTCGGCTTTCTCGGCGAAGAGCGGCCAGTCGGAAGCGCCATCAGCAACGACTGGTTCGATCTTTTTGCCGAGCACGCCACCCTTGGCGTTGATCTCATCAAAGGTGAAGATGAGGATGTCACGCAGCGATGTTTCGCTGATGGCCATCGTGCCACTCAGAGAGTGCAGGATGCCGACTTTAACAGTGTCTTCGGCCCTCGAGAGACCGGGTGCTGCCAATGCGACAAGCATGGCAGTGAGTTTGGTCAGCTTGGCGAATTTCATCTGAAGAAGAATAGATAAATGAGATGGGGGTTTGTTTGAATGATGCCCAATTAGAAAGTGAGCGTGAGACCAGCACTGCCGCTGACAAAGGACTCGTCAGGGTTGGTGGGGATCACGTCACTATTGGTGTAGTTGTAAGCCACGCCGACACCCATCGAGAGGTGCTTGGAGATCGCGTAGGTGATGTTCACACCTGCTTGTGCCCAGGCGAAACCGGCATCGCCGCTGTGGAATCCATCCGTGTCGAACGACACGCTCACAGGGAAGCTGAAGGTGAAGTCACCAACTGTCTTCGAAGGTCCGATACCGAGTTGAGCAACCAAGCCTTCGTCGAAGCCAGGAATCTCAATGCCTGTGCGGCCATGCAGCATCAGGAAGGGGTTCAGGACGCCGTCATTGTAAGCGATCTTGAGGTCCACAATATGCTCGATCTGCGATGCATAGTTCCAGGACTGATAGAGCAGGGTGAACTTCCACTTATCCATGGTGTAAGCGAAGCCGCCCCAGACGTCGATTTCTTGAATGCTGCTGCCAATGGTGGTCGGCGCATTGTCATTCACATCCCACCAGGTGCCGATGATACCAGTCCATCCACCACCGAGATCGAAGTTCAGCTCGAGCATTGGATTGAAGAGCGGATCACTGAAGGAATTGCCTGCGGCCCAGATGTCCTGACCATAGGAGTTGAAGTGCGTATTGACTGTCAATCCGAGAGTCCCTGTCACAAAGGGTGTTTCCGGAGCAGGAGTGACAGCTGGAGCCGGGGCCTTGCCAGACTTCGTGCCTGCGAATGCGGATGTGGAAGAGAGGATTCCAGCCGCAGCAGCAATGAGTGCGAGGGTTGTATGCGTCATTTTCATGGTCTTGCCTTTGTGTTGTTGTGTTAGGTTCGGGTGTTGATGAGCAGAGAGTGATTTTCGTTTGCGAAGGTCACACTCTGGACGCCGCAACAGTCAGCAGTGCAGATGCCAAGTCCGAGTCCTCGCATGAAATGGAGCGCGACGAAAATTCACGCATCGTATGACGCCTTCATCCCCAGGATTGGCACGCTCTAAGCGTGTCGCGTGCGCGAGAATCTCTCACTTCTCATCATCTCTGTGAACCTCAGTCCACACTCTCATCTCCCGATCGACTCTCACCATCTGCTGGTGTTCTGCGCCGTGTG
The DNA here is from genome assembly GCA_963204975.1 of Verrucomicrobiota bacterium. Classification (GTDB taxonomy): domain Bacteria; phylum Verrucomicrobiota; class Verrucomicrobiia; order Verrucomicrobiales; family Verrucomicrobiaceae; genus JAEUHN01. The sequence continues at coordinate 22,523 of CAUJJC010000293.1, read as the reverse complement.
CAAAGCAGGCAGCATCACAAAAGCGGCAGATGCACTTTGCCTCACTCGCACCGCCTTGAGTCATGCGCTCAAGTCACTCGAAATCGATCTTGGTTGCAGGCTTTTCCATCGACACCAAAAGAGCATTGAGATCACCGAAGCCGGTGCCCGCCTGCTGCCGAAGGCGCTCGAGATCTTGAGTGCCATGTCAGACTTCCGGGGATTCGTCTCCAACGAATCCACAGGTCACGATGATCGTGAGGGTATCACGCAACTGATCGCCTAGCGATCTGCGCGGGTTGATCCAATGGAGACAGCACGATGAGGATGGCTGACCGCACGCAGGCGTTCAGCATCCACAGATTCCAGAGCGAGGAGTGGATGAATGGACAAACGGCAGCAGGTGAGCCGAGATGAACGGCTTGCCTTTGCCTGGGGCGTCGTCACTCTCCGTATTCCTCCATGCTTACCGAAGAAACGAAACGCCGAATCCAGAACTGCCGTGATTACCTCGTGGGGAAACTGCCGCTGCCCACCGATCAGGTGGAACTCATCACGCTCACGCTGATTTATAAGTTCATGGACGACCTCGACGAGGAGTCTGTGAATTTAGGTGGAAAGCGTTCGTTCTTCACGGGTGAACTCGCGCCGTATCGCTGGCGCGCCCTGCTGCCGCAGAGTGTTTCGGCAGAGGAGCGGATGAGGTTGTTCGCGCGTGGGCTGGAGTTGCTGGGCGGTGCGGAGATGGAGGTAGAAGTGGAAGTCGAGGGGAAGACGGAGAAGCAGCGCATCGTCCCGGCGGCGCATCTGCCCTTGCTGTTCCGTGATGTGTTTCGGAATTCCTTCCTCAAGTTCCGCGATGGCCGCATTCTCACGCTCCTGCTCACCGAGGTGAATGGCTTCGCCTACACGCACAGCGAGGAACTGGGGAACGCCTTTGAGTTCCTGCTGCAAAGCATGGGCACGCAGGGGGAGAACGGCCAGTTCCGCACCCCACGCCACATCATTGATTTCGTCGTGGCCTGTCTGGACCCGAAGCCGGGCGATAAGATTCTTGATCCTGCCTGCGGCACCGGTGGGTTCCTTGTCTCCGCGTTCAAGCACATCCTCGCCACGCACACCACACCGGGCTCCACGGTGGCGGGCGACCGCTTGAAACACGCCGAGCGCCAGTCGCTCTATGGCAATCTCACCGGCTACGACATCACCGACTTCATGGTGAAGCTGAGCAAGGTGAACCTCTTCCTTCATGACTTCACCGATCCGGCGATTCACATCTACGACACGCTGACCAATGACGCGCGCTGGCATGAGAAGGCGGACCTCATTCTTGCCAATCCGCCGTTCATGACGCCGAAAGGTGGCGTCACTCCGCACACGAAATTCCGCATCGCCGCGAAGAAGGCCGAGGTGCTCTTCACCGATTACATCGCCGAGCACCTCACGCCCGATGGACGCGCGGGCATCATCGTGCCCAACGGCATCGTTGCCACCACGCAGAACGCCTATGTGAAGCTGCGGCGCTTCCTCGTTGAGGACTCGCTAGTGGCGGTAATCTCGCTGCCGTCGGGTGTGTTCAAGCCCTACTCCGGCGTGAAGACCAGCATCCTCCTGCTCGACAAAAAACTCGCGCGACAGACCAAGGAAGTCCTCTTTCTCAAAATAACCGCCGACGGTTTTGATCTCGGCGATAAACGCAATCCCATCGAAGCGAACGACTTGCCGGAAGCCGAGCGCGTAGCGAAGGCGTGGCTGAATGGAACATTGAACGACGAATGCCGAATGACGGACGGGAAAGGCATCGTCTGGAGAACAATTGAGAAGAAAGCCCTGCTCGAAAACCGCTCCGTCAACTTACAGGCGGAGGCTTTTGTTGGTGGCGAAGTCGCAGGCACGGATTGCAGCATGGTTTCGTTCGAGGACCTGTGCGTGCGAATGCAATATGGCCTCTCCGTGCCGCTGAACACCGATGGCATTGGAACGCCATGCTTTCGGATGAATGAGATTCCCGGTGGAGTGGCGACCGACAGGGGAGCAATGAAGCGAGCGGACATCTCAGCGGAAGACTTGTCCAAATACCGGCTGAACCGTGGCGACCTCCTTTTCAATCGCACTAACAGTTTTGAACACGTTGGACGCACTGGTATCTTCGATTTGGCGGGCGACTACGTTTTCGCGTCCTACCTCATCCGCTTGGAGATAAAGCGCGAACTTGCCGATCCTCGCTACATTAACGCCTTCATGAACTCTTCCCGATTTCAGGAAGGCATCAAGTCGCGGGCGAGTCGGGCGGTGAATCAGGCAAACATCAGCGCGTCAGCGCTCGCTGGTTATGAAATCCCGCTGCCGCCGCTGGAGGAACAGCAGCGGATCGTGGCGGAGATCGAGGGCTACCAGAAGGTCCTCGACGGCGCTCGACAGATTCTCGCGGGTTACCGCCCACGACTCGACATCAGTCCTGAATGGGAAACGGTCAGGCTCGAAGATGTCTGCGAGATCAAGCGCGGGCGATTCTCCCACCGCCCGCGCAATGCGCCGCAGTTTTACGGCGGCAAGTATCCGTTTCTCCAAACCGGCGATGTAGTGAGAGCAAACGGTGGAGCAGTGTCCCACACACAGACGTTGAATGAACTTGGCTTGAAGGTGAGCAAACTCTTTCAGCCGCCCATCGTGCTCATTACCATCGCCGCAAACATTGGCGACACGGCTTTGCTGACATACTCGGCGTGCTTCACGGATTCCGTCGTGGGCCTCACACCGACCGAGCGCATTCTTCCTCAGTTTTTGGAGTTCGCGATGCGCGGCAAGAAGGAATATTTGAACGCACTGGCCCCACAAGCGGCGCAGAAGAACATCACGGTCGAAGTGTTGCGGGAAGTCGAAATTCCGCTGCCGCCCTTGGAGGAGCAACGCCGGATCGTGGCCGAGTTGGACGCGGAGGCGGCGCAGATGGAGGCGGTGCGCGGCCTAATCCCCCGCTTCGAGGCCAAAATCCAACGGGTGCTTGATCGGGTGTGGGGCCGTGAAGCAGTATCGGAATGAGCCTTGGCAAACCGATGGAACTCAGACAAATTTAACTGCGCACATGATCACCCACTTTCACATCGAGAACTTCAAGTCCTTGGCTGACTTCGATCTACCACCAAAAGGGCAGGAGTTGGCAGGCTTCACCTGCCTGATCGGGATGAATGGCGCAGGCAAGACAACGCTACTACAAGCCTTCGACTTAACAGCAAGTCTCATGGTGGGGCGTGTGGAAGAGTGGTTCCGGTGGCGGGATTGGGGGCCTGATGATGTGCGGACCCGACTGCATGGCCCGGCACGAAACGACATCCGTGTGGTGGTGGGAGCAAGGCTAGCTAACGGAATTGAAGTTGCCTGGGACGCCACGTTAAGCCTGGATATGATGCGCTGTTTGCGGGAAGCGATTACCGTCGGCGGGACTGATGTTTTGCGGCTGCAAGAAGACGGCAGCTTGTGGGTGGCGAATGATGACCTGGACGGCAAAACCTTTGATTCGGTGCCGTTTGAGTTTGGCGGCTCGGTGCTCTCAACTCTGAGGCTGGACAGCTACCATTATGCGCTGCGGGAGATGAAGGAGATGCTGCTGGGGCTGCATTCCCTAGAGCTGCTATCGCCGCAGCAAATCCGGCGCAGCTCGCGGGAGAGCGAAGATATTGGTCCGGGAGGCGAGATGCTGGCAGGCTTCATATCCCTGCTGACGGACGAACAGCGTGCGGACCTCAAGCAGAAGCTGCAAAAGATCTATCCGCAGGTGAAGGATTTGCAAATCCAGCACAAGCAATACGGCTGGAAAGGTCTGTTGGTGACGGAACAGAGCATGGCAGGGCACCCTGTAACCGAAGCGCATATCAATGACGGATTCCTGCGGGTGCTAGCGATGCTGTCCCAGGCCTACACGAAGCACCGTATTCTCTTGCTCGACGAGATTGAGAACGGCATCAATCCAGCCGTTGCGGAAGAGTTGATGGATTTCCTTGTCTCGCTGACTAGCGATGACCGTCAAGTTATCGTGACCACGCACAGTCCTGTGATTCTCAATTACCTAGACGATGAAGTCGCCAAGGCGGGAATCATCTTGCTCTACAAAAGTCCCGATGGCCGCACGCATAGCCGCCGCTACTTCGACATCCAGGAAAACGCGAAGAAACTCCGCGCCCTCGGTCCGGGCGAGGTGTTCCTGGATACGAGTATTGAGGCGCTCGTAGATCGTATCGTCAAAGAGGAAGCTCAACCACTGACGGCGGCATGATTCTGATCCTATCTGGTGAAGGACCATCCGACATCGGCACCTGCACAAATGGTCAGGGCCTTTGCAGTGGCACCGAATTTAGAGCCGGACCGATGGCGGTGATGGTGGACAAGATCGCGGAAAGCGTGCTGCAATACTCGTTGGCTGATTCGTCTGCGCTCGAATTTGTGTCCGAGAGCGCTTTGTCCGCGATGATGAAGGAACTGCCGAGGACTTTGGTAATCGGGAAGAAACGCGAATTTGAAACGGGTTACTTCTTCAAAGGGTCTCGGGCACTCGCAAGGCAGGCAAAAGAGGACACCGCGAACGACAACACCCCAAGAGGAGTCGTTTTCTTTCGAGATGCTGATGGAACGTGTTCCACCGAGCGTGGCTTGTATGAGACGCGAGTGAAGTCAATGATGGATGGGTTCACGTCTGAGGATTTCGATTTTGGAGTGCCTATGGTGCCCAAGCCCAAAAGCGAAGCATGGCTCATTTGTGCGCTGCAAAACCCACCTTATCAGAACTGCGCCGCTCTAGAAGAAAGCCTGTCTGGCAACGACAATGCCCCGGAACCGGCGAAGGCGAAGTTGGAGGCTCTATTGGCCGAACGCAATAATGCCGTGACTGACCTCGCAGATCTGGTGAAGGAAGGTGTGGTGGATGCGCTGTGTCCCGGAATGATGGACATGCACAGCTATCACGCGTTTCACCAGCGGCTTTGTGAGGTCTTGAGAGCTATGCTCAGTTATACCCCCTGAATCCCATGCCCTCCGAAGCTCAGGCCCGCATCACGATCAACAAGCTGCTGGAAGCTGCGGGCTGGCGATTCCTCCCCGATTCCCAAGGACGGCGGGAGAACATCGTTTGCGAGCATCGCGTCACCAAGAACGTCTATGCGCCAAGCATGGAGCTGGGGAGTGACTTCCAGCACGCGCCGGGCGGGTTCGTGGATTACGTGCTGCTGAACACCGATGACAGGCCGGTGGCAGTGGTGGAGGCGAAGAAGGAAGGCATCGACCCGCTGACTGCCAAGGAGCAGGCCAGAGCCTATGCGCTGGGCCTGGGCGTGGCGCACATCTTTTTGACGAACGGGCTGGTTCACTACTACTGGAACCTGAGACAGGGGAACCCGGTGCGCGTGTCGCAGTTCATTCCCTTGAAGGAACTCGGAGAGGCGGCGGAGTGGAAGCCGGATGCGGCACGACTGGCGGCAGCAGTGGTGGACGAGAACTATATCGCCCTTTCGCAGGATGCGGACTGGCTGAGTTACACGGCTATCGACCGCGCGGCGATGATGGTGAACAAGAAGATTCGCCTGCTGCGCGACTATCAAATCGCAGCCGTCCACAGGCTGCAAAGCTCTGTCACTCCTGCTAACTGGCGTTTCCTCTTCGAGATGGCTACGGGCACAGGCAAGACCTTGCTAAGCGCAGCGATTGCCAAGCTCTTCCTGCGCACTGAGAACGCGCAGCGGGTGCTCTTTCTGGTGGATCGCCTGGAACTGGAGACGCAGGCGTGGAAAGCCTTCCAAGCCTACCTAGCTCCCGACGGCATCGAGACGGTGATCTACAAGAAGAAGCGGCAGGACTGGCGCGGTGCTCAGGTGGTGGTGACGACGATTCAAAGCCTCGCGGCGAACAATCGCTTCCTCCACGAGTTCGCACCGACGGACTTTCAACTCATCATCAGCGATGAGGCACACCGCACGATCAATGGGAACAATCGCGTGATCTTCGAGTATTTCGTGGGCGCAAAGCTGGGACTCACGGCGACACCGAAAGACTACCTCAAGAACTTGAGCGGCGAACAAAGAGCCGATCCGCGCGAGATGGAGCGGCGCTTGTTGTTGGACACATACAAGACGTTTGGCTGTGAAGATGGCACGCCGACCTACCGCTACAGTTTGCTCGATGCGGTGGCGCATGAGCCGCCCTATTTGGTGAATCCGGTGACACTGGACGCGCGCACTGACATCACCACGCAGATGCTCGCGGATGAGGGCTATACCGTCACCAAACCTGCGGACGAAGACGGCGAGGAAACCGAGGTGGTCTTCACCAAGCGGCACTATGAGAAGACGTTCTTTTCCGATGAAACGAATCTGAGCTTTGTGCGCAGTTTCTTCGATCATGCCAAGCGTGATCCTTTGACGGATGAAATCGGCAAAACCATCTGCTTTGCCGTGAGCCGCAAGCACGCCACGAAGCTGGTCACGCTGCTCAATGCAGAGGCAATGCTGCGCTGGCCTGCGGCCTATGGGGAGGGTTCATGCTTCGCGGTGCAGGTGACATCCAATCTTCCAGGCGCGCAGCGAATGACCGTTGATTTCGCGAACAACAATCTCAACGGCAAATCGAAATGGCGCGCCAACGAATTCCGCGACTACGACACGAGCCGCACGCGGGTTTGCGTAACCGTGGGCATGATGACGACGGGCTACGACTGCGAGGACGTGCGCAACGTGGTGCTGGCGCGCCCGATCTTCTGGCCCACGGACTTCATTCAGATCAAAGGGCGAGGAACGCGCCTCTACACGTTCAAGCACAAGGACGGCGACGAAGAGATCACCGCCGCCAAGGACGGGTTCGCCCTGTTCGACTTTTTCGCGAACTGCGAATACTTCGAGCGGGACTTCAACTATGACGAGGTGCTGGACTTGCCCCGCGATGTCGGGCCGGGCGATGATGGTGGCGGGACTGTAGTTCGCGAAGACTACACCAGCACAAGTCCTGATCCGATAGCAACTGTGACTCCGCAAGCCATCGGCAAAGAGGGAATGCGTATTGACCGCGAGATGTATCGGCGGCGATTCAGCGAAGAGGCAGCGACTGCGCAAAACGCTATCGCGCCCCTGCGGGAAGCTGTGGACGCTGAGGATTGGAACGAAGTTGAGCAACTCGTGAAGCAGGAGTTGTTCGACAAACCCAACACCCAATGGAACCTCGACAAACTTCGCGACCTCTATCGCACGGATCGGGAGCCAAGCCTTCGCGAGATTCTCCAACTAATCTTTGGCAAGAGCCCCGCCATCGCGACGCGCGAGGATTTGGCCCATGAGCAGTTCGAGCGATTCTTGAGCATGGAGAGCATCGACACCACGAAGGCCCGCGAGATCGAGCAAATTTTCCGCGCCTACGTGCTCGATCAGGAAGTGAGGCGATGCATCGAGTCGGGGGATTTTGCCACTCTGCGATCCTATGACTCCTCGGTTTTTGAAGGCGTGCGAGCTTCAGGCAAGGAAGGCGTGGCAAAGGTTGTCGAATTTATCAAGCGCGAGGTCCCGCTGGCGAGGTTCGATCAAGTGGCGTGAAGTGAATTCAAAAAATCTCGGGAGACGTGCAACGCATCCACCACGCTTCGAAGTTCACCGACATGCACTAGCACGAGCAAAGTATCAGGGTCACACGGTAGATGTAGAAACGCCCGAAGGGCAGATAACACAACACCTTGTAGCCCTCTTCAAAGAGAGTGGTGCCGGTGGTCGGACTCGAACCGACACTTCTTTCGAAACAAGATTTTGAGTCTAGCGCGTCTACCAATTTCACCACACCGGCAGGTCATGGTGCGGCATGAATAGACGTTCGTAGCACTGGCGCAAGCAAGTTCTTGCATGATGAGGCTTCCGCTCAAGCATGGCAGCCCTTCATGAAACCTACTCTTCTCATCCTCGCAGCCGGCATGGGCAGCCGATATGGCGGCCTCAAACAGATCGACCCCATGGGGCCCAACGGCGAGACCGTGCTGGACTACTCGGTGTTCGACGCGATTCGCGCGGGCTTTGGCAAGGTGGTGTTCGTGATCCGTCGCGACTTCGAGGACGTGTTCCGCCAGCAGGTGGGTGCGAAGTTCGACCAGCGTATTCCGGTCGAGTATGCCTTCCAGGATCTCAATGACCTGCCCGAGGGCTTCACGGTTCCCGAGGGCCGCACCAAGCCCTGGGGCACCGGCCATGCGATGCTGTCGGCGCAGGCGAACATTCAGGAGCCGTGCGTGATGATCAATGCGGACGACTTTTATGGCCGCGATGCCTATGCGGTGATCGCGAAGTATCTGGCCGAACCGAAGCCGGACAATGGCAAGAGCCACTACTGCATGGTGGGCTTCAAGCTGAAGAACACGCTCTCCGAGCACGGCAGCGTGGCTCGCGGCGTGTGCGTTACGGACGCGAACGGGAAGCTGAAGTCCGTGACGGAGATGACGAAGATCTTCAAGACGGACACGGGCGCGGAGAACCGTGAGGTCGAGGGTGCTTACGTGCCGCTCACCGCAGACGAGCCGGTGTCGATGAACTTCTGGGGCTTCACGCCTGACTTCTTCCAGCATCTGCGCGCCGAGTTCATCGAGTTCCTCAAGGCGAAGGGCGGCGAGCAGAAGAGTGAGTTCTACGTGCCCTTCGCGGTGGACAGCCTCGTGCAGGCGGGCAAGGCGGACGTCGCCGTGCTGCCAACGTCGAGCAAGTGGTTCGGCGTCACCTATCCTGACGACAAGCCGATCGTCGTGGGCAGCATCCGCGCACTGGTGGATGCGGGCGAGTATCCGGCGGCGCTGTGGGGCTAGTCCCTCGCTGAATCTTCGGGCCGACGGGTCGCGTGCCCGTCGGCCTTTTTCATGTCCATCAGTCCTTGCCGGGCAGGGTTTCACGCCTATCCTGCGCGCCCTTTTCCCCTGAAACAATCATGAGCAAGTTCAACATCCTCATCGCCGGCAACAACGACCCCATCTCGAGCAAAGGTATCGACCTCCTCAAGGCGGAGCCGTCCTTCAATGTCACGGTGAACATGGATTTGAAGGCTGAGGACAAGATGATCGAAGCCTCGCGCGACGCTCATGCCATCATCGTCCGCAGCGGTGCCAAGGTGACTGCGAAGGTGTTCGAAGCTGCCCCGAATCTGAAGGCCGTGGGCCGTGCGGGCGTGGGCGTGGACAACATCGACGTGCCAGTAGCTTCGAAGCGCGGCGTGGTGGTGATGAACACACCGGGCGGCAACACGATCTCGACCGCAGAGCAGGCCTTCACCTTGATGATGGCGCTGTCGCGCAAAACGCCGCAGGCACACGCCACGATCGTGAGCGGCAAGTGGGATCGCAAGAGCTTCCAGGGCACCGAAGTGTATGGCAAGACTCTCGTCGTGCTCGGCATGGGCCGCATTGGTGCGGAGTTCGCCAAACGCGCGAAGGCCTTTGGCATGAGCGTGGTCGCCTACGATCCGTATCTCTCGAAGAACCGCGCTGAAAGCCTCGGCGTGACGCTGTGCGAGGACCTGGACGCCGCCATCGTGCAGGCTGACTACATCACGATGCACATGCCGCTGACGCCGGAGACGAAGCACATGATCAATGCGAAGCGCCTCGCCACGCTGAAGCCGAGCTGCCGCATCATCAACTGCGCGCGCGGAGGTCTCATCGACGACGCGGCGCTGGCCGAAGCACTTACCAATGGCACCATCGCCGGTGCTGCGCTGGACGTGTTCGAGACCGAGCCGCCGCCCGCTGACTACCCGCTGCTCAAGGCCCCGAACACGGTCTTCACGCCGCACCTGGGTGCCTCGACCGAAGAAGCTCAGGAAAACGTTGGCATCGAGATCGCGGAAGTGATCAAGGCGCACCTGCTGCAGGGCACGGTGGTCAACGCGGTGAACATGCCGAACGTCGATCCGAAGGTGCTCGCGGAGATCGGACCGTTCCTCAAGTTCGGCGAACTGCTCGGCCGTCTCGTGTCGCAGTTCTCCCCTGCCCGCTCGAACGTGGTGCGCATCAACTACAGTGGCAAGGTCGGCAGCGGTGACACCACGCTCATCTCTCGCGCTGTGCTGAAAGGCTTCCTTGAGCGCCCAGTCGGCCCCGAGCAGGTCAATTACATCAACGCCAACGGTGTGGCCGAGAATCTCGGCATTCGCTTCACCGAAAGCCGCCTCACGGACCCGAGCGAGTTCACCGACCTCATCGAAGTCGTGGCCAAGAACGACGCCGGTGAAGCCGCCAGCATCGCGGGCACCTTCTTCGCCGGTTCACCGCGCATCGTGAAGGTCAACGGTCGCCGCATTGAAGCCAATCCCGAAGGCACCCTGCTCTTCATCGAGAACATCGACCGCCCCGGTATGATCGCGGCCTACTCGACCATCCTCGGCAAGAACCAGGTTAACATCGCCGACATGTCCCTCGCCCGCGACAAGCAGAGCGCCACCGCCCTGACCATCCTCACCCTCGACACCGCGCCGTCTGCCGACGTGATCGCAGAGCTTGAGAAGATCGAAGGCATCAAGCGCATCCACTGCGTGGCCGTCGCCTAGCACATGCTAGAAGGGATTGAGCCGCATCACATTGGCATCTCTCACACGAGAGCCGTGCTGATAGATGCGGGTCATCTCCTCAAATTGCTGCGCCCATTTCTGCACACTCCGATAGGCGAAGCCTGTTGCGTTGAAGCTACGGGCGCTGATCACGGTCACGGGATCGGACTCTCGATCAGCGAACTGGTAAAGCAGTTCGCCGGAGCCATGGATGATGAGCTTGCCCTCGATCGCAATCTGGCCCTTCACGAACGGCCCGGCGATCATGGCAAAGGGACCCACAAAACTGCCCGCCACTGTTTTGACCACATTGCCGCCTGCATTGGTCTGATCGAATTCAATCAGCGCCAGACGGAGTTCCACGCAGCCTTTGGTAGGCCGCTGCACTACCTTGTATCGTGCGCCGGGAGCGGTGGACAGCGTCTGGCAAAACGCCTGCCACAGTGCGGAACTGACTTCATTCACAGGGCGATAAAGACCTCGACTTTCCTGAACGGAGGCGAGCGCCTTCGAAGTAGGACGAAGGTGACGAAGGTCGATGGGAGCAATCCAAATTTCCTGGCACTTTCGCTCCTTTTGCAGAGCTTTCGCCGACATAGTGCGGGCAGAGTAATGAAAGGGTCCGCCCGGCGGCTCAGTCCACAGATGCTTCTCGTGACGCAGGAAGCCAGAGAACTGCGCAGGCTTCGCCTTGAGCAGCTCTTTGGAAGTGGTGCAGGACGTTCCGATCAGAAGCCAGAGAATCGCTGGCAGAGTCTGAAGCACTTTCGCCGTCATAGCACTTGTCAGTCGATGTCGAGTTCAGGCTTGAAGTCCGCAGCGTGATACGAACTGCGCACCAACGGAGCCGAGGCGACGTGACGGAAGCCTTTCTTCAAAGCGATCTGCTTGTAGTTCTCAAAGGTGTCTGGATGAACGTATTCGACCACGGGCAGATGGTTCATCGAAGGGCGAAGATACTGACCCAACGTCAGCACCGTCACATCGTGCTCGAGCAAATCATCCATGGCCTGAAACAATTCGGGCTCCGTCTCGCCAAGGCCGAGCATGAGTCCGCTCTTGGTGGCACACTTGCCGCCAAGTTCAGCCGCCATAGCCTTGGCACGCTTCAGCACATGGAGCGAGCGAGCATACTGCGCGCGCGAGCGGACGAGTGGCGTGAGGCGTTCTACGGTTTCCAGATTGTGATTGAAGATGTGCGGACGTGCCTGCATCACCGTCAGCAGCGCGTCGTCCTTGCCATTGAAGTCGGGCACCAGGATCTCGATGGTGAGTTCAGGACGCTCGGCACGCACGGCCTCGATTGTTTTGGCAAAGTGATCAGCACCGCCATCGGGCACGTCGTCGCGCGCCACGGCGGTGATGACGATGTGATTGAGGTTCATGCGCTTCACGGCCTGGGCCACACGCTGTGGCTCATCGGCTTCGAGCGCGAATGGCTTGGCCGTCTTCACGGCGCAGAAGCCGCAAGCGCGAGTGCAGCGATCTCCGGCAATCATGAAGGTCGCCGTGCCCTGGCTCCAGCATTCCCAGCGATTCGGGCACTGGGCCTCTTCGCACACGGTGTGCAGTTTGAGATCCGAAATGAGGGCCTTGGTGCTCCAGAAGACAGGATCGCGCGGCAGCTTCACGCGAATCCAGTCCGGCTTTTTTTCCTGGTGCAGGGCGGGGTCGATCTTGATGGCCATGGGTGCGCTAGACTAGGCCGTGTTTCCGAACTGGCAACCCTTCACTCCTGCGCAAAAACGTGCGTCACCGGCATGCCCGCAGAGCAATAGATGCACTTCCTCGCATTCGATCCATTGGGTCGTTTGCAAGCGGGACAAGCCAGCGTGGAGCGGCTCATCGCACCATCTGAGCGACCATCGCGAACATCGATCTCCCGCATCTTGTCCAGCAACTGGGCATCGGAGAGTTGCGCACGCTCGCGAAGCAGTTCCCATAGAGCCTGACACGTCAGCGCGAGCGTCTCCACCCGACGTTGCAACAACGTCACGTCATCCCGCGTGGAGGCGACCTTGGAATGAGCCCGGTGCGCAGTATCGGCTGCGTCGGAGATCTGGCCTTGCTGGTAGAGATCGAAGAGAAAACTCATGGCCCGCGATCTTACCGGACCGAGTCACCGTGGCGATTCTATTCTCTCGCGAAGGCTGGAATCATGGGACAAGCACCATCACGATGGCGGCTTTCACATTGGCCGCGAGCTGTATGGAATCAGTGCCCCGCGAACTGGACGCTGGCCGTGAAATTGCGTTCCTGGCCTCTGGGACACTGGCTAACACGCGGTCAATGACTCCACCCTTGATTGCATAGCTCACATTCTCCGCCCCTCGATCATGGCGGAGGATTGACGCCACGATGCCGACCACGTTGCCACTCCTCATATCTACCAAAGGTCCACCAGAGTTACCAGGCTGAACGGGAACTGTAGTTTGATAGGTGTCCCGATCGTCCCGAACGCCCGACAGACTGCTAACCGTGCCCGTTGTGTATTTGGGTTCCACCCCCTGAATGTCTGCATTCGGGAACCCAACCGTGCACACATCGGCACCCATCTGTGCCTCTTCTGTTTGAACGTGAAGCCACTGAGCTGGACGACTCTCGACCTTGAGCAAAGCGACATCCGCATCAGCATCAGCTTTCACCACCTTGGCTTTTTTGATCACACCATCTTCACCTCGAACATCCACTTCTGAGGCGGTGCCAACCACATGTTGATTCGTCAGCAACCAGCCCTCATCCGACACAAAGAAACCCGTGCCTGTGCTGGAGTAAGCACCAGCCAGGAGGAAGTCGGCGACCTTGCCGCGAGAACGCTCGCTGGGGTTGTTGTCACCCCAAAGCATGGCGGCAAGCATTGACGGAGGTTTGCCGCCCAGCCAGTGATGAAGCACGTTGTTTTTTGCCACATGCTCCTCCAGTTTTTTTGTCCAGAACTCACGCAAATCTTTCGGATCATTGTTAGCATCCGCATCGGATCGAATCTCACTCAGTTCCTCGCTGATTGATTCGAGTTCGTTCACCAGCTCTCCAGCTACTTTCTTGTCACCGTTAAACAGTGAGAGAGCAAAGGCTTCCAGGAGCGTCTGACGGTTTTTTGCTTTCTCCGCTTCTTCTTCAGCCTGGATTTTCTTCCATTCCTCCAACTTGGCAGCGTCTCTCGCTTTCACTTCCGGTGGGATGTCGAACTGACTCATGCTGGCAGCTTTCTCTTCCATACTGCCGATCCACCGAATTCCTCCATAGATCAATCCGACACCCGCGAGAAGAATACCTGCAATGGCAAGTCCAACTAGATTCTTACCTCTCGCATCCGAATTCTCTTTGGCCGACAGCCCAGGCTTTCCAGGCTTTCGGATGGGCGGTGCGGCAGGGCGCCCAGCTGGCGGCTGCGCTGCGGGCTGTTGCGCAAGAGGAGCAGCACTTCGCGCTTGAACGACAGGGATCGTCGGAACGACACCTCCAACCATAAACACATGACGGCACGATGGGCACTGCACCTGACCTCCGGCGAAGCGCGGATCAGAAGTCATCAGTAACCCGCAAAAGGGGCAGTTGAATTGAAGGCTCATGGGAGGAAAAGAACTATTTCCTTTTATCGCAATTCCTCAGGAATCAGCAAGCTCGAAATTTGCCCGCTATCTCAAACCGCCTAAGGCTTGGAAACATCCTTGCCCAGATGCTTGTTGTTCAGCAACCAGGCGGCAGACTGATAATACGAAACGGCATCCTCAACGAAGGGCTGGAACTGACCGGTGGTATCGGGCGTAAACTCTCCTGTCCGGGGCACTACCGGACCCACGGAGAACTCTCCCTTGGGCTTCAGGATCGCGAGCTTGTCCTCGGTGAGCAGGGCGATCTTTTGGTAGTTGGAGACAAAGGCACGCCGGGCTTCCTTGGGGTAGCCAGCGGAGAGCAAATCATGCCCGTAAAACCTCGACGTGTAGCTCCAGTTCAGGAGACCTGCGATCGTCGGCGCGATGTCGATCTGACTGCACATGCCTTTGAAGACGCCGGGTTTCACGAGGTTCGGATTGTAGAACACGCAGGGGATTTGATACTTGGTCACGTCGAGTTCCACCTTGCCCGCGCTCTGGGCACAATGGTCAGCCACAACGACGAAGAGGGTATTGGCGAACCAGGGCTTCTTCTTCGCATTCTCGATGAAGGTGCCGATGGCGTAATCCGAATACTTCACGGCGGCAAAGCGACCGGAATTTGACGGCATATCGATGCGGCCCTCAGGGAAGGTGAAGGGCCGGTGATTGGACACGGTCATCACATGCATGAAGAAAGGCTTGTTGGCCGCCTGGTTTTTGTCGGCCTCCTCGGTGGCCCAGCGGAAGAGGTCTTCATCACTCACGCCCCACGCATTGTTGAAGATCCAGTCCTTCTCTGTCTTCGATTCACGGCCCACCACTCGATAACCGTTGTTGGTGAAGAAGTAGCGCATGAAGTCGAACTGCGAATCGCCGCCATAGACATACGAAGTGTCATAGCCACGCTCCTGGAAGAGTGAGCCCAGGGAGAAGAGCCCCTCGTTCTTGCCTTGCCTCCACACCAAGCTCTGCCCCGGCGTAGGCGGCACGCTCAGCGTGAGCGCCTCCAGTCCACGGACCGTGCGGGTGCCCGTGGCGTAAAGATAACGCAGCCAGTAGCCTTCGTCGCAGAGCTTGTCGAAGAAGGGGGTGATGTCGGTCTTCCGGCTCGGCTTGTAGCGTTTGCAATACTCGGCGCTCAGGCTCTCCACGCTGATGAGCACCACGTTCCACTTGTTCTCCGGGCCTTCGCGTTTGATCACGCGACGCAGATCCTCGGGGTTATTGGGGTCCGCGAGAGAAGCGGCGGAACTGGCGAGCAGTTGGCGTGCACGGCCCAGGGCCTTCTCTTTCGGCAGCTTCTGATAGAAGCGCTCGTAATCGATCTCGCTCTCCCAAAAGGCGGCGCAGAAAGAGAAGATGCCGTTCTTCGCCAACTCGCGGTTGTATTCATTGTGAAAGCGCGGCAGCTGCCTCTGGCTGAAGGCATACGAGATGCCCACCAGCACGAGCACAAACGCTGGCACCAGCCAGAGACGTGGCCGCCAGGATGCATCGCCCTCGGTGATCCAGCGGATCAATCCGGTCTTCCAGGCGATAAAGGCCAGCGCAGCCCCCAGCAAGGCGAGCCCGCTCAGGATGGCAGGCATCGGGTAGCTCTGGTTGATGTTGTCCATCACCTCCTGGGTGAACATCAAGTAATCCACAGCTATGAAATTGAACCGCACCTTGAACTCATCCCAGAAGAACCACTCGGAGACACTGATGAAGAGGAACACGACACCGTAGATGCCCAGCAACGCGGCTGTCATCACACGGCCCGCCTTGCTCCGCCACATCAGCGCCGGAATCAGCACGGCAATCAAGACCCAGGGCGCAGCTGAATAAGAGGCCGCCAGCAAATCGAATCCCAATCCACCCAAGAAGGCTCCAAGCAACGACATGCCCCACTCGGCATCCGCACGAGCCTGAAACAGTAACGCAACCCTCGTGAGCAAGGCGACGATCAACTGCAAGGCCATCACCACCAGCACCCCGCGCATCAGCACGGACCGGGGCAACCAACCATTAGAACGGGGATGAAGAGTCGTGTTTTCGGTATCCATGAGAGGGGTCGCTTCATCCCATCACCAGCATGGCTGGGCAAGCTGTTAATCTACGCCGACGATGTCGAGATCGACTCAGAACTGCTTGTGCGCACCGCCAATCGACGGCAAAAGAGCCGCCCCAAGCTCCCGAAATTGATTCGGAAAGATGAAATTTCTCCTGCCTGGCACCGCATTAGTTGTCTAAAATTTTCAGAATTACCGGTCATGACTATCCGCTGGACAGCTTCCCTGGCTCTCGCACTTCCCGCCCTAGCGGCGGCGGATGAAGGTCCACGGCAAGTCTTCCAGCCAGTGATGGAATACATGGTCCGCGAGCCCGAAGCTCGTCCTGGGAAGACGGTGGGCGCGCTCAAGATCAATCCCTTCGTCGCCTACACTCACCTCGGCACCGACTTCGGTTTCCACGGTCCGGGCGAACGATTCATCACTTGGCAACAGCACCGCGTCTGCCTCGCCTTGGAAAACGAAACGGACTGGGCCGGCATGTGGCACTCACTGGCAGGCTTGGCCAATGATCCGAAGGACATCTTCAACTTCGAGCGCAGCTACCCTGAACTGATCGAGAACACCTACCAGCCCAAGGTCAACGCATTGCTCGTTCGCGCGACTGGCAAGGGCAGGCTCAAGTTTGAAATCAAAAGCCCTGAGCAGTCGTTGCTCTGGTCACGCGAAGTGGAAGTGGACGATGCCGAAGCCCGCCCCATCACCGTTCCCCTTCCCCTCGCCCAGCTTCAACGCGCCAAGTTCCTCAACTGGACCGCCGAGCCCGGCTCCGACCTCTGCCTGACCAGCCTGCAATTCGGCCTCCAGCTCCCGAAGGTCGAGTTTGATCGCTACATCGTTCTCGCCTCGTATGCCAAGATGGCCCGCTGCTACACACCGGGCTACGGCTTGCTCCGCGATCGCGCCCACATCAGCGCGGGCAGCTTCGACAGCGTGCCCGCCACCGGGCTTTTCGCACTGGCCACGGCAGCCGTCGCCATGCCGGAGACAGGCTTCATCAGCCATGACCGCGCCGTGACCATCCTGCGCGAGATCGAGTCCACCATCGCTGCCATCCCGAAGGCCAAAGGACTCCTGCCCCACTTCGTCAAACGCGTGAGCGGCGTCCCGCGCATCCACCCAGGCACCGAGTTCAGCACCGTCGATACCGCCCTCTGCTACCAGAGCCTGCTGCTCGCTGCCGAAATGCTCAACGACGTCGAAACCAAGGCCCGAGTGCTCGAATCCATCCGCCGCATCGACTTCGACAATCTCATCCTCGACGACGGTGCGATCAGCCATGGACTCAAGGATGACGGCACCACTTTGATCCCCTTCGCCTGGCGCGACTGGGGCGGCGAGACTGCCCTCGTCATGCTGCTCAAGCGCCTCGCCGGTGGCTCGCCCAACATCGACGCCATCCGCTCCAACGGCAGACCCTGGCAGGGCACTGGCTTCATCGCTGAAATACAAAGCCTGTTTTACCCCGACTTCGACTCCACCACACTCGACGCTGTCACCCGCACCAACTGGCGCGAAGCCCGCCTGTCCGTCCTCAAATCACAGAAGGACTACTTCCCCAAAACCAAGCCTGACAGCCGTGCGAGCACCGATGGCATCTATGGTCTCTCCGCTGGCGAGGGAGCCTACGGCACGTCCTACGAAGTGGGTGGCACCGACCTCCCACAGCAGCGCCTGATCCATCCGCATTACATCCTCATGGCCGCCACCTTGAGCCCGCCATCCGAGACCTACACCTTGCTCAATCGCATGGAACACGCCGGCTGGTTCACACCTTGGGGCATGGTGGAAAACATCGCCGCCGATGGCTCCAGCTACCTGCCCATGATCAGCGCGCTCAACGCGGGCTTCGAAACTCTCGGTGCCTACCATCTCCTCGCTAAATCCCGCCAGATAGATGATGCCATCTACAAGGCCAGCCACGACAGCGAAGAACTCCGCGCTGCAATGAAGCTCTTCTATCCAGGCGCGATGGCGAGGAATTGACAGCGTCCGCCAGAATTCATACACTCAAGCTCATGACACTGACCGAACTCAAACAGGAAGTGAAGAGTCTCAAGCTAGAAGACCGTCTCGATCTCGCTGACTTTCTGGCCGAACAGGATATGGCGTCTGATACAGCACGCCGGGCAAGGATCGAGCGGCGCATGAAGTCGATGGATCGCGGGCGCAAAGTGACTCAGGAGCAACTGCTTGCCATCCACGGTGCATTGGAGACCCTTGGATTGTAAGGGCAATGAAGTATCGCTACGTGGTCGAGGATGAGGTGCTCGAAGTCTTCATTCGGCTGAACACCAAAAAACGGGAACGCCTGCTAGCGGTGCTTCAGAGCATCGCTGACCAAGCACCCGTAGGTGGAGATTTAGATCACCGCGACTCAGTGGATCGCCCGATTCTCCGACAGTCATTCAACCAGTGGACGGTCTGGTTCTGGTTCGACAGCCCGGTTCACGAAGTCCGCATCGTCGATGTTGAAGAACATCCGAAACCCTAAAACCTCTCGAAGTTGTATTCGCCGTCGTAAGTTCCGTCCGCCCGCCAATGGATGGTGACGTAGCCAAAAACCAGAGCTTTTGAGTAAGTCCACTGGCCCTTTGAATAAATCTCGGAGGGTGATCCCAACAACACACGAACTTCATCAGGAGTCATCCCAGGTCGAAGCTCGGTCAGTGCGTCTTGGGAAACCGGACTCACAAAGGCGTGAGCCACAAGGCCAATCAGGAGCAGCATACAGCCCGCCATGACCAATCGAGGAGGAGGCGATGTCTTCATTGGTAGAACACATGTCTCACAAGAACCTCGCCGTGCGGCTCTCCTCACACTTCTTCACCTGCTCCGGCGTGCCTGCGGCGACGACCTTGCCACCGTGCTCACCGGCTTCGGGACCGATGTCGATGAGGTAGTCGGCTTCAGCATAGACATCAGGATGATGCTCGATGACCACGACGGTATGGCCTTCGTCCACGAGGCGGTGCAGCACGTCAATCAAGCGGGCCACGTCAGTGACATGCAGGCCGATGGTTGGCTCTTCGATCAGGTAGAGGTTGCGCTTGCCGCCGCCGATGCCCTTGAGCCGCTCCTTCATCGTGCGGCCATCGCCGCTGCGCAGTTCAGTCACGAGCTTGATGCGCTGCGCCTCGCCACCGCTGAGCGTGGGGCTTGGCTGACCGAGTTGGAGATAACCCAGGCCCGTGTCTGCGAGCAGTCGCAGTGGTCGCGCGATCTTGTCGATAGCGCTGAAGAACTCCGCTGACTCATCAATGCTCATGCGCATCACATCGCCGATGTGCTTGCCGTTGTATTCCACCTCCAGCGTCGCGGCGTTGAAGCGCGAGCCCTTGCAAGTCTCGCAATGCACGCGCGTGGTCGGCATGAAGTTCATCTCCACCTTGATCTCGCCATTGCCACCGCATGTCTCGCAGCGTCCGCCTTCGGTGTTGAAGGAGAAGCGGCTGGCCGTGTAACCGCGCGCACGCGCCAGCGGCACCTGTGCGAACAGCTTCCGAATGTCATCCCAGATGCCGACATACGTCGCCGGACAGCTACGCGAGGTCTTGCCAATCGGCGACTGATCCACCTCGTGGACATACTCCAGGTTCTCGAAGCCGGTGAGACTGCTCCACTTCTTGACCTCTTTGCTCTTCGTCTTGGTCTTGCTCACGGCTTCGCGCACCGCAGGACTCAGCGCACCATGCATCAGAGATGACTTGCCGCTACCGCTCACGCCAGTGAGCACGGTCAAGCGACCAAGTGGAATGGTGACATCCACGTTCTTGAGGTTGTTCGCCGTCGCCCCCTTCAAAGTGAGCCAGCCAGTCTTTGCGTTGGCTTTCGGTAGCTCGCGACGTTCGCCACGCGACGGATGCTTCAGAGGCTCGCGCAGGCTCTTGCCAGTCACGCTCGCCTTGTTCTTGAGGATGTGCGCGAGCGTGCCTTGCGCGATGACTTCACCACCGAAGCGTCCGGCACCGGGACCAAGATCCAGGATCGTGTCCGCGCGCTTCATGGTCTCGTCGTCGTGCTCGACAACGAGCAGCGAGTTACCCTTGTCGCGCAAGGCGACAAGCGTGTTGAGCAAGGCTTCGTTGTCGCGCGGATGCAGACCGATGGTCGGCTCGTCGAGCACATACAAGACGCCGCGCAGATTGCTGCCGAGCTGGGCGGACAAGCGAATGCGCTGTGCCTCGCCGCCACTCAGCGTGTCGGCGCTGCGGTTGAGTTGCAGATAGCCGAGCCCCACCTCCTGCATGAAATGAAGGCGCTGCTCGATCTCGCTCGTGATGTCGCGAGCGATGATCGCTTCCGTGCCAGTGAACTTGAACGACTTCACCAGCGCGCCAGCGTCTGCCGCACTGAGCTTCGCGAAGTCGGCGATGCCATGCTTGCCCAGCTTCACCGCGCAACCGATCTCGTTGATGCGACTGCCTTTGCAAGTCGGGCACTCGGTGCGTGGCACGTCCTCGTCCTCGCTATTGAACTTGCGCTCCTCTTCCATCTCCGCCTCAAGCATCGAGACATCATCGCGCCGTTCCTCGACACGCGACTTGCCGCCGACTAGGCCGAAGCCACGGCAGGTCTTGCACCAGCCGTGCGGGCTATTGAAGGAGAACAAACGCGGGTCGAGTTCTTCAAACGACCAGCCACAGCCGGGACAGCTCATCTCGGTGTTCAGCACCAGCATTTGCTTGTCGGCCAGCATCAATTTGAGCGTGCCCTTGCCCATCTTCAGCGCCTGCTCAATGACCGGCCGCAACTGCGCAGGGGCGGTGCCTTTGTCCACACGCGCGACAACCGCATCAATGGTGTGCTCCTTGAAGCGCTCCAGCTTCTTGAAGTTCATCGTGCTCATCAGCTTGCCGTCCACCAGCAAGGTCTCGATGCCTTGCTTGCGCGCGTGCTCCGCCACGTCGGTGTGGAAGCCTTTGCGCGCCTTGATCAGCGGCGCGAGCACATGCAAGGCACCTAGCTTCGACTTCTCAGCCGCCGTGCCGAGAATGGCGGACACGCTCTGCTTGCGCACCGGCACCTTGCAGTTCGGGCAGTGCTGCGTGCCGAGCTTCGCGAACAGCAATCGCAGGAAGTGATACACCTCCGTCACCGTCGCCACCGTGGACTTGCCACCGCCGCGCGAGATGCGCTGCTCAATCGCGACCGTAGGCGGCACCCCCGTGATGAGGTCCACATCCGGCTTCTCCATCTGCTCCACAAACGTGCGCGCATAGACCGACATCGAATCCAGGAAGCGCCGCTGCCCTTCGGCAAAGACGAGATCAAACGCCAGCGACGATTTGCCCGATCCGCTCAAGCCCGTGACGACCACGAACTGATCGCGAGGAATCTCCAGCGAGATGTTCTTGAGGTTGTGCTCACGGGCTCCACGGATGCTGATGGAGTTCTCAGTTAATCCGATGCCGAGTGCTCGATACCGCGCTGGCTCCTCTCTTAGTATGTTCTCGTCCTTGGGACCCGCCTTCTGGGAACGGTGAACCGAGAACTGAGAACCGAGAACCTCTCGGAGATACCGGCCCGTGTGCGATTCCTCACACTTCGCCACGTCTTCCGGCGTGCCCTCGGCCACCAGCGCGCCACCCGCAGCGCCACCTTCTGGGCCTAGGTCAACGATCCAGTCCGCACACTTGATGACTTCCAGGTTGTGCTCGATCACGAGCAGCGAGTTACCTTCGTCGGCGAGCCGCTGCAGCAGCTTCACCAGCATCGCAATGTCATCGAAGTGCAAGCCGGTGGTCGGTTCATCGAGTAGAAGCAAAGGCTTCGCTGATTGCCCCATCGCGTCTCCGCCTTCGAGCAAATGGCCCACGAGTTTGAGTCGCTGTGCTTCACCGCCTGAAAGCGTGTTGAGGGGCTGGCCGAGACGCAGGTAGCCGAGCCCGGCTTCGATGATCATCGCGAGACAACCCACCACTTGCTCGGCCTTGCGACGCAGCGGGGCAGTGGGGAGCGCACGCGTCTCGCGTGCCGTCTCAGGCGTCTCGCCGGAGACCTCTGTGGTATGCTTGGTTCCACGCTTCGATGGAGTTCCAGCATCGGGCGAGACGCCCGACGCGACACGCGGGACGCGTGTGGTCCCCGATTCAGGTTCAGTAGCCAACACTCTAAACCACTCGACCGCTTCCTCCACGGTCATGCCGAGCACCTCGTGAATGTTCTTGTCGGCCAGCGTGAGCTTCAGCGCGTGCGGTTGGTAGCGCTTCCCTTCGCACTCAGGGCAGGTCACGTAGAGATCGCTGAGGAACTGCATCTCGATCTTCTCGAAGCCATTGCCCCAGCAACGTTCGCAGCGTCCATCGCCGGAATTGAAGCTGAAGAAGCCAGGCGTGATGCCTTG
>CAUJJC010000292.1 GCA_963204975.1 Verrucomicrobiota bacterium | reverse complement strand
CACAGCGCCAGAGGCCGCAGCGATCACGTTTTGATCTCGCCCCCACCGGGGCAACGTGGTATCATGGCTGCGATTCGCCTGCAGATCCGGCATCTGTTTTGATCTCGCCCCCACCGGGGCAACGTGGTATCTGGTGAGTCGCCAGCCCTTGTTTATCAAGGGCTGGCGCTCTCCCAGAGAATCACAAATGGCTTGAAAGGCGGGGGTTTTCGCTCGGTTTCGTCCTGGGCACAAAGCAGGAGCTGGGCTTCCCAAACCGTCTTATCCATCGGGAATAGTCTCACATCCCCCTCCACCTGGAGCGCCACCCGGCGCATGTAGCGGATCACGCGGTCGCACTCGTGCGGCTCTCCCTCGAAGACGTAGATGCTGTATTGCACGCGCGTTCCACCCAGTCCCTCGAACTCCTTGCGCAGGAGGGTTTGGTGCTTGGTCTCCGGGAGGTCGTAGGCGAGCATGACGAGCATGGTAGCAGCGGCACTCCGTGACGCGTGTGAGTGACAACGAGTCACGGAGTGACTCTGCTACTCTCACACACAGGCATCACGCGGGTGCAGGGTGAAGGGTTGGAAGGGCATCTTTCCATCCAGGGAGCGGACGAAGCTTTCCACCACCAGCCGGATGATACTGCGCAGGCGGAAACGGTGGCCGCGGTAGGTCCAGGTTTCTTCGATCATCTCCGCATAGCGGGCGGCCATGTGCTTCTTCTCATGCATCTCATCCAGATGCCGGATCAGCACCAGCTCCACGCAGCAGCGGAACGGCTCAATGAGATCGCAGACCAGGGAGGGACGGCTGCGGCGCAGCTTGTGGATAAGGCCGATGCCCGGCTCCAGCCCGGAGGCCACGCATTGCCACTCGATGGCGTGATACAGGAAGCCATAGCCATAGTTCAGGGCGGCATTCAGCGGATGCTGGGCCTGGCGTTTCTCCCGGGCAAACAGGTCGGTGGCGGCGGCCTTGAAGTAACGCGCCCAGAAGAACCGGGCGTAGCGGGACTCCAGCCGCAGGATGCGGGAGAAGGAGTTGTCCTTCAGCTTGGGCAAGGGCCCCAGCAAGGGATCAAAGACGCGCAGCATGAGGTGCTGGTTCTCGATCTTGGCCATCAAGAGGTCGCTGGCGATCTGAGTCGCCTTGCGCTCACTGAGCTTGCACAGCTTGGAAAGAGCGGTGGGGTTCACGTAACGGCACCGGGGGATCAGGCTGGCGGTGGCCCACTTCTTGGTCTTGCCGTCCCAGCGGGCAAAGATGACCGGGCACTGGCTGGCGAGCGCCTCCAGGGCGGCCTGACTCCAGCGCGCCTGGGAAGAGAAGCACTGCACCGAGCCTAGCACCGCGAGAGCAATTTTGGACGGGCCGTTAACCAGTTTCCCCTGCGCCAGATGCACATCCGCCTCATCGTCCAAAAGGATCAAGTGATGGATCATGGCTCAATTCGTTAGCGGCGTTCGGCAGTGCAAGCCACCTTCGCTGTTAGTCAGATTGCATGCCAGGGAGGGTATCATGGCTCCCTGAGCTCAAACTGTTAGTTCCCCCCTTCGTTTTGCCTTTTGCGGATTTATGATCGGCTGGCATCGTGTCATAACCGAGCCTTTGAATTCGTCCAGGGGCATTTAGCTCGATAAAATACGCCAAGTCAGGCAATGCGGTGGGACGCAACATCCATATCTCAGCGATTAGTTTGTCCCTCCTCGTTCGCCGGTCGGTCTTGTCCTTCGCTGGAGTCACGGGTTCCTTGTATTCAGCGAGTTTCATTTCAACTTCGCCGTTGCTGTCTTTGAGTGACGATACCCGATACCACCACCAACCATGGGTGGCAGGCTCTCCACGTTTCGCGAAGTTCTCCCGTGCACAGATGGGAACCCTGAGAAGCTGCCCTTTCTTCAAATCCCCAAGCAATTCCGCATCTGGCGGCGGCAGGTCTTTGGCATCTGGCTCCCACTTCTTGCCATGCAGCTTCTCGTAGTTCACGAGGTTGCGCGGAGGGGGGATCTTCAGGCGCCAATACTCGCGTTTGATTACGTTGCCCTGATCGTCTTTGGTCAGACGTTGGAAGATGCGGAACACACGGCAAGCCTCGTTTGTTGCCTTTACGCCAATCGGCTTCGCCTTCGCCACACGGCTCTCGCGGTTATGGTGTGGGAAGTAGGACGCTGCCGCTTTGCGATCTTGTTCAATGCGAATGCGCCGGACAGGCTGCCCCCGGTGACCCTCGATAAATGACGGCAGCCGCAATTCCGCCGCACTTGCCCGCGCGGCAATCCAACTGGACAGCACGGACTTGGAATACAGTCCGTCGTCGGCAAGCGCTTCCTTGGGAACTCCGGACTTCTTCAGCAAGGTGTAAAGCGCGGCTGCGGTGACCTTCTTTTCTCTGGGAGCCGAGCCGTCCTCGTTTTTCCACCATTCGTCAAAAGCATCTCGCACACCTGGCGTGAGAATACTCTGCTTCTCCAGGAAGCTCAGCATCTCCTCTCGCTCAAACCGCTCAGGATTCCGATCATCAAACCAACGCTGGAGATACTTCCGCGCGGACGACTCATCCTTGCCAAAACTCAACAATGGAATACCACCGTCACGGAGCAGCTTGATGATGCTGTCGAGGGTCGCCTTTTCTTTGCCGGTGTATTTGGAGAGAGCTTCACGCATCCAGTGCTTGCCCTTGGCATCCGCAGGCGAGTAGGGATTCTCGAGAGTGCGGGACTTCTTGGGTGCGCGTTGGCGTGGGGATACCACGAGGCAGTCGTCTCGATGGGTCTTGTTATACGCATCCAGATCCGGTCCTAGTCCCGGCAAAGGTGTCACCCGGATGCACCCGGTCGTGGCCTCCTTGCGCACCTGGAAAATGCCGCCGTAGTCCGTGCTGTTCAGTCCGCCGCCGGGCGGGATATGGGAAAGGATGATGGCGTCCCACAGATGATGCCTCTGGCAGAGGCGCTCCTTCTGGTGATCATCCCTGCCGTTGCGATTGACGAGCTTCCAATAATCCGGGAAGCGCGTGGGTGGACACCACGTTTCGACGCACGCATGAGTCATGCCCCCACTCGGCGTCCCGATGCGCGACGCTGTCGCCAACTGAATGGCACGTTCGATCTTGGTTGGGTCCGTTTCGCCGGACGCACATTCTCGGCGAATGCCGAGCCACTCGCTGACCTGTGCGCGCAGTTGCCGGGCGAGCTGTGCCATGCGTGTGGTGTTGCTAAAATCAGGGACTTCGGCGCTCTCGCACTCAAAGATCGAACGTTTGGCCTTTCCCCAACGGAAGCTCGACAAGCCGCGCTTCATATCGCCCCACGTTAGGAAGCTGCCATTGCCGCATGGCTGGCCCGCCGCCTGGAAGGGAGTTCGATTGCCTTTGGCCGCATTGATGTCGCGATGCGTCAGACACAAGTTGTCCATCACCGTGATGCCGCCACTCCGCTGGGGGAAAATGTGTTCCACCTCCAGTTCAGCGCTGTGTGGTGTGAGGCCCTCGAACACACGGCCCGTATAGGGACAGACCAAATGCCCATCGCCATTTACCTGCTGATGAAACAACAGTGTCTTCTGTTTGAGACCATCGGGTGCATTGGGATCGACGTGGTAGAGGTCAAAGATCTGTTCTTTCGCTACACGGCGCTGCTTGTTCTCGGCGTGCATCTCTTGCGCTTGTTTCTTGTTGCGAGGCATGTCGCCAATGGCCTCGACGACGACGTAGTCGGGCAAGCCATCCGCCCGGTTCATGTGTTCACGCACCTGCACCGGCTTGCCGTGGGCATCGGTAAGCTGGTCGGCAAACAGACGTCGAAGAATGCCATGCTCTTGAGGCCTGCCGTCGGGCCGTGCGCAACCACGCTGGTCCTTCGGCTCTGTCTGCTTGCTTTTGGCACTGTCCCGAATGTCTTTGCTCTGACCGTTGCCATCATATTGCTTGGGCGATCCGAGCAGGAACTCGACCTGCGCATACAGGCCCCACGCACTCACATTGTTCACCCGCCATTGATAGTAGCCCAGTTCCCGTAAGCGTTGCAGCATGTGGGGCGGGGAATAGTCCGTTTGTTTTGCGGTGGCATGATCCAGGAGCAGAGCAGCCGCATGAGCCGAAAGTGAGGCCCGATCCGCCAGATCACCGGCACGCGGGCAAAGAAGGTCCTTCAGCTGGTCGAAAAAGTCTCCGTTATGGGAGACTTTGTTCCCCGCCAGCTTGATCCCGTGATGGACAGCCCATTCCTTGGTGAAGGTCTTATCGAGCTTCTCACGAGGTCCGTTGCCTGCCAGCGCCGTATCGTCCCGTTCAAGAAAATCAAGGCACCAACGAACCTTCTCAGGACTGGCGTAGAGACGAGCAAAGTTGCTGGCAACGAACGTTCGTTCCGCCAGGAACTGCACCACCATGAACCGCCGAATCGCCAGATTTCGCCGCTGCTCGCGCTTGCAGTTCGGGTCGATCAGGAATCCCGCAGAGTGGAGTCTTTCCGCGTATGGGCAGGTTCCCACTTTTCGATCCCAAAGTTCGACGGCTTCTTCGCGGGTGCGACGATGGTGATCCATGATGGCACCGGGCGTCTTCATCGCCTTGCCTTTGCCAATACGCTCCGTGAGCAACCATGCGCCATTGCCATCCCGATTGCCAAGCAACCGACTGACGGCCTCATCGAACCGTCCGTCAATGAACATCGCCCGATGGTTCTCCATGATCTTGAAAGCGTGCTCCTTCACCAACTCGCGAGGGAAGTTGTGTCCGCGTGCTGCCTCGCGCAAATTGGGGTGACCTCTCTGTTCACAGTGCTTGCGCAGCATGGTCAGGATGGGCTCCTGGCTGTAGCGCTTCACCGAAGCCTCAATTTCACGAACCAAAGCGATGACCTGAAGGTCATTAAAAACATCTGGCTGGTCTTTGATCTGCCGTTCGAGCATCTCGCCATACGCTGGACCAATCGGAGTGGTCTTTAACCATGTGATGATGGCCTGGTAGTCCCATTCTTCGCCCCATGGATTGCTGCTCTCCTCGGTCTGATGATAGTCGAACCCGCGATGCTTCACCAGGTGACGTAAGCACACAGCCACCGCCTCTGCCGAAGCCACGCCTTTTGTCACGGCACGAAGCCGATGCTCGAACACCCGCTTGGCGATACTGGGATCCTCATCGGACAAGGCGTTCTGCGCACCCCAAAGCCGAGCCACCTGTGCTTCGGTGAGCAATCCGAATTCAACGCACCAGTGTTTAAACTCGCGATCTCTCACTCGACGACTCAGGCGCGTTCGGCGATTGGCGCGTTTTGCACGCCGGTTCGCCAAAGGGGCCGCATCAGGCAACGAGACTTCATAGGTCTGTGCCCACAGGATGTCGGGTCCTTTGCGCAGAGCCAGTCCGATGCCCTCGATCCCAATATCAATAGCCAACACCGAAGCGCTTGCGTAAAAGGGGTGGTCACGCGTCCACGATGCAGCGGATGTCGGCACCACTGCTGAAGGTTGAAGATTGTAGTCTTTCATATTGCCATTGATTGAGAATTGTCAGAATATCGGAGCGTCCTTCGGGATAGATCAAAACCTGTGGAATGGTTGGCCGGAGAGCCCTTGATGCGAAAGCGTCACCACAACTCCGGCAATTTTCTTGATCGCAAAGAGGATGTCCTGAAACAGCATCAGAAACAGGCGGTGATGACAAAAGTGTCCCTGGATTGATGACGGGCTTGTTTTCATGGTATTACTTTGAGATGGACTAATAGCAGGTGCGAAAATGGAACTCATGATGTTCAAGCCTGTGTTGCTCCTATCGGGATGGGTATGCGCCATGGGCGTGGCAAGTCATTCGCTCACTAAAGTAGTGGAATGATGATAAGCTAGTAAAACAGCCGAATCCCAATCATCGCAGGCGGAAAATCAAAAAAACTTCACTTTCTGCGTCACAAGGCGGGGTATTTTTGCATAATACCCTTATGGAACCATCGCTCGGGACCATGTCGCGACGCCCTCTCCATGACCTGTCTGCGGATGAGCTGTTCCGGCGTTGCCGGGAGCGGCAGCGCTCCTTGATCTGTGCGGCCCAGGTGCTGGTGCTGCGTGAGGTGATGCAACTGAAAGGCTGGAGAACAGGGGATTTGAGCCGCGCCTCAGGGGTTTCACGGGCGATGATTCAGGCGATCCTGCTGGTGGAGAAGTTCCCCACGGTGGACTGCCTCTCCCGGCTGGCGGAGGCGATGGGGATGACGCTTTTTGAGCTGGATCTGATGGCGAAGATCGAGCTGGATCGCGCAATGCCACTATAGGAGCATTGGCATAGGCGGCGTGGCTAGTAGGATAGGGGCATGAAGCATGTCCTCAGCGAGTCCGACGGGAGTGGTATTGAACTACAAACAAGCAGGGGCACCCATGGGTCTTTCCCGGCGTTCGACTTGCTGGTCGAGGGACCTCAGGCAGGGGGTGAACATCAGAAAAGTGCCCGGTGCGGACAAGGCGGAGGTATCCCGTGGACTCGATCAAAGGTGGGTTTTTCCCAGCGCGGGAGGGACGGGCTGAAATCGAGGTTCGAAACGGTCGCGGGGAGTCTCCAGGAGGTGAAATCGAGGTTCGAAATGGACGCGGGGAGACTCCGGGAGGTGAAATCGAGAGTCGAAATGGACGCGGGGAGACTCCGGGAGGTGAAATCGAGGTTCGAAATGGGCGCGGGGAGACTCCGGGAGGTGAAATCGAGGTTCGGGCTCAGAAGGGGTGGTGTCGAGCCCTTGATTTTCCATGCGTGGCTGGGTGGCCCTGGATGCTCCACAACCTTGGTCGCCTGATCACGCATGAAATGGGGTGAAGGCTTCTGGAACCAGGGGACATGGAATGATCCAGGTCCGCCTGCCAGTGGTCTGCTCCCGCAACCGAAACGCAAACTGAACCGACGCACCATGGCATCCAACCCTACCCCTGACGACAATGACCTCCTGCAAGCTCTGGCGGAGGACCTGGCGGATGGCAATCACCTCCATGAGGTGGCCATCGGCATCAAACAGAATACCGAGGCGGTGATCCGTGCCGCCAATGACGGGCTGACCGCTGCCTCCCAGGCCTACGCAGCGGCCCGCCTGCTGGTGAGCGAACGCTACACAACCCTGCAAGCCGCTGACCTCGCCGGGAAGAACGTGCTCAAGGGCTGCAAGCTGCGCTTTGCCAAGCTGTATGGCTCCTTCTACAACGCGCAATGGCAGGCCACAGGCTGGCCTACGGGGAGCACCGCGGTGCCGGATCTCCAGGATGTGAGGTTCACCCTGCTGAACTCGCTCAAGGTGTGGTTCACGGCCAACCCGGCAGCGGAGAGCGCCGACATGGATGCGACGGCGGCCCTGTGCGCCTCCGCTCATGCGGCCATCAGCAATGCGCGTGCCGCCGTGAACCAGGCGGAGTCTGCCCTGTCCACGGCGAAGGCGGCGGCGGAAGCTGCCGCGCGCACGCTGCGCAAACGGGTGCGCGGCCTGATCGACGAGCTGGGCACCTTGCTGGCGGAGGACGATGTGCGCTGGGCGGACTACGGCCTGAATGTGCCCGCGAATCCGGTGGCACCCGAGCCGATCGCGAGCGTGACGCTCACCGCCTCGGGCAATGGGAAGGTGTTTGTGGAGTGGTCCTATGCCAGGCGCATGGCGGGCACTCGACTGCTCACCCGGCGCGTGGGCACAGATGACGACTTCGTGAGTGCGGGGCCGGTGGATGGCCTGGAGAAGATGCTCAGCGGCTTCACGCCCGGCATCACGCTGCAAGTGAAGGCGGTCGCCTACAATAATGGCGGGGATGCGCCGGACAGTCCGGTGGCGGAGGTGGTGGTGACCTGAGGCTTCCCCTCTGGACCGCCCGCTCCCTGGGGCGGTCCAGGAACGGGGGACTGCTGTCAGCAGAAGTCCTGCAACGCGCGCAGCTTCACATGGGCGGCTCCACGATCCAGAACGTCCTCGGCAAGCTGCTTGCCTTCGCTCAGATCGGTAGCCTTGCCTGTGATGACAAAACCCGCAGCCGCGTTGAGCACAGCGATGTCGCGCTTGGGGCCTTTGATTCGTCCAGCGAGGATGCCTTCCAGGAGGTCGGCATTCATCGCCGCATCACCTCCCGCAAGGTCTTCGATCTTTGCCTTGGCGAAGCCAAGGGTTGAAGGGTCGATGGTGAGCGACTCGATCTTCCCGTCTTGCAGGACCGTGACCTCGTTCGCGCCCAAGGTGGAGAATTCATCCATGCCGCGACCATCGCCCGCATGGCCATGAACGACCCAGGCCGCCTTGCGCCCCAGCTTTTGCAGGATGGTCGCGAAGGGGGCGGTCAGCGCCTTGTCGAAGACGCCAATCAATTGAAAATCTGGCCGTGCCGGGTTCATGAGCGGGCCGAGGATATTGAAGATGCTGCGCTTGCCCTCCTTGGCCAGGATCGCACGCGCATCTTTCACGGCAGCGAAAGCTGGATGATAAATCGGGGCAAAGACAAAGCCCACGCCCACTTCCTGCACGCAGCGCGCCAGCTTTTCGGGCGGCAGATCAATGCGCACGCCGAGTGCTTCCAGCACATCTGCACCGCCGCTCTTCGAGGTGATGCCACGGTTGCCATGCTTCACCATGCACACGCCACCGGCGGCCATGATGAACATCGCGGTGGTGGAGACATTGAACAAATTGAGCTTGTCGCCACCCGTGCCCACCACGTCGAGCATCGGCCCTGGCAAGGCACTGCGATCAATCCCTGGATCGACGGCTAGCTTCAGGAACTCGGTGACAAAGCCCGCGATCTCGTCCGGCGTCTCGCCCTTCTGATTCAAGGCCTTGAGGAACTGCGCTTTCGTCTCCGGCGTAGGGCTTGGGTCCACGAGGAAGGCGGCTGCCTCGGCGATCTGTCGCGATGTGAGTGGCTGCTGGGCTTCGAGCTGCTGGAGGATAACTTGCATGGGTGCGAGTGAAGACCAAGCCGCCCACTTCGCAAGCGGGGGCTTGGTTGGTATCGTGTGTGGTCAAGTTCGTTGGCGAGCGGCTTGCAGATCGAGCACTTCATTCAGCATGGTGTCGGCGTCGTGCATCCACTCCTCACAAAGGGTGCGAAAGGTCTGTAACTGAGCGCTATCTCCTTCAAGGGGCATGCCTGGACGCACGGTGCCACTGGCCAATTGCCAACTAGCAAGTGCTTCGATGTAATCGAGGCGGCGTTCGGAAGGAACCAGCACTGGCAGGTGGCCTTTCTCTAACACCGCGAGATTTGCCAGCAGGCGGGCTAGGCGTCCATTGCCGTCGGCATAAGGATGGATGCGGACGAAGGTGGCGTGGCACCAGAGGTAGGCATCGAGCGCGGAGATTTGAGGATCGAATCGTCGTGAGTTCAGGCCTGCCAGCCATGAGTCCATGAGCTTGGCCACATGCTCGGGCATGGCATAGGTATCGTTGATGACTGTTTTGCCTCCGAGTTTGGCCAGAGTGGAATTTGGTTCCCGCTTCCATGCGCCGATGGGCTTGAGATAATCCACTTCGGCACTCGTTTGCACGGCTTGATGCAGGGCATGAAGATCCGTTTCGGTGACGGGCTGACGCTTGTCGATCCATGAGTAAATGAGGTCCAGCGCACGGCTGTGCCCCAGCACTTCGTTGTGGTGCGCCAGTGGCTTGCCCGAAATGGTGAGTCCGTAGCGAAGCACGCCCAGCATTTCGCCTTCGGTGAGCGTGTTACCTTCCAGCGCCGTCGATGTGTGAGTCCATCGCACGCGAAGCCTCTCAAGGAAGGCTTCGCGCAGATCGGCGTCCAGAGGAACAAGGGCAGAAATGAACTGGGACAACACGCCCCGACGTTATCTTGGGTTGAATCGCTTCGCAATCTTCGGGCGCAGCTTACGCAGCGCTCAATGAGGCTCGCACTTCTTCGAGGGCTTGCTTGGTGCGTTTGATGCCTTCGATTTCGCTGTGCTTTTGGCCTTCGTATTCGATGCCGATGTAGCCTTTGTAACCGGCTTTCACCACGGTTTCGACGAGGCGTTGGTAGTCGAGTGACATCTCACGGCCTTCGCGGCGGTCTTCGGTGTAGAATTTGCCCGCGCCTGTGTCCCAGTCATACGCCTTGGCACTCACTGCTTGCTTCACCCAGGGCATGAACTCGCGCAAACCAAGATACGGATTGTAGAGTTCGCCGGTGTCGCGGTTCGTGTAGAAGTTGCCGAAGTCTGGGAGGATGCCCACGCGGGGATGATCGGCGAGCTTCATCACCTGGGTGAGCCACTTGCCATTGGACGAAGTGCCGCCGTGATTCTCGACCACGACGAAGAGCCCGCGTTTGTCGCCCTCGACGCACAGACGATGAAGGCCATCCGCTGCGAGCTTGGCCTGTTCCTCGGTGGGCAGCTTGGGATTGCTCGCGGCATTGACGCGAATGCTGTGGCAGCCGAGGAAGGCGGCGGCGTCCAGCCACTTGAGGTGATTCTCGATGGTGGTGGAGCGCTTGGTTTCATCGGGGTCGCCCAGGTTGCCTTCGCGGTCGCACATGATGAGCAAGCCCTTCACGCCTTCGCCTTCGGCGCGCTTCTTCATCTCGCCGAGGTAGTCATTGTCCTTCGCCTTGTCGAAGAACATCTGGTTCACATACTCGATGCCATCAATGCCAAGGCTGCGGGCGATCTTGGCGAAGTCGAGATGCTCGACAGGCTCTGCGCCGCCTTTCTTGAACATGCCCTTGTTCAGCGACCATTCGGCCAGACTGATCTTGAAGAGCGGTTCCTTGGCCGCATCGGCGGCGCGGGTGACGAC
>CAUJJC010000291.1 GCA_963204975.1 Verrucomicrobiota bacterium | reverse complement strand
TCGGCGAGCACCTGGGCGAACCTCCGGCCTATGGGCCTTACATTGATTCAGGGATGCGCCTCGTGGACAACATCCTGCGCACGGAATTGAACTCGAAGCTGGGCAATCCGAGCAACGGTCTGCAAGGCTATGATCAACCCGGTGCGGGCGGATTCTCGGCGGCGCACGGTGTCACTCATGCGCAGTCGCATGACAACGACTACGCAGCGCGGCGTGAGTTGCAGCACGCTTACTACTTCACGCGCGAGGGCATGGGGCTCATTTACACGGATGGCAATTACCAGGCGGAGACGCTTGGCGAAAGCGGTGGGGCGTTTCCGCGTCATGCGAACACATCCTTCCTCGGCCAGTGGGGCGATGGTCGGGTGCCGAACCTGACATACATTCATGATCAGTTTGCGCGCGGCTATCAGAAGGGTGTGTGGAGCGATGCGGACTTCGTGGCGTATGAGCGCATTGATAAGCGCGAGAACGGCAGCATGAGCGATGAGGATGGCGTGACGATGCTGTTCATGATGAACGACAACTACGCGAGTGGATTGGCACGCACGTTTGCTACATCGTTCCCGGCGGGCGCTTACCTCTACAACTACTCGTGGGTCGGCGGTGGCTTCTACAAGTTCAAAGAAGAGTTGAACACGGTCGTGGTGCCGAGCGGTGGTTACTTCATCTTCTCGTGGAAGAACCCGGATCCTTCCAATGCCTGGCAGAACGCGGGCGGTCGCACGGTGACGATTACGCAGAACGGCACGCCCGTGGGCACGGTGAATGTGAGTCGCAAGGATGGGCCAAACGGTGACAAGGCCTTCAATGGTGCCACGCTGCCTGATCCTTCGAAGCCGATCCTGCCTGCGGACACCAATGTGACCGACTACAAATACACAGCCACCGTGCCGCGTGTGACGGATGGCTCGGCAGTGCGCTTCATTGCGCGCGTGGATGGCAGCGCGGCGAATGTGCTCTTCAAGTTGGATGGAGGCATCAATTTGAACGAGACGAATCACGCGCTCGGTGATCCTCGCGACAATCCACCGGCGCTCGCGACGGACACCTTCATGGGCTACGAGCAGCCGGACTTCGTGAGCCGTGTGCATCCTGAGTTGTTCGCGGCGCAGGACACGGCGCGCAATGTGACGCACTCGCCGGGCGCGGAGACCTTCACCACCACGACGGTGACGAACGGCACGGGCACGAAGTTCACAGACGCTGACACGGCGATCTTCCTTTACCATGACCCTCAGATTGTGGTGGGTGCGATCACGCCAGCGCGCAATCAATACGATGGCTCGCGCAATGAGTTGTGGGCAAAGCCGAACGCGGTGGGCGGTGGCTACAAGATGTTCCTCTACTACACCACGGACGGCAGCAATCCCGAAGGCGCGGCAGGCCAAGGACTGGGCACCACGAAGACGGCGGAGATGTTCTATGACCACAACGACGACGGCGGCACCACCGACTGGTGGAAGTGCTCGCTGCCGGGCGACTTCACAGCGACATCGAAGTATAAGATCGGCATCTATAAAGACGCTGCGCCGATTTGGTGGCCGGGCAATGCGGACGCCGTCGCGCGCAAGGTGAAGATGATGAGCACTTATCAAACCAGTGCGCGCAATCTCACCACGACCACGCATCGCCCGCACAACGACTACGGCGAGCTGCGCACCGGATTGGACGAGGGCTTCCATGTCATCCGTGCTCGCGCCTTCCTTCAGCGCGATGGCAAGGCGAGCATCTACAACACCTTCACGCAGACCTTTTATTATGACGCCCAGGCTCCAACGGGAGAGATCAAGTTCCCGGCGGCGAACGGCGATACCATCGGCGGCAACGAGTATGGCTTGGTGATCCGCACGGACCCGAGCGTGACGGAGGTTTGGTATAACATCGTGGACTCGGATGCGACCAACGATGACAGCATCACGCGCTCCGTGAGTGGCAATGGCGCGGGCTTTGAACCCTTCACCGACAGCAACAAGAACGGCACGCGCGAGAGCACCGAGGCGTATCAGGACCTCAATGAGAATGGCGTTTGGGACAGTTCCGTGGCGAACTCCTGGGTGAAGGCGAACGAGGTCACGCCGTCGCTGGTGATCACGTCTGCCTATCAGAAGGAGTGGCGCTTTAGCTATAAGAACCTGCCGACGACTGGGACGGCGACGATCAAGGTGCGTCTGCGCGAGGTGTCCTCGGCGACCTACAAGGATTTTAATCTGGGCGACACGCCGGGGCACTACACGACGCTGGAGCGCACGGTGAACACAGCGGGGCCGGACTTCCGCTTGTTCGTCGCGTATCCGCAAAGCGATGAGGACTCGGTGGACGACAGCTACGTGATGAAGGTCTTCTTCACCAAGGCGCTGGCCGATGGTCTCACGACGCAGCAGCTCAAGGACAAGTTCACCATCCGCATCGGCCCGAACGACACGACGCCGGGCACGGCGCAGTCGCGCGAGGACTTCGCGATCAACTACGACATCAACGCGACCTATCACGAACTGGCCTTCCCGATCCCGAACCTGTGGAACGACCAGCCGAACTACCTGCACAAGCTGGAGGTGACCTTTGATCGAACGACGGCCTCTGACCTCATCACCGAGAGCATCGTGAAGGCGCTGCCGTCGAACAAGCCGCGCATTAGCATCGTGACGCCGCCGGAACTCGACAGCGATGGCAAGGCGTATGAGATTGTGCTGCCGGACGCCGCCTCGCCAACGGCGGAGCAGCGCAGCTATGTCATTCGCGTGTCCACGAGCACGGAGGCCACAAACGTGACGCTCAATGTCACCGCCGGGCCGATGACGCTGAGCGCACCAGTGGTCACGACCGAGGCGGGATCAAAGTATTGGGACTTCACCTGGAGCGGCATCACGCAGGGCGAGTTCCGCTTCACCGCGCGCGTGGTGTCACCGACCGGAGAGAACTTTGATAACCGCCGCGCCAAGGTCATCTTCCGCCAGACCACGTCCGCTTCGGCTTTCGATCCTGATGACGATGACGATGGCTTGCTCGACGGCGATGAAGGCACGGCCACGCCGCTACCCAATGGTTACCTGCCTGACGATCCGAAGTATGTTGCGAACTCTGAGCAGTGGACGAACGGGCAGATTCACATTCATAACGCTTATGGTCGCAGCAGTCCGACGAGCCCCGATACCGATGGCGATGGGCTGCCCGATGCACTCGAAGTCGGCTGGCGCAATGCGACGGTGATCGGCGAGGCGTTCACCGACACTGGCTACGGGCCGAACAACACAGGCGCAGGCAACGGCGTCTTCGACTTCAACGACGCGAACAGCAATGGCGTTCACGATGTGGGCGAAACCAGCGAGCCCTTCACGGATGCGGACAGCGATACGAAGTTCGATCCCGGCACCATCTTAACCGCCGACACGAATGGCGACGGCATACCGAACTTCAGGGGGGACATTGATCCCCCTTTTTACAACACGCTCGACAACCTGGGCAAGGTGCCGAGCGTGAATACAGCGAGTGAAGGCGGTGATCGCGCGAAGCAACTGCGCGGCAGCGTGACTGATCCCGATGATGACGACACGGACAACGACGGCATCAAGGACGGCATCGAAGACGCGAACAAGAACGGCTGGCTGGATGGCGATGGCGAGAGCATTCCGGGCAACTTCATTCCCTGGCTCGCGCGCAACTGGCCGAACAAAGTGCGTGATCCAGGCGAGACCTGGACCGAGACCGATCCGAACAACGCCGACACCGATGGCGATGGTGCGCTAGATGGCTCCGGCGAAGACAAGGATGGCAATGGCTTGATCGCCGGCGACATGAACAACAATCGTGTGTGGGACGTCAGCGAGACTTGGACGGAGACGGATCCTTTGAATGCTCAAACCGATCCCGACAGCCTGCCTGACGGCTGGGAGATTCGCTATGGTCTCAATCCACTCAGCGATGTCGGCGACGATGGCAACAGTGGCGATCCCGATGGCGATGGCTTCACCAACGCGCAGGAACTCGCGAACGGCACAAGCCCGCGCAAGAACGACACCTTGCCGCCACCGCCTCCAGGTCAGATCAAGATCGGACCCACGACGCCGATCATCGCCGGTGGTGTGACGAACACGCAGGAGTTCACCGACTGGGGCATTCATGATCTCATCGCGCTCGACGAGTATGATGGCGATGGCACGAACAACCAGGGCACGGACATCTACAAGGCCTACGATGGCTTTGATTCCAGCCGCGACATCGTGGCCTTCTACGCGCACGACGGCGGCCCCTCGACGAGTGGCGGCGATGACTTGTTCTATTTTCGCATCGACTTGCATGACCTCGCGGCCTACGCCGAGGCGAGCAATGCTGATTTCTATGTGATGATGGACTTCGGCAGTCCGACGGTGGGCGAATACACGCTGCCGGATAACCTTGATTGCGCGACGAACATGAAGTGGGAAGCGGTGGTCGCCTGCTACTCCACGGACAATGGCGCGGTGTATGTGGACACCGATCACGGCAGCAATAGCACGGCCATCAATCAAGTGCTCGGCTTCGGCGTGCAACGTCGCTCGCAGACTGCGGAGAACGGGTTTCAACGCAGTTGGTTCAGCAGCCAATACGACGCCGTGGAGTTCAGCATCAGCCGCCAGGCGCTGCTCGATGCAGGCTGGAACGGCAACCCGAACACGATCAACTACCAAGTGGTCAGCGTGAAGGACGGCACCAACAGCGGCGCGGGCGAGATCGGTGGTCGCAACGACATCCGAGACAGCATCTCTGATGATGTCATCGCCTCGGCCTATTGGCGCGATCAAAGCACGCTCGCCGGTGATGGCAGTGTGTTGAAGGCATGGTTCAGTCCCGGCACCACTAGCAATGACAAGTGGAAGCGCGCGAAGGTGGCGAGCCTCATTCACGACACGCGGCCTTTGCTGCCTGGCAATGAAGTTCACGCGTTGCTCAACAATGGCGCGAGCGCTGGATTCTATCGTCCACTGGATGTGCATCAGGCTTACAGCGTGCCCCTCGCGCTGCACATGAGTCCCACGCTCGCGAGCGCGATTCAATGGGCCAAGGTGGACCCGGCGGTGAACAAACCTTGGCGCGATGGACCCACGCTGAACACGCGACTCGCATCCCTAGCCAGCAGCGGCGTCGTGCAATTCCTCGGCACTACGTTTGCGGATCATATCTTGCCTTACTTCCCGCTGAGCTACACGCAGGCAAACGTCACCGACTCTGCGAGCTTGTTGCAAAGCATCTATGGCAGCGCGCCGAGCAGCACGGTGCTGTATCCGCCGGAGCGCGTGTTGAATGCCGAGGCGCTCAGCATCGTGCAGGGCGCAGGCTTTGCCGCGACCTTCGCGGATCAATCTCAGCACATCGAGAAGTGGCTCGGCCGCACGGTGTCGCTCAGCGACGCGGGCTATCGGATCAACCGCATCAATGGCGTGAAGATTTTCACCATCAGCGATCAAGCCAGTGCCTTCCGCTTCGGCAATACGGATGGCGGACTCGATCTCTCGTTGCGCCGACTCCTGAGCCGCAAGGCACGCAGCGCCACGCAGGATCAGGTGACCGTGGTGCATAGTGATTGGGGCGACTTCACCACCAAAGCGCAAGCCGATGCCTATGATGCGAACGTGCGCTGGATCGCCGCTCATCCGTGGATTCAACTCGTCACGCCGCAGCAGATCCTCGCGGGCCAAGTGGACAGCAATCGCGATGGCACGCCGGAGAGCTGGCCCGTCATCGAGCGCGGCACGCTGACGCTGTCGAACGTTTCGAAGGACTTCGTGCATCACGCCTCGCAGGAGAACTACGACAACTGGTTCTACGGCCAGGCCGCGCGCGAGGAGAGCCTCTTTGACAAGCTTTTCAACATCCGCACCGGCACGCCAATGGTTACGCCCTGGGGTCGCGTAGGCGTGAGCGGCATCGCGCACAGCGCGTGGTCCACCGCGTCCAGTTTGACCCTGACCAACACGCTGCGCAGTCTCTCGCGTCACAGCTTCCACGCCAGCACTTGGCTCACGGCGTTTCACGACAACACCAACAACGACCTCACGCGCTTCAGCACCGGGACGTATGTCTATCCCGACATCACCTACCAGCCGCTCGCCGGGTTCTCGAAGAGCGCGCAATCACAGTCGCGCTGGGCGAACGTGTATCAGCGTGTGACCACCTGGGCCGCCTTCGGGAATGCAGGCACCGAGACGAGCGATGTGGACCTCGATGGCGAGCCTGAGTATCTGCTCTTCAACAGCAAGGTCTTCGCCCTCTTCGAGCGCATCGGCGGACGCATGACCGCCGCCTGGGTGCGCGATGTGGCGAACGGCAAGGTCTTCCAAGTCGTCGGCAATCCCATCGCGTATGCCGGCTACGAGACCGAGGAAGAAGGCTATGCCAATGTGCTCAGCGGAGCCACCGGCAGCTATCGCACCAGTGGCTTCAAAGACTGGTTCGCCGCCGGCCCGAACGCGCTCTACACCAACGACTACTACACCGCGACCGCGACGACGAACGGCTTCATCTTCACCAGCAGCGACGGCAAAGTGGCGAAGACGATCACACTGGCTTCGAACGCCAACGCCCTTCACGCCAGCTACACACTCGATCCCACGATCACCACCTTGTATCTCCGCCACGGCCTCAGCCCACACCTTGATCACCTGATCAAAACCGGCCAAACCAACCTCAGCGCGCTGACGAGCGCGAGCGGCGAACTTTCACTCACCACCACGACCACAGATGCCGTCGTGCGCGCCTTTGTGACCCTGGGCACTGCCTTGCACAATGACACCGCGGTCGATGACGATGCTGGCCAAAGCGCGATCTACGACACGCTCAACATGCGCAACCAAGCGCAGACGCAGCAAATCGAACTCAGCCTCACCACGGGTGCGAGCTTTGATCTCGGCTTCGAAGTGCTCACGAACGACGCCGACAACGACTCGCTCCCGGATGACTGGGAACTCGCCAACGGCCTCGCTACCAACAACGCCACCGGCACCAATGGCCCCACCGGCAACCCCGATGGCGACAGCCTCACGAACCTCCAGGAATACATCGTCGGCAAGAACCCGCAGTCCGCCGACACTTACATGCCCGGCATCGCGAAGAGCACGAACGGCTTCACCGTCAACTTCAGCACCCTCAGCGGTCGCCTGTATCGAGTGTATGGCAGCGATGATCTCGTCTCGTGGACAGGTCTTGGCACAGACATTTCCGGCGATGGCAGCGTGAAGAGCTACGAGGATGCCACTGCGCTCCCACAACGGTTTTACCATGTGGTGGTGAGGCTCCCGTAGAAATCCTCCACTACCTAGCGAGCAGCTTGACCGCGCCGCTTTGGCCGGTGCCGTCCATCACTTTGGGTGAGGTCGTCATGAAGTAGCCGTAGCCTGCTTTGTTGGTGCCCTTCTGGAAGAGCACGCCTTGCCACGCGGGCTTGGTCAGATTGGTGTGAGTGAAGTAGGTGCCCCCGATCAGT
>CAUJJC010000290.1 GCA_963204975.1 Verrucomicrobiota bacterium | reverse complement strand
CATTGGAGGCATTGATCACGCTGTCGCGATTCTCCGCCTTGTAATTGCCCATCGCCACCGACTGCTTCTCCAGTTCAGCGAGTTGTTTCTGTGCTTTGTCCAGCAATTGATCCAGCGCTGCTTTGATGTCGGCTGTGTTGGTCTGAATACCTTGATTGATGGTGGCTGCCGAACTGGCGGGAGCATAGTCAATCATGGTTACAGGTTGCTGGCCTAGACATGGCAATGCAGCGCCTGCGAGCAGGGTGATGGGGAATGTGAACGTTCTCATATAGGTTCCTCCTGTGTCAGAATGGGGGCGATTACTCGACGACCTCGATGATCCGTTTGTGCTTGTCGATGAAGACACCGTCGCTGGTAGTGTGTGCAGGCACTTCCACCTCATAGTAGCGATACTGAACCGGCGGATTGTCTCCATCGCCCTTTGCCTTCTGTGCATCGCGTTTCAGCCAATAGAACTCTTTGATCGAATCGCTCTTCGCCTTCGCGTAACCCTCATCATACTTGCGCTGGATTTCGCCTTTTCGGAACTGGTCCGTCACCATGCCCGAAAGCGCGCCTGCTGCGGCACCAACGATGGCTCCTTTGTTGTCACCAAAGAAGTCCTCGGTGCGGGTATTGCCACTGTTGGGATTGATGACTGCATACTGGTTTTGAAGGGCTTCGGTAGTGGTGCCTGTGGTCGGATCGGTCGAGTTCGTCTTGGTCGTCCCCAGAAGAAGTGAGTTTAGACCACCACTTGAGCTGCCGTTTGTTCCACCCGTTGTTCCCGTGCCATTGGTGCCCGTTCCAGTTCCGGTTCCGGTGCCATTGTTGTAACCGTTGGCCTCATTGTCACTATTGACTTGGTTGTCGATCAAGTGGCCGAGAACGCCGCCGGTGACTAGGCCCAGTATGCCACCCGATGGACCACCAGTGCTAGTGCAGGCTGAGAGCCCGAGGCTCATCGCTATGGTGAGGACGCAAGTTTGCTTTGTCATGACGTGTGATGGTTGTGATGGAATTCGGGATACTCAGCGGTTGGTTACTCAGCCTCGTGCTTGTGAAGAAATCATCTTGTAGGCGTCGCCATCGAACTGCTTGAGTTGCTGGTTTTGGCGCTCGAAAGCCTCTCCCGAGGTCGCACTTGCGAGGATCATTTCCTTGGATGCGTAGTGGCGTCCGACGGCGATTCGAGGACGTCCGGTTGCTTCATGGTAGTAAACAAAGGAGCCAAATGGATTGCGCTTCATCTCTGATGGATCAGGGAAGGCGGCCACTTGGTGCTTGGTTACAGACGGCACACGGAAACCTTCGGACATCGCCTCCACATCCCTTCGATCTGGTTGCTTGAGCATGAACATCACGCGCGAATTGCCGATGACCGATGAACGCACGGGATGATCCTTGATGCGCTGGAACTGCTGGATGATCGAGAACACCCACGTCGAGTATTTGCGCATACGCTCGTAGTATTCACGGGTGATGCGATCACCATCGGGCATAGCGAGGAATGCGGAAAGCTCCTCCAAGATCACTCGCTTTCTGATATTGCGAGGGCGGCGCATGATCTCTTTGCGCACATCATTGGTGATCATGAAAGCAGCCACATCCCGCAGTTCTTTGGCGGACTCGGGAATGAACGAGAGTTCGAAGTGGACGACCTTCTTGCTGAGATCGACGTTGTTGACGCCGTCGAGGATGGCTCCATAACGACCGTTCTTGCCCCAAGGTTCTAGCAACATTCGCAGCAGTCCCATATCTTCGTGGGATCGGCGCTGGCGGCTTTCAAGGTTCAGCATTTCAACGAACTGACTATGGGTAGGCATCTCCTCCGGCGTCATCAAGGTGTATGCCATCCCCATGAGTTCCCCAGACTCGGAGGGGTTGTTCATGAAGTCTTCCAGCCGAGCTGGATCGAAATCACGGTTTTGAAGTTCCTTCGCCTCACTATCGCCTTCAACGATGGCATTGGTGAAATCGAGCCAGCAGTCCGAAGGCGTAGTTCCCTTGGGCAGACGCCGTGAACCCCATTCCCTGGACATGAAGCAGCGACGAGCGGCCTCGAATCTTTTATCCGGATTGCGCATTCCCCAGGATTCATACTGGTCCATGTAGATGCGCTCCACTTGCTTGGAGAGAAGCGCCTGCCGGATGCGATCCTTGTCGAGATCTTTCGGCGGTCCTGCCATCAGATGGGCAACCGCCGTGGCACCACCAAGCTGGTCGGCACTCAATGGCAAGCCGCGTGTATCAAAGTAGTTAAATGTCAGTGCTCCGTTCGGCTGAACGATGATCGGCTCGCATCCATAAAGCCTGGTGAACAAATTATACGACAAGCCCTCTTCAACGATGGCGGTAAACTCGTAATATGGTGCCGTTTGCGTCAGCAGATCAATCGTGAACACCGATTTGCCGGCACCTGAAGCACCAAACATGATCCCGTGCTCTGGACGCTGTGCGCCCTTCTTTCCAACAAAGGTGACACAGCCCATCAGTGCTCCGCGAGGACCATCGTAGAGAGCTTCAGCCTCGGCCAGATCACCCGTTGGCGTGCTCGAAATCGGCAGCAAGTCCGCCAGGTTCACGTCTTCGATGTAGAGCTTGAAGTCACTATAAGGCGACCACGCCCAGCCTGGCATGGTGAGCTGCCAGTAGTTCTTCACCGACGTTGGCAATGTGGGCTCGTATGACTGGGAGCCTCCCATCTTGAGCATGGCATTTTTAATCGCCGAGAGCTTGCTGTTGCACACCTCCTCCGATCTGTCCCAGCACCGAACAACCAAGTGCATCCGATAGGGGACAACTTCGTTGGTTGCGAGCCGACGGACGCGCGTGCGGAGCTTCGCGATGGTTGCCTCGATCGAGGCGGTAATCTTACCGCGCTCGTAGCGTGCCAGACGGCCTTCAGTTTCCAGACGATCCTTTTCGACATCACCGGCCTCTACGTTCACCGTGATCTGGTAGTCCATGATGTCGAGCTGCGTGAGCAGTCGCATCATGCCGATGTAAGTGAACTTGGGCATCGTCTTGAGCACGCAGACGCCTTGATAAAAACCGTCCATCTTGAAAGTGGAGGAGCGCATGTTCATCGGCGCGGCATCGCCATTGAAGCACATGTCACAGACGGATTGTGCAGGATCGTAGAGGTCATCAAGAACCACAGCTTCGTTCTCGAAAGCGCTGGGATTGAAGAACCGGTAGAATTCCTGGAAATGCTCAAGGTCCGTCATGGGCACGACGACTCCTCCCAGCGAAGTCAGTTGACCGCGGAGGGCTTGCTCGAGTTCCGATTGCTCGCGTGTTGCGGCCTGAAGCACTTCTTCATAATACTGGCTGCCTACGCCCTTGGTCTTGCCGCTGATCTTGGACGTGTAGTAGAATGTGAGATGCTCGCGGCGCAGTTCACGATTC
The DNA here is from genome assembly GCA_963204975.1 of Verrucomicrobiota bacterium. Classification (GTDB taxonomy): domain Bacteria; phylum Verrucomicrobiota; class Verrucomicrobiia; order Verrucomicrobiales; family Verrucomicrobiaceae; genus JAEUHN01. The sequence goes on along the minus strand of CAUJJC010000290.1, from coordinate 1,968 downwards.
TTGATCTTGCGATCATAACGGTTGTAACGCTCTTCACGAGCGCGGACTGACCATTTGTCTCCACCAAGTCGCTCGGTTTCCTCTTTGTAGCGCTCGATTTCACGTCGGTAGTCACTGTCCACGCTCCAGGTGACCTGCAAGCGAAGCTCCGGACGCACGAGGCGCAGAAGAATGCGGAGGTTGTCCTCCAAGGACATGAGCCACTCCGCATCGGTGTTCTCCGTGTCGGGCAGTTCAATGGAATAGCCACGTCCAATGGCACCACCTTTTTGCAGCCCCCGGTAGATGATCAGGTTACGATCAAGATAGGCATCAACGATTTTTGGCATCGGGAGTGGGCGGAGGAGGAGTCGAGTTCTTGACGGTTTCAGTCCACGGCAGCTTCAGTTGCTCGACTTGCCGTGGAGAGAAGTAGTTGATGCCTGTGAGCTTGATGATCAGCCATTCCGCCAGCTCGATGTCGTAGGAGTGCGGTTTGCCTTGCTTGAGTCCGAAGACATAGGCCGAGACCACCACGATCGGGAAAGCCATCACAAGGATGTTGCCCCAAAAAGGGAAATTGAGGTTATCAACCCCCTGGGACAGAACGAGCGATATGCCGACGGAGACGAGAAGCAGAAGAACATTGTTGCCCTCGAACCCTGCGAAACCCTGGCTGGTCTCGCGTCCTTCGTTGGTTTCGTGGAATCTGACTTTGCTTTCTTCCATGAGGGCAGACGGTGCTTGTTCACACAAGGTTCAAACAGCCTGCTTTGGAGCCCGCATCAAATCGTGCGGGCTCCAAAAACAATGCTGGGAATACCAGGGAATCTCCTCGTCTTAGAGGTTGATGTTCACGGATGCGCCTGACGCGCTGAACATCGTCTTGACGATGATCCAGGACATGCCGCCGACCACGGCACCAACGAGGCCGTAGATCATACGTTCAGTTTGGCCCATCATGAACATCACGGCAGCGAAAAGCAGGCCACCAAAGGCGAGCACGAGGCCCACCATGTTGAGAATATTGATGACGGCACCGAAATTCCCCGTGAAGGTGCCTTCAGCGAGAATGTAGGTGTTGAGTCCCCAGTTCGAAAGCTTGAGGCCGGCGGATGCGAGTGTAGCGGACATGGTGTTCGAGTATGATGTGTTAGGTGTGTGTGTGAGTGCTCCACCTTGTGGCGTGATGCTTGATCGATCAGGCCAACAGGGCGGACATGGGGGGAATTCGGGTTCACCGGAATTTGGTTATGCATTTTATTTCACATTCTTTGAGAGCCCATTTTTTGAACCTTGGGGAAAGGGGCCGCTTTCCTGCTCAGGTGCCCGCACGGGGAGTGAAATTGGGTCCGCTCGGGGTTCAGCACTCAGGCGATTCATAACCAATCGCGTGGGTTCCCGTATCGGGTCTAGCATGATTGATTTTGCCCCCAACAGTCCGTGGCCGCGCCGCATCAAGATGGGTCTCATCGCCTTGGCCGTGATCGTCGTATTTCAAGCCATCGCTGGGATGTTTGCCCGGCGGTGGGTGAAGGCAGCGGGTGGTGAATATGCTTTCGTGACAGGTTCGAAGATCAAAGGGATCGAAGCTGGAATCGCGGCCCACCATTTTATCAAGAGGCGTTATCCCACTCAGGAGGAAGGCATCGAGTCCCTCTACAAAGGAAAGCGCCGCTTGCCGCTTGTCTTCTCGAAACGGAATGCAGAGGACCCGACGCTCGATGCCTGGGGACGCAAGTTTCAATACTTGGTGCCCGGCAAGCACAATACTGGCAGCTACGATCTATGGTCGCTGGGAGAAGACGGTGCTAATGGCACCGATGACGACATAACAAATTGGCAAGTCGAATCCCCCTGAGCGCAGGAGACGCAATGCCTGATTCCATCGCAAGGCATGTCAGTTTGCGCTCCAGTGATTGCGCGTCGGACGTTCGGTCGTTTGGTGCAGTCACATGCCTTCCTCAATCCTTACCACTACCGTTGGTT
>CAUJJC010000289.1 GCA_963204975.1 Verrucomicrobiota bacterium | reverse complement strand
TTTCTCCCGTGAGCAGTGCCAGCGTGATGCCGCAGAACGAGGTGCTCGCGCCGTTCTTCGAGCGCATGAGATTGCTTGATCGCGTGAGCGAAGTCTTCAAGGCGGCCGTGGCGGATGTGGCCAGTGTGCTTGATGAAGCCCGGCAGTGCCTGGATCGGATCGAGGTCACGCTCCCAGCCGTCGCAGGCCAGTCGCACGCGGAGACGCAGCGCGCCATCCTGCCCGAACTTCAAAAAGGCATCTTCCCCGCCTTCGATGCCGTCTTTGCTCGATTCGAGGAAGCATCCCGGCAGATCCCACCCGCACTCGATGCCGAGTATCACTCATTGGTTCGTCAGCACCTGCATCCGCTGATGATGTGCGCGCCCTTCATCCACCACATCTATGCGAAGCCGCTGGGCTTTGCAGGGGACTATCGGGCGCTGCAAAAGCTGATTGAGGACCCCTACGATGGCCAGACGCTCTACGCCCGCCTGCTCAATGCCTGGCTGGTGCTCAGCCCCGCTGGCGAAGCCTACCGGCATCGCATTGCGCTGCTGGAGAAGGAACTCACAGCCCAGGCCGAGCGCTGCCATGGTGCGGGTCACGATCTGCGAGTGCTCAGCATCGGCTGCGGTTCTGCCAATGAGATCGCGCGGTTCATGGCGGCGAGTGATCTGTGCAACAGCGCGGAGATCGTGCTGACGGATTTCAATGCCGAGACGCTGGCCTCCGCTCGTGCCCAGGTGTCCAAGGCGCAGCAGGACCACTGGCGGCTGTCGCGCGTCAGTTTCGTGCAGAGCACCATCCAGTCCCTCGTCGCCGATGAAGCACGTATGCGCAGACGCGGACTGGCGGCCCTGGGGCCTGTCGCCCGCATGGCAGGCTACGACTTCATCTACTGCACGGGCTTGTTCGATTACTTCAGCGACCGCGTCTGCAAGCGCTTGGTGGACATGATGTTCCAGATGCTCGCGCCCGGCGGCAGCCTGGTGGTGTGCAATTTCAGTCCGGCGAATCCGATCCGGTGCTTCATGAAGTATGTGCTCGACTGGAATCTCATCCACCGCACGCCTGAGGATCTGGCTCGTCTGGCAGCGCCCGAGGGTCAGCAGAATATGACCCTCTCCCCCGGAAATGTGGAGGCCTATCTACACATTGTCCGCCCCGGTTTGTAAGAAAGTTGAGAAAAATTTCATCGCTCGCGTGACGCGGAGGTGAGAAATTGTTTATCTAACTATGGGCATCAAATCCATCCCCTACGACACATGAACAAACTCATCGGATTCCTTATCATCATCGGCGGCCTCAGCGGAGGTTACATGCTTTACCAAGACTACGCGGCCAAGGAAAAGGAACGCCGCAATCCAGCCGCTGATGAGATCCGCCGTGTGATCGCTCAAACGCTGAAGCCACAGGACCTCGCCAACACTGAAGATCCCTGGTTTGCCAGCGAGGCCGCCCTTTTCCGCATCCTGGCCTACCTGAACACCGCCGAGCAGGAAAAATACAGCGTGGGCGAAACCATCAATATGGCCCTCTCAGGCTCCGGTGCCCGGCCCGGCGAAGGCAAGATCATCGGCAACATGCTGGAAGAAAACTATGCTCTGGCCAAGCGGCTCGGCATCTTCAATGAACTGGGCAACATCATGAAGATGCGTGATGGCCTCAACCCCACCGCCAAGGCCAAAGGCTGGGAAGACGAGCGCATCGTCGCCGGCCACCTGCTTACCCCCACCATCGCCCCCGAGGCCGCCCGTTCCCTAGCCAATCTGGTGCTCATGCCTGCCAGCGTGCGCGATATGCAATCGGACGATCTCAGTGGATTCACCAGCGAGCAGTCCAAGAAGTGGCTGGCCGAGCGCATCATCGTGCCCGCCTCCCAAAAGATCGTGGAAGAGCGGCTCAATCCCAAGAATAAGGCGCTGTATTGATCCTCGCATCCGGCTAGGCTGCGCGCGTGAAACTCCGCCGTCTCGATCAGCTCCTCTCGTCCCTTGGTTACGCCTCCCGGCGTGAAGTCCGCCAGTTCATTGATGACGGATTCGTCCTCGTGAACGGAAAGACACCTGATCGCACGGATGATCGCGTTGATCCCGCCTCCGTCACGGTGGAAGGCGAGCCCCTGGAAGGCCTCGAAGGGCTCCTGGCCATCTTCCACAAGCCCGTCGGTTGCGTTTGTTCTCACGCGGAGGACGAAGGGCAGACCATCTACGACTTGCTGCCTGAACGCTGGCCGCGCCGCAATCCTCCCGTCACAAGCGTGGGGCGTCTGGATCGCGATACGAGCGGTGTGCTGCTCATGACGGATCAGGGTTCGCTGGTGCAACGCTTCACCTCACCCAAGCGCTCCATCGAGAAAGTCTATCGCGCGACGGTGGATAGCGACCTCGACCCCGAACTGCCCGACATCTTTGCCTCTGGCACGCTGATGCTGCGCAGCGAAACCACCCCCTGTCTGCCGGGCAAGCTGGAGATCGTCGGCCCACGCGAAGGCCTACTCACCATCACCGAAGGCCGTTATCATCAGGTGCGCCGCATGTTCGCCAGCCAGGGCTGGGAGGTGCTCACCTTGCACCGCGAGCGCTTCGGCCCCTACGATCTCACGGGCCTGGAGCCCGGCCAATGGAGAATGCTGGACCTGTCTGCTGTGACGTAGAGCGAGGGGGGGCTCACTTCTTCTCCAGCAGCGGTGCCTTTGATTCGCCCCCTTTCCAGAGATCAAACTGTGGCACCGCATACGTCGCGAAAAAGGTCTCCAGCGTGGTGTGCAACGAAGACCGCAACGCCGTGCTCGCCGAATCGTCGATCAGATTGTGCTCCTCGCCAGCATCGTTGCGCAGATCGTAGAGTTCGTTCACGGGACCGTGATGGCGTTCGATGAGTTTCGCGTCCGTGGTGCGCACGCAGCGCAGGTCCTCGAACTCGTAGTAGATCGTGTTGTCCCAGTTCGTCAGCTGCACGCCGCGCAAAGCCGCGCTGTAGTCGTGGCCGGGGAGCTTCTGCTGCGATGGCAGGTCCACCTTGATGCCAAGATGAGCCAGCAGTGACGGGAAGAAGTCGATGTGGCTCACCTGCTCGTTCACTACACCGGGCTTGATCTTGCCCGGCTGCCACCAGATCAGCGGCACGGTCATCGTGGGGTCGAAGGCGCACTTCGGCCGCGTGTGATCGCCCATGCCCCACAG
>CAUJJC010000288.1 GCA_963204975.1 Verrucomicrobiota bacterium | reverse complement strand
GGCCACGCGCTGGCGTTCACCACCGGAGAGCTGTGCGGGGCGATACGTGGCGCGATGGTCGAGGCCCACGGCCTTGAGCAACTCATGAGCCCGCGCGGTGCGATCAGTCTTCGTCTTGAGCGCCATCGTGGGCACCAGCACGTTCTCCAGCACGGTGCATTGCGGCAGCAGGTGATGAAGCTGGAAGATGAAGCCGATCTTCTCTCCGCGCAGGGCCGCGAGCGTCTCCGCCGAAGCGCCTTGCAAGGACTTGCCCTCGAACAAGACCTCGCCGGCACCGGGTTCGTCGAGAGTGCCGAGGACGTTGAGCAGCGTGCTCTTGCCACAGCCGGAGGGGCCCACGATGGCCACGGATTCGCCGGGCTGGATGCTGAGCGAGATGTCCCGCAGCACAGGCACGGACTCACCGCGCTCGGGTTCGGCGTAGGACTTGGAGATGTTGCGAAGTTCGATGAGCATGGTCTCGGATTGATACGACTGTGGCGCGATACGTAGAGCGAGCGTCTTCGTTCGTCCACTGGTGCCTCGTCCGTCAACGGGCGAGACAGTCGAGCAACGATGGTCTGCCCACCAGCTTACGAACGTGGACGTTTGTTCTACACTTTTCGTCTCACTTCAGCGTCTGCAACCAAGCCACGAGATCGGCCAAGCCCTGCGCGCCAATCGCACCTGCGAGCCCCGGCGGCATGAGCGAGTCCTTCATTTCATCTTTCTTGGTGATGCTGGACTTCTTCACGGTCATCGAAGCACCGCCCGCGACCTTCAGCGTCAATTCGCTGTCTGTCTCGCTCACGATGTAGCCGATGATGGTTTGGCCTTCCTTGGTCGTGATCGTCTCCCCATGGAAGCTGTGCTCGATGGCAGCGCTGGGGTAGAGGATGGCGGTGAAAAGGCCGTCTTGGCTGAGCTTCGCGCCGATTTGCGTGAGATCGGGGCCGAAGTCGATGAACTGGCCTTTGACGCGATGGCAGGCCACGCAACCGGCCTGCATGAACATGGCCTGACCTTTGGCGGCATCGCCCTTCAGCTTCATGAGTTCGGGTAGTTTGGGGAAATTGGCCAAGCCTTGCGCCGCGGGCAGCGGGAGCTCGCGGGAGGCTTGATCGCGCAAACCAGCATCGGTGCTGCGACTGAGCGCGAGAGCGGCCTGATCTTTGAACTGCGGCGGCAATTTGTCTTCCGACTGCCATTTCAGGATGGCGCGACCGCCTTCGACGCTGAGCGCGAGGGCGTCGATGAGCACGCGGCGCACGTCCTCGCGCTTCTCCGGCCAGAAATGCTGGTTCATGACCGCCACCGCCGCGCGATCACTCACGCGACCGAGTGCCGCGATGAGTGCCTTGGCCGATTTCGCGTCCGCATCCTTCAAAAAGCGCAACGCGCCATCCCGGTTCGCCGCGATGAGCCGCGCCGCGTTCACCGACTCCGGCGCGTTCGGGTTCGCGCTGATGAAATCGAGCAGTTCCTTCTCAAAGCCCGTCAGGTTGAGCTTTTCGACCAACGCCACAAACTCCGGCTTCCCGACCACCGGCTTCAAAAGCGAGTCAAGCCGCGCTTTGGCCTCGGGGTTCGAGGTGATGGCATTGCGGTCGAGCAGCGCGGTGGCCGCGAGGGCGGTTTCGGCATCGACTTTGAGGAAGATGGTCAAAGCGGCGGCGGAGACTTCTTCACGATGGTGGTATTGGAGGAGTTGGAGGGCGCGGAGATTCAACAAAGGGGAACCCATCCACGCTTTTGCAGACTCATCGTAATCAGGTCTGACCATCGCAGTCATCATTTCGATCGCTTCTTTGCAACGGCTGCGACGGACAACTTGCCATAGGGCATCAATTCGACTTCCAGAATAGCTTTGAGCATTGGTCAGTGATGCGATTCGTTGATGCCAATTTAACTCCGCGCCAATCCCCAAAGCCTCGATGCCCCAGCGGTCCTCGCGGTGTGCCGCCAAAGCCAAGTTAGTCCACAGTTCAGCGGCTGGTAGACCTGCATTGCCTCGCAACGCAATCGCTGCCTCACGCCGAACGGCGGGTGATTTGTCGGTGACGACCTTCGCGATGACTTCGCGGAGCTTTTCGGGCTGTTTTTGCTGCCAGAGCTGGCGGGCGGCGCGGAGGGCGGTGATGCGGAGGTTCGGATCGTTGTCGGCGAGGGCGGCAGCCAATGTAATCCTGAGCTTTAGCTCGTCTGCGGGTGGTTGGGACGAAGCGTTGCCGTTTTGGCCGTTGGACAGGTTGGCGGGCTGAAGCCCTGGATTACATTGCAAAGCCCACAGCGCACGCGCTCGATGCTGCGGGAGGGCTATGGTGTCTTCGAAGAGCTTCGTGAGAGCTTCGCGGCCATCCAGCTTCTTCAACGCCTGCCACGCGAGATACCGCGCTTCTTCATTCGGTGATTTCAAAGCCGACACAGCGCCTTCGACGGTGTCCAACTTGAAACTTGGAACCTTATACTTCTCCGCCGCCTTCGTCGTCACGCGGAACAACCTCCCGCGCGTCACATCACCCATGCCGTGGCCGCCGACGCCGGGGTCATACCAGTCGGCGACGATCAAGCTGCCATCGGGGGCGACTGCGACGTCGCTGGGGCGGAACCAGCGGTTCTTGCTGCCTTCGAGGAGGTTGACGATCTCGGCTTTGTAGCCGGCACCGTCGGGCTGGGTGATGTAGCCGCGGACGACGTTCGGGCCGGCGTCGCAGTGGAGGGGCTGGCCGTGGAAGATGCTGGGCAAAAGATCGCCTTCATAGACCTGCATGCCGGTGGGGCTGCCTGCGCCGGTCATGAGCATGTTCGGGACGACGCCGGGGTCGTTTTGATGCCAGTGACGCTGCGGAATCTCGCTTTCCCAACCGATGCGCGGCGTCTGCCAGCCTGCGCCGGTCATTTCGTCGGAGTAGCCGTAGTTGCCGAACTCCATGACGTAGTTGATGCGCACGCCTTTATTGCCGTCGTCGTCGTTGTCGGACTGCCACATGGTGCCGAAGCTATCGACGGCGACTTCCCAGTTGTTGCGGAAGTTCCAGGCGAGCACCTCGACGTTGCTGCCATCGAGTTCGCAGCGGAAGACCATGCCTTGCTGATAGGGGCGGTTGTTTTGATTGGTGCACTTCACGCCGTGGATGTCGGTGATGAGGTTGCCGTTTTTGTCGCAGAGCTGCTTGCCGGCATTGCCGAAATTGAAGTAGAGGCGGCCATCGGGGCCGAAGTGGAAGGCGTGGATGCCGTGGTCGTGCTGTGCACCGCCGATCTTGGTGAACATGAGCTCTTTGCGGTCGGCTTTGTCGTCGCCGTTGTCGTCGATGAGCCAGAAAACGTCGTCGCCACAGGAGATGAGCGCTTTGTTGCCAAGCACGCAGATGCCGTGGGCGCTGTCCACATCGCGGCCCTGGTGGAAGACGGTGGATTTGTCCGCCTTCGCGTCGCCATCGGTGTCTTCGAGGATGAGGATGCGGTCGCCCTCGGCGCGTTCGCCGTTGTGCTTGCGGTAATTGATGACTTCGCACACCCACACGCGACCGCGATGGTCGATGTCGATACTGGATGGCGAAAGCATCATCGGCTCGCTGGCGAAGAGCTGCACGACGCACTCGGGATGCACGTCGAGGTTCGCGATGGCATCAGCAGGATCGTGCGTGGCTTCGTCGGTGGCTTTGATCTCCCCCGGGTTCTCGGTGAAGACGTTGAAGATCACGCTGGTCGCCCCTTGCTTCGTGCCGCCTTCATCAAGTGCGGCGCGTGCTTTGAACCGCTGCGCGCCCTCGGGCAGGTTGAAGGCGATGACGCTATTCGCGTGCGTGCCGATGCCATACTCGATGGCCTTGCCCGCGCTACGCAGCTCATGACCTTCGGCGTTGGCGTTCACACGCGCCTGCTGCCAGCCAGATTTCGCGGACTTCCACTCGATCTCCGTGAGCTTCTTCTCGCTGCCGTCCTTCAATACGAGACGCGGTTCGGCCCAATCCGCCCAGTCTGCCGTGAAGCCATTGCCGCCATCGGACACGACGAGGAACAGCTCCTTCGCGCCCTTCAGTTCCACGTCGATGTCCACCGCATGGCCAGGCGTCTGCGTGGTTAGCAGTTTGCTTTGGAACAGTGGCTTCGGCGCGGCGAAGGCGAGCGTGGAGAGTAGGGCGAGAGCGAGGATGGCTTTCATGCGGGAACCCTGCATACGCGACGGGACCACAGATGCTAGCTCGAAGAATAACCCCACGCTTGACAGCTAGAGATGACAAAAATAAGTGCCCTCAAAAAGGCAAAGCACCAAACCTCTCTACTTCAACAACTCCGCCACCTTCTCTTCCAAAGCGGAACCACGGAGATTGGTCGCGGCCACTTTGCCGTCCTTGCCGATGAGGAAGGTCGCAGGGATGGAGTTGATGCCGAACTTGCGGGCAATGTCACTGCCCCAGCCTTTGCCGTCGAAGGCTTGAGGCCAGGTCATGTTTTCCTTCTTGATGAAGGCTTCCAGAGCATCCTTTTCCTGATCGAGGGAGATGGCGATGATCTCGAAGCCTTTCGCATGGTAGGTGTCGAAGGCCTTTTTCACGTTGGGGAGTTCGCCCACGCAGGGACCGCACCAGGTGGC
>CAUJJC010000287.1 GCA_963204975.1 Verrucomicrobiota bacterium | reverse complement strand
ATGATCTCCTTCGGGTCGTCGGGCAGTGCGCCCTCCGAGCCCGGAACGCAGGGCACGCCAGACTTGATCATGGCGGCACCCTCTTGCTTCAGGCGGTCCTGCACAGCCCCCAGCGTGAGGCCAGTATCCAGAATGTCGTCGAGCAGGAGCACATGCTGGTCTTTCAAATCAAGCAACGCTGGCCACGGCAGATGCACCTGGCCGCTGCTCTTCGTGGTGCCGTGATAACTGCTCGCACTCATGGTCACCAGCCGCATCGGCAGATCAATCGCCCGCAGCAGATCGGCCACGAAAAACAAGCCGCCATCCATGATGGCAATGACGGTGATCACCTTGCCATCGAAATCCGCCGCCACCTCGCCCGCCATCGCGGCAATGCGTGACTGGATGGACAGCGCGTCGAGCAGCACGCGGTCGAGATCGGAAAAGACGCCCGTGGGATGAGGAAGCATGATCGGAACAAGTAATCGCATTGGCGCGTGATCCATTCGCGCGCACTGTGCGTTCGTTTTCTAGCTGCGATGAATCCACAAGACAAACCCAACCTGCGCGACATGCGCGTGAGCTACGAACTCGGCGAACTCAACGACGACACCGCTCCGGCGTCGCCGCTCGATCTCTTCCAGGGCTGGCTGGCCGATGCCGTGGCGCACCAATTGCCAGAGCCCAATGCCATGTCGCTGGCCACGATTGGGGCCGATGGCTCGCCGAATGTGCGAACGGTGCTGCTGAAGGGCGTGGACGAGCGCGGCTTCGGCTTCTTCACCAACTACGAAAGCCGCAAGGGACGCGAACTCGCCGCCAACCCTCGCGCCTCACTGTGCTTCCTCTGGACCAATCGCCAGCGTCAGGTGGTCGTGCGTGGCATCGTGACCAAACTGCCCCGCGAGGAGGCCGAGAGCTACTTCGCGGTTCGTCCCTACGGTCACAAGATCGGAGCCTGGGCATCCAAGCAGAGCGAGGTGATCCCGAATCGAGAATGGCTGGAAGGTCGCGCCGCAGAACTGCGCCGCACCTTTCCCGAAGATCAGCCTGTGCCGTGCCCCGAGTTTTGGGGAGGCTATGCGCTTCAGCCGCAGGAGCTCGAGTTCTGGCAAGGCCGCCCCAGCCGTCTGCATGACCGCCTGCTCTATCGCCTCGTCAACGGCGTCTGGCAGCGCGAACGCCTGAGCCCCTAGCGATGGCCTTTGCGCCTTGCGATCAATCGCAAATGCCGAGTCGCCATCGACGTGCCACGAGGCCTCAACGCTCGGGTAACTGCAAAGGACCATGCCCGCTGCGAGCGCGCAGGTGATTGACTGTTTTCAGCACGCCGGGCAGGCGAATCAATCGAAGTTCCAGCGCTCGTTTTCCAGGGAAGTTGAGCATCATGATGCCGATGATCATCGTCAGCAGTCCCTGCCCTGGCAATGCGAGCATCGCAATGCCCGCAAGCAGCACCATCAGACCCACCACATTCTTCACGATCAGGCCCGTCCAGCGCAGCACTGGATGGCGTCCGGCCATGGTCTCATCCTTGTCCCGATGCGGCATGAAGTAGTCATCTCCCATCCGCACGCACAGAATCGGAATCAGAATCAAGGACCCCACGAACGTCACGACCGAGAGCACGCTCAGCGCCACCAGGAGTTCCTTGTGTTCGGACAGCGATGAAAAAGCAAATGCAAGCATGGCCGCGATACTGCCATCATCGTTCGGGATCGACAGGCGAAAAGTTATCTGCTTTTCTCCCTGGATCCAATGTTGAACTCACCCCTATTTGTTTGGCTTCGACTTCTCGGCGTAGCGGTGGGTGTAATCGTGTGTGCACTGAGTCTGATGCTTCTGTTCGTGTGTGGCACGCGGCCAGGCATGGCTTTCGCGATTGCTGGCTTGGCCCTCGGAGGCGCAATGATTCTTGGGGCCATCGCGATTGAACAGCCATCCAAATCATGGCGGAGAGCAGCACTGTGCTGCCTTTCCACTTGGGCCATTGTAACAGTCTGGCTGTGGGTGCAGGCTCCGGACGGACACACCTCACCCCAAAGTCAGGTTCAACATCGGTTTCTCAACGGGCAATGGACATTCCGTGAACATGCTCTGGGCAACCTGCTGCCCGAGATCGATCAATTCCGCCTCGGGTTTAAACTGGTGCCAGCCATTGATCCCCTGTTCACACATCAACAAGGCGAGCGTCTGGCGAACTGGACTACAGCCATCTATGACGAATTGGAAGCCGATCCCAATTTCCATGCGCTCGGCTCTGTCATGCCACTCGCTTACGATGAGCTTTGGGGACAGGAGTTTGATCGTGGCCATTACCTTCTTTATCAGCCAAAGGGTGGCTCATCACGGCCAAAGCCCGCCCTCATCTTCCTTCATGGCAGTGGTGGCAACTTCAAGGCCTACTCCTGGATATTGTCGCAAGTGGCAGATGAACTTGGAATGGTCCTGATTGCTCCAACATTTGGCATGGGGAACTGGCGTGAGCCGGCCACTTCACGTCTCATTGGCAGTGCCCTCCAAGACGCGAAAAAGATTGCCTCCATCGACCTGGACCAGGTGCATCTGATGGGCCTTTCAAATGGTGGACTCGGCGTTAGCCAGGCTGGCTTTCGCCTCGGAAAGCAACTGCGTTCGTTGTGCTTTGTCTCTCCGGTGTTTGAACGCATGACAATAGGCACTCCTGAGTTCACCGCCCTTTGGGCAGGACGCCCAGTTTTGGTTTTGAGCGGCAATCAAGATGATCGCGTTCCGATCGATTACGTGCAGGACAGTGTGAAGATGATGGAGTCAGCGAAGATCGACGTGCACTTCAAAAACGTCGCGGACGCGGATCACTTCATGTTGTTCAGCCACCGACAGCAAGTGGTCCAGACCATCATCGAGTGGCTTCGTCCTCAGTTAAAGACTACGCCAGCATCTTCTTGATGATCTGCCCGTGGATGTCCGTGAGGCGGAAGTCGCGGCCTTGGGTGCGGAAGGTGAGGCGTTCGTGATCGAAGCCGAGGAGGTGCATGATCGTGGCTTGCAGGTCAAACACATGCACGGGGTCTTCGACGATATTGAAGCCGAGTTCATCGGTCGCGCCCATCGTGAAGCCCTTCTTCACACCGCCGCCGGCCATCCACACGCTGAATGCTTGCGGATGGTGATCGCGGCCTAGCGCGCGACCGAGCGCGGGGTTCGTTTCCACCATGGGCGTGCGGCCAAACTCGCCGCCCCAGACAACGAGCGTGTCGTCGAGCAGACCGCGTTGCTTGAGATCCTTCACGAGCGCAGCACTCGCCTGATCGGTCTGCTTGCAGTTGTTGCGCACGTTGCCTTCCACGTTGCTGTGCGCATCCCAGCCTTCGTGGTAAAGGTTCACGAAGCGCACACCGCGCTCGATCATGCGCCGCGCCAGCAGGCAGGCGCGGGCGTAGCTCGGTTTGTCGGGATCGCAGCCATACATGTCGAGCGTCTCCTTCGATTCACTCTTCAAGTCGGTCAGCTCCGGTGCGCTGCTTTGCAGGCGGAATGCCATCTCGTAGTTCGCGATGCGCGTGGCGATCTCTGGATCACCGACGGCACCGAGGCGCTTGCGATTGAGTTCACCGATCAAGTCGAGCGAGTCGCGCTGCACCTTGGCGTCGATGCCTTCGGG
>CAUJJC010000286.1 GCA_963204975.1 Verrucomicrobiota bacterium | reverse complement strand
ATTTTATTTACATTATTCATAAGCATATTTGCCAAATTCACACCTTCGTGGTTACCGATAATCCAAAGCTTGGACCGCCTCAAAACCTGTGAATTACGTCCCCTTTTCAAAAACCTGAAACCGGGCCACCAAAGAGAGCTGCAAGCGAAGATGGTCACTTTGAGCCCAGCATTAAATTGGATGCAATCTTGCTGATGTTGCATATACCCGATCAACAATCCGCATCGTCATTTTGCTGTTAAGCGGACATCCCTATGAACAAGCTTTACGACAAGAGAGCCGTAAAAATTTTGTTCGACACTTATTGGACAATTGACCGGTGGAGCCAACATCGGACCACGCATCCTTCAGACCTAGCCTACGCGATTGCAAAGGGTGTTATGTTTCCTAGCACAATCGTATCGCATGATCAAACCTTGATAAACCTTCAAAAGCTATGTGGAGAAATCTCTCCAGAGCAGGTTGGGAATGCCTTCCTCGCCAGCCTCAGTGCAAGGGAATTAGCACTCCGCTCTGCGTTAGGTAGCTTCGCGGTAGGAAGACATCAAAAGCCCCATAAATTTGAATGGCATCCGAGTCGAGGATCGTGTTGCCGCTACTGTTCGTTCTATCTGGAGGAAGAGAAGGGACATCCAGCTGACTTGAATGTCCTAAATTTTGAGCGGCTAAAGTGGGGAGGGGTCCGGCATAACCATGCGGCATATGAAGTGTTCGATCTTGAACAGTTTCTCAAGTTGCCAACAGCAAAACCCACAGAGGCTGATGTGATTATCTTGAAAAAAATCTTTCTTGCCATCAGGCAGCTCGAACCCTCATGCCATGCAGGTCATTTTGAAAAAGCGATTTCAGGCATCTTCCCATCCTCGAGAAATGAGCGGTGCCAGATGATCGAAATCCTTTCGCTTGCGGGCGTAATTGCATATCCGGGCTACCGGAACTATTTCGACAATGGCCAAGTTCCTCATGAGAAGGATCGCTTCAAAGACATCGGCTACTGGAAGTCGCCAACGACTTATTGGCGAGCACGTGACGGCATCAATTTGAATGGGATAGCCGAATACTTCCCAGCGTATCTTTCTACCCTGGTTGATTAGGCCCCGTGCCAAAACGCTAAATACCCGGTCCCATCAACCCGGCCTCTTCAAAACAAACACCCCGTGGTCTCCAGCGGCCTTGTAGGTGGCGCGGAACTCCGTCGGAGTAATGGTGCCCTCGGCATTGAAAGTGCCGCGTTTGCCAATGTCGTGCCGGGCTTTGAAGGTGGTCACGCCGCTTTTTTCGGTCACGTCATGAATGGCATTGAAGCTGCCTCGGAAAATCTTCGCCCAGGTGGCGAAGTAGCGAAACTCACGGGTGTGCCCCGGCTTCTCAGGTCCCACGAGGCATAGCAGCTTTCCCGAGTGACCATTGAATGAACTGGTCCAGGTGCCCTGCCACCGGCCTTCGATGGACGTGGCGGGGACTTGGGCCTGCTCCCACTGGCGATGAAATCCAGTGCCGCAGGAGCTGAGCAGAACGAGGGCTAGGAGGGTAAGAAGTCGGGAGCAGAACATCATAGCAGTGGGGATCAACGTCCCGGCTCTGTCAAATCTTCACCGTGGCCGTGATCGGGTGTCGCAGGCCCCCTCGACGAACCACCTTGGAGGATTGACGCCCACGAGGGTTTCTGCTGCGATGCACGATTCATGGAAACTCAGCCTCCCACCCTCGCAAACGAGCGCCTCGGTTCGCTCGATGCCTACCGCGGTTTTGTCATGTTTCTCATGGCCGCCGAGATGCTCCGCATTCCTGGAGTCGCTGAACATTTCCCGACCAGCACTTTCTGGCAAACCCTGGCCTTTCATGGCGAGCACGTAGCCTGGTCGGGCTGCTCGTTGCATGACATGATACAGCCCTCGTTCAGTTTCATGGTCGGTGTGGCTATGCCGTTCTCCATGGCCAGCCGCGCCTCCCGAGGGCAAACCCGCGCGCAGCAATGGGCACATGCGCTCTGGCGGGCTCTACTGCTGGTGCTGCTGGGGGTTTTCCTTCGCTCCATCGGCGACAAGATCACTTACTGGACCTTCGAGGATACGCTCTCGCAGATCGGTCTCGGCTATCCTTTTCTCTTCGCACTCGGCCTCGCCACCACACGCGTTCGTTGGGCCGCCCTGGCGGCGATTGCAGTGTGTTACTGGATGTTCTTTGTGCTCTACACGCCTCCTGCCGATTGGTCGGCAGCGGCGGCTCATGTGCCGAAAGGCTGGTCTCACGACTACACGGGGTTCGCAGCGCATTGGAACCACAATCAGCACCCGGCCTGGGCCTTCGACCGCTGGTTCCTCAATCTCTTCCCGCGCACCAGGGAGTTCGTGGGAAGCGCAGGAAGTTACTCGACTCTGAGTTTCATCCCCACCCTCGGCACCATGATCCTCGGCCTGATTGCAGGCCAGTGGTTGAAGGACCGCGCGAACACACACGAGCCTCTGAGGAAGCTGGTGATCGCTGGAGCCTGCTCGCTGCTCCTCGGCATCGTGCTGGACAGCTCCGGGCTCTGCCCGTCGGTAAAGAAGATCTGGACTCCGGCCTGGATCTTCTTCAGCGGCGGCTGGTGCTTTTTTTTCATGGCTTCTTTTTATTCCGTCATCGACGTGGCGGGCTTCAAGCGCTGGGCATTCCCCTTGATCGTGATCGGGATGAACTCGATCGCGATGTATGTGCTGGTCCACACCACCGAGCACTTTTTCAGCGAAGCCGTCACCACGCACTTTGGGAAGGCTCCGTTCCACCTCCTCGGAGACGCCTTCGCTCCCCTGCTCCACGGGGCGGCGGTGCTGCTGATCCTCTGGCTGATCCTGCTCTGGATGTATCGCCGGAAGCTCTTTTTGCGCGTCTGAGCAAAAGAGAGGCGGCGTTTATCCATAGCTAACGCATGAAAGAATCGGTTATGGTTTAAACACGAATCCAAGCCGAATGAGCCACGAATGACCACGAATAGAACCGCATCGCTGCATTGGCGGACATTCGCGTGTCATTCTTTTTCATTCGCGTTGGAAAACACGAGCGTTTGCACGCTTGGCTGGTCTTTTGATACCAGCTCCGGCCTCCAAATTGTCTCATAATTTGCATTGGGGGTGCGTAAGTCCACCGATCCACCTCGATTCGAAATCAGGCATTGGAAGCCTGGGGGCGACCTGCTAGGCTCCCACACTTATGGCACAAGCAATGATGGACCCCGAGGAGGTGAGGCGCTTCGCGAAAGAGTTGAAGCGCTTCAACGACGACCTCCAGACTCGCGCCGGAGCCCTCCAGGCAAGGTTTTCCGCTCTCGGCGCCACATGGCAGGATGATGAACACCAGAAGTTCGCCGAGGAGTTCATTACCACCATGAAAGCGATGAAGAAGTTCCTCGAAGTTTCCGAGAAACACACTCCCTTCCTGCTCCGCAAGGCCCAGCGCATCGAGGAATACCTCTCCCAGCGCTGAACGCTGCACGATCCACGCCGAGCACTTTTTTTGATTCCGAACTATGGCCGACGAAGCACAAGTCCGTTCCATTGATGAACTGGACGCCTTCCGAGCAAAGCTCATTCTCTTCCAGGGCAAGGCGCGCAAAGCCGTCGATCAGGCCTCCGAGGAAGTGCGCCGCACTCGGCTCTGGATTCAGTCTGATCGCACGCCTTACTGGGAAGCCCAAGTGAAGCGCCGCCTACGACTTCTGGAGCAGGCGCAGCAGGAACTGCTCTCCGCTCGCATGTCGGAGTTCATCGACAACCCCGTGGTCCAGCAGCAGAACGTGCGCAAGGCCAAGGCCTCCCTCGAAGAAGCCGAGGAAAAGCTCCGCGCCGTGAAGCACTGGAGCCGCACCTTCGAGACCACCATTCAACCGCTGAGCAAGAAACTCGAAGGCGTCACCGGGTTCATCGACTTCGAGATTCCCCAAGCCATCCAGCACATGGTCCAGATCATCCGCACGCTGGACGCGTATGCAGAAAGACTCGGCCCGCAAACCGGCGGCGACCGTCTGCCCGAAGATGCGCCGGATACCGCGACTGAACCTCCGCCTGCTGGTTCATAACTTCACCTTTCAGCCTTTCGTATGAGTGCCCGAGTCGGAGCCACCAACCTCGAAGAAGCCGTGCGCGAACTCGCGCGCCACTGGCAGCACACACGCAACTACTGGCGCGACCAGAAAGCCCTCGAATTCGAACGCACCTACCTGGAAAAACTTCCTCACTCGATCACTCGCGCGAAGCAGATCATGGAGGAAATGGACCTTTTGCTGAGGAAAGTAAAACAAGACTGTGAATAGCCCCATCGACTTATCCGCCCATCGCACCCTCGCGCTGCTCAACGACCTCAAACAGCACGTCGCCGACGCCGCTCTGGCCGAGGAGCAGCTCAATGCCGAGCTGCGCACCAAGCGCTTCCATGCTGACCGTCGCCACCAACAAGGTGTCCGCCAGACCGAGGAACAGCTCGCCGCCCATGAACTCGAGATCAAAACGCATTACGACACGCTCGAAGCGCAGGTCAAATCCACCCACGAGACGCGCCACACACGTCTCATTCGATTTCAAAACACGGGCACTCGAAACCTCGGGCGAATGGTGCAAGAGCGCCGGGAAAAATTTCTCGGCGGCGTTCAAGCCAAGCAGGTGACCCTCAAGCGGAGCTTCACCCAGACCACGAACGACATCACCGAACAATTCAATGCACGCACTGAATCTCTCCAGGAGATAGCGTCCCGCATTGGCAAGATGGAGCACGCTGCCCGCACCTTCTTTGGCGGCTATCAGTCCTTCCAGAAACTGCTTCGCAAGCCCGATGAAACCGAGCCCTCCCCCGAGCATGAAACGAATCTCGCCCTGCTCGAAAGCAAGCTCGCCTCCGCCAAGGAGCACCTTCATTGCTTTCGCCAATACTTGCTGCCGCGCGTCTTCGCCGCCGTGCCGCCGACGCTCGCGATCCTGATCATCGCTGTCATCGGTGCCGTGCTCGCCTTCGGCTTCGGTGCCAATGCCGGAGCCTACCAGCGCGCTGGCATCATTGCCGGAGGTCTGCTGATTCTCTTCATTGCCTTCCATTTCATGGGCAGTGCTCAGGCGAAGGTCACGGCCACCGCACTCGCAGGTGCCCTCACCTCCGCGCGTGCCGTGCAGACTCGTGCGACTCTCCAATTGCAGGAGAAGTATGAAGCCGAGATCAAGCGCCTGACAGACGAGCACGAGGCCGAAATGGCTGCGATCAAGAATCAGTGGGGCGGCGTGGACAATGTGCAGAAGCAGTTCGAGGCGTCGGCCAAAGACAAGCTCACCAACCTCGTGCCCGTGCTCATTGACAAGAACGATCAGCTCCTGCTTTCCAAGCTCCGCTTCGTTTCGTCTCAACGCGAAGAACAGCTCCGCCAGCGGCAGACCGAGGCGCAACTCGCTACCAATCGCTTCGTCAAAGCTCACGACGACGAGATCGACGAGATTGTCGCCTACGAAACCGCTGAACTCGCCAAGATTGAGGCCCGCTGGAAACGCGATGTCTTCCCGATTTATGAGGCAATGGCCGAGATCGAAAAATCGCCAGCCGCCAGCTTTCCCGACTGGACGAAAAGCCTCCTTGAACGCTGGAGCCCCGCTAGCCATTTCCAGCCTGCCACTCGCTTCGGCAGCATCGCGCTGCATCTTCCGGACGAGACCCTGCCACGCCATCGTTCGCTCGCTCTGCCTGGCCCCGCCGATGTCATCCTGCCTGTCACCCTCGCCTACCCGCAACTGGGCTCACTCTTGATTGAGACCAACGAAGCCAGCGGTGGTCCGGTGAGCAGCACGATCAACAACATCATCCTCCGCCTGCTCTGCACCACACCGCCGGGCAAGGTAGCGTTCACCATCCTTGATCCCGTGGGTCTCGGCCAGAACTTCGCTGGCGTCATGCACCTCGGCGATTACGAGGAAACGCTCATCAACCGCCGCATCTGGACCCAGCGCGATCAGATCGAAGAGCGCCTTCAGGAGTTGAACGACCACATTGAGAAGGTCATCCAGATGTATCTGCGCAATGAATATGAAACCATCACGCAATACAACGAGCAGGCCGGCAGCACGGCCGAAAAGTATCACTTCCTCGTCGTCGCAGATTTCCCGAATGGCTTCAGCGACGTCGCAGCACGCCGCTTGCAAAGCATTGCCATCAGCGGCCCGCGTTGTGGCGTGTTCACGCTGATTCATTGGGACAAGAGAGCCGTCAATCCCGATGGTTTTGTGCCTGATGAACTGCGCAAGAGCAGCGTCTGCATCCGTCGTGAGCAGGGACACTTCGTGCTCGATCAGGCACCTTCCGACTCGATCCTCAGCCTTGATGCCGCCCCCTCGGACGAACTCGCCGTGCCCTTCCTGCACAAGATCGGAAAGGCCAGCATCGACTCGAATCGCGTCGAACTTCCCTTCGATCAAATCGCCCCGCATGGCGAACTCTGGACCGAGGACACCACACAGGAACTGCGCGTGCCCATCGGCCGCACCGGTGCCACCAAGCTGCAATACCTCGCCATCGGCAAGGGCACACGCCAGCACGCCCTCTTCGCAGGTAAGACGGGTTCCGGTAAATCCACCCTCTTCCACATCATCATCACGAACCTCGCGCTGTATCACAGTCCCGATCAGGTCGAGTTCTACCTCATCGACTTCAAGAAAGGGGTCGAGTTCAAGTGCTACGCCACCAACCGTCTGCCCCACGCCAAGGTCGTCGCCATCGAGTCCGATCGCGAGTTTGCCCTCAGCGTGCTGCAACGTGTGGACGAAGAACTGAAGCGCCGTGGTGATCTCTTCCGCAAGCTGGGAGCCCAGGACATTGCGGGCTACAAACGTGCAGGCGGCACCGAGCCGATGCCTCGCAGCCTGTTGTTGATCGATGAGTTCCAGGAGTTCTTCGTCGAAGACGATACCATCGCCCAGACCGCGTCCGTCTTGTTTGATCGCATCGTCCGACAAGGCCGTGCGTTTGGTATTCACGTCTTGTTAGGTTCACAGACCCTCGGCGGAGCCTTCACCCTCGCCCGTGCCACCATGGGCCAGATGGTGATCCGCGTAGCCCTTCAGTGCAACGAAGCTGATGCCTACCTCATCATGGACGAAAACAACGCGGCTCCCCGGCTGCTCACCCGTCCCGGTGAAGGCATTTACAACGACAGCGCCGGAGCCATCGAAGGCAACAGCCCCTTCCAGGTTTCCTGGCTCAATGACGAAGAACGCGATGTCTGGCTGCACAAGGTCCGCCAGCTCGCGGACGAGCAGCATGACAAGCACGCCGGTCCCATCGTCTTTGAAGGCAATGCACCAGCCGATGTGCGCGAGAACTACCTGCTCTCCGCCGCCCTTTCCAAGCCCGCCGCTCAAGCTCCAGCGGCAGGACGGATGTGGTTGGGTGCTCCGAACTCGATCAAAGGCCCCACCGAGGCAGTCTTCCACAAACAGAGCGGCAACCACCTGCTGGTGGTCGGCCAGCGCGAGGAGGTCACGCTTTCTCTTTTCGCCATCGGCCTGGTCTCGCTCATTGCCCAGTATCCACGCGGCAAAGCCAAGTTTGTGTTCCTCCACAACACACCCGAAGGCACTCCTGATGCACGATTCCTGGAACGATTGTTCAAGGCTATTCCCCCCGTCGTGAAGGTGGCCCAAGGGCATCAGCTCACCGAAGTGATGAACGAGCTGGATGAGGAATTAAAGAACCGTAGCGGTGGCGAACCCGGCGCTCCTGCCGTGTTTGTTTTCATCCACGGGCTGCACAAGTTCAAGAAGCTCAAGGCGGACGACGACCTGGACTTCAGCTTCAGCAGCAGTGACAGCGGCACAAGCGCCGCCAGCCAGTTGAGCACCTTGATCACGGAAGGCAGCTCTCAAGGCATCCACCTCATCGTCAGCACGGACACCTACAACAACGTCACGCGCTTCCTGAGTCGCAAGCTGCTCAGCGAGTTCGAGATGCGCTTGGTGTTCCAGATGAGCACGAACGACAGCGCCAGCCTCATCGACACGCCGCGCGCTTCGAATCTGGGCCTGCACCGCGCCTTGCTGCACAACGAGCAAGCAGGCACGCTGGAGACCTTCCGCCCTTATGCCGAGCCCGATGGAACGTGGCTCGACGAAGTGGAATCAAAGCTGAAGCTTGCGCTTTAGCTTCTTCACCAGCGCTGGATTGGCTTCGAGTTCCTCCATCAGCAGCGTCAGCACCTCCAGGGTCTGACGGCTGATGTGGTGCTCCATGCCTTCCACATCTCGATGCACCAACTCGGGATCAAGGCCGAAGCCGCTGAGCAATCGCGTCAGCACCTCATGCCGTCGGGCGATGGCAGCGCCCACATTGCGCCCTTCATCCGTCAACGTGATGCCGCGATAGCGCTCGTAAACGAGGTAACCTTCGGAGGCGAGCTTCTGCACCATATTGGTCACGCTTGCCTGAGCGATGCCGAGGTTCTCCGCGATGTCCACCACGCGGGCGTAGCCCTTCCCGGCGATCAGATTGTGAATCTGTTCCAGGTAGTCCTCAATGGCGGGTGACTGAGCGCTGGTGGCGCGGGCAGCCTTTTTTTTCTTGGCAGCAGGCATGGGTGAAGCGGCGGGCGCTTGTGGTAACAAACACATCAACATAGGGCAAGAAAATTGCTGCTTGCTAAGAGTGTTAGCCTTGCCTAACTCCATTAGCCTGACGCATATTTATGAACCAATCCCCTCCCACTGCCGAGCAGCAGCCCAGCCTGCCCGAGTCCAACAGCTCCGTGCCCGTGCCAAAGAATGGTTCGTTCTGGCACAAGCTCTTCGCCTTCTCGGGTCCCGGCTATCTCGTGGCGGTGGGCTACATGGACCCCGGCAACTGGGCCACTGATCTCGCGGGCGGATCGCAGTTTGGTTACACACTGCTGAGTGTCATCCTGATCTCGAACCTCATGGCCATTCTGCTGCAAAGCCTGTGCGCTCGCCTCGGCATTGCCACGGGGCGCGATCTGGCCCAGGCCTGTCGTGATCACTACTCCCGTCCGGTCAGCTTTGTGCTCTGGGTGCTCTGTGAGGTAGCAATCTGCGCATGCGACCTCGCCGAGGTGATCGGCTCTGCGATTGCGCTGAATCTCCTGTTCGGCATCCCGCTCTTCTGGGGCGTGTGCATCACCGTGGTCGATGTGCTCTTGATTCTTCTCCTTCAGCAGCGCGGCTTCAGATACATCGAGGCCTTCGTCATCGCTCTGATTTTCATCATTGGTGGCTGCTTCCTCGCCGAGATCATCTTCTCCCAGCCATCCATCGCGGCCATCATGGGCGGCTTCCTGCCCAAGGCAGAAATCATTCAGAACCCCGAGATGCTCTATGTCGCCATCGGCATTCTGGGTGCCACGGTGATGCCACACAATCTCTACCTGCATTCCTCCATCGTGCAGACGCGGCAATACGATAGGTCCCCTGAGGGCAAGCGTGAAGCGATCAAGTTCGCCACCATCGACTCGACTGTGGCCCTGATGTTCGCCTTGTTTATCAATGCGGCGATCCTGATCGTAGCGGCTGCCACCTTCCACACAGCGGGACGGCATGACGTGGCCGAGATTCAGGATGCCTATCAACTGCTGAGCCCCATGCTCGGCGTCACCTTTGCCAGCACATTGTTCGCCGTCGCCTTGCTTGCCTCAGGGCAGAATTCCACGCTCACGGGCACACTCGCCGGTCAGATCGTGATGGAGGGCTTCCTCAATATCCGCCTGCCCGCGTGGCTGCGCCGCCTCATCACCCGCGCGATTGCCATTGTGCCCGCCCTGATTGTGACCGCCATTTACGGCGAAAGCGGCACGGCCAAACTGCTCGTCCTCAGCCAAGTGATCCTCAGCCTTCAGCTCTCCTTCGCTGTCATCCCCCTGATCATCTTCACCAGCAACAAGGTCAAGATGGGTCAGTTCGTCAGTCCGCGCTGGATCCAGGTGCTAGCCTGGACCACGGCCAGCATTATCGTGGTGCTGAACGTGAAGTTCCTCGCCGACTTCTTCGGCATCACTTCGTAGCGTGACTACTTCCGCGTGGGTGCCTTGCCTCCGTCGAGGAATTCGATGCCTTTCTTCAGCCACTCGGCAGCAGGTGCCTGATGGCCCAGACCTGGCACGTTGAACATCTCGACCGCCTTGAATTGCTGCTCTTTGAAGCCATCAAACACAGCCTTGGTGTTGTTCAGATTGAAGTCCTTCTCACCCGTGACCATCACGTAGCGACACTCCTGCTTGGCCATCGCGAGGATCTCGTCATTCGGAATGTAGCGAGCCTGATAGACTTCCTTCTTCTCCTTGTCGAAGGTCGGCGCGTAGAAGTTGACGCCCATGAAGCAAATCGCACCCGTGAACATGTCGGCGTAAGTCACACCGAGCATCGACGCCACGCGAGCGCCCCCACTGAAGCCGCTCACATACACACGACGATCATCCACCGTGAACAGACTGCGCAGGTTGTCATTGGCATCGAGCGCCAGCCTCATGCGGTCGAAGACATCGCGATTGTTGCCCGAGTTGCGTGCGCCGATGGCGATGAGTTTCTTGTCAGCGAGGACCTTCTCCCACTCCTTCGGCAGACCCACGCTATCGCCAGGACTCACCCAGACAAACAGCCCGTGCGGATCAGTCTTTTTGTAGGACCTCGGCACCAAAATCATGAACTGCTCCTTCGAGACATCGAAAGGATTGGGATCCTCCAGCGAGTGCATGCGCATCTTCAACTGCTCAGGATTGCCAAGTGGCACCGACTGCTGAAAACCAATCGGGCTCCATTCACCAGGCCTGATGGCAGGCGCTTTCGCCGACTTGGCGGGTTGGGCAAAAGCAGGAATCGAGAGGCAGGCGAGGAAGCAGAGGAGCCGGTGCATGTGGTAGAAGGAAAGGCGGAAGGTGAGCGAGTTCAACGTGCGCGAGGGCAGGTTCTTGGCTCGTGATTTGAGTTTCGTGTGACCAATCCTCAGCCGGGCGAGCACTTGCGGCATCGGCGAGAGATGTCATGCTCCCGGCGCTGATGCCATCGACTGCTGATACTCCTGCTCCCTGGACGGAGCACCTTGCTGATTTCCTCATGACTCAAACAGGAGTGGAGGCGATTCGCGTGAACCCCGATGATCGAAAGGTCTCGGTCGCCACCTTGGGACAAGTGGACCTCATCGCACTCCAGGCCAAGCTGAGCGAGATCCTCCGCGACCTGGATGCCCACTGCAATGACGGAGTCCTGTCCATCGCCGCCCCCTTGCACCTCAAGCAGGATGGGCACGACGTGTTCATCGAAAAGCCGAGCTGTCTCACCGCTCCCAAGCTGTGGCACTGGCGTGACTTCGAATGGCCTGAGCCCGATGAAATCGAGGAGCAGAGCCGTGAAGAATGGCAGATCCTCGCTCTGCAAGCCGCCATCTGCGGCGCAGCGCTCGTCGCAGGATTCATCGCCAAGTGGCTCGGTGCTCCCGATTGGGTGGTGCATTCGATCTTTGGGATCTCATTGATCAGTGGCGGATGGGATGCCGCCATCGACACCTGGGAAAAGATTCGCGAGGGCACGCTGGACATCCATTTCCTCATGCTCGCCGTCGCCGCCGGAGCCGTCTCCATCGGTGCCTGGGAGGAAGGAGCGCTGCTGCTGTTCCTCTTTTCCACCTCGGGAGCACTCGAGCACTTCGTGCTTCATCGCACGCATCGCGAGATCAATTCCCTGATGAAGGCAGCGCCCAAGCAAGCGCGCGTCGTTTTGCCTGATGGATCGACCGAAGTTCGCGCCGTGGCGCAGTTGGTCATCGGCGATCTCATCCAGGTGCGTCCTGATGAACTCTTCCCCGTCGATGGAACGGTCATGTCAGGACAAACCGCAGCTGACGAAGCCACGCTGACGGGCGAGGCCATGCCGATCACCAAGGAAGCCGGTGCTCAGGTCTTCGGCGGCACACTCAACCTCTGGGGCCTCGTGCAAGTGAAGGTGGACCGCGCCGCCCAGCAGAGCGCACTGCAAAAGATCATCACCCTCATCGAGAACGCCCAGCACATGCGTGCTCCGAGCCAGCGCTTCACGGACAACTTCGGCACGCGTTACACCGTCGGCGTGCTGGTGCTCGTGTTTGTCATGTTCTTCGTTTGGTGGCTAGGTTTCCATCTGCCGCCGTTCACCAACACGGAGGCCACACGCTCGGCCTTTTATCGTGCGATGACTCTACTAGTGGTGATGAGCCCCTGCGCACTGGTGCTCTCGATTCCCTCCGCCATTCTTGCCGCCATCGCCTGGGGCGCAAAACGCGGTGTGCTCTTCCGAGGTGGTGCGGCAATCGAGAAGCTCGCCGAAGTCGATACCGTGGCGATGGACAAGACCGGCACGCTCACCGAGGGCGAACTCAAGGTGGCCAAGGTGGAGAGCTTCCCGCCGGGTCGCGAGATGGAAGCCCTGCGCATCGCCGTCACACTGGAGTCCAATTCGAATCACCCCATCGCACGCGCCATCACCGCCTACGGCAAGCAGCACGGCATCGAATCGCATGAGCTGCACGAGTTCCAAAGCATCGCCGGACAGGGCTTGCGCGGGCGCACTGCCAGCGGCGTGAGCTATGTAGGCCGACGCGAACTGATGGCCAAGAGTGAGCTTTCCAAGTTTCTCGCTGACGTGCCCGATGCACCTTTGGGTTTCAGCGAGGTCTGGGTGCTTCATGCCGATGTCATGGGGCGCGTGCTGCTCAAAGATGAAATCCGCACCGGCAGCAAGGCGGTGCTGGAACGCTTGGCCGCTGACGGTGTGCGCACCGTGATGCTGACAGGTGATCGTCGCGCTGCTGCCACTGAGGTGGCGAAGGAACTGGGCATCACTGAAGTGCGCGCGGGCTTGCATCCTGAGGACAAGGTCCATGCGATTGAAGAGATCACCAAGGGCGGGCAC
>CAUJJC010000285.1 GCA_963204975.1 Verrucomicrobiota bacterium | reverse complement strand
GGAAAACGAAGCCTGGCTGGCAGACCGCGCCTTCCAGGAGAAACGTCTGGGCTGGCTCGATGCAAACATGCCATCCACCGACTCGCTCAATCGCGCGGGCGGCGAGCTTTTGGAGGAACTCCAGACCCAGGCGCTCGATCTCGGTATGAAGAGTATTCGTCCGCCTCAGCTCAATGAGCCGACCAAGAACGCGCACTATCAGGAAGTCAGCGTCACCATGTCCCTGCGCGGCGAGCAATCCCTGGCGCTCGACTGGCTGGCCATGATGCAGAGCCCCGAATATTTTCAGGTGATCAAGACCATCCACATTGATCCCGATGGCCGGGCCAAAGAGAAGACTCCGCAGGCCTTCGTCACCTTCACCCTTGCCCGATGGTTCAAACCCGAAGGCAGCTAACCAGCCCGCACGCCATGCCGTCATTCCTTCGTCATTCGCTGTTGGTCAGCACTTCATTGTTCGCCATCTCCGTGTCAGCCATCAGGGCTCAAACAGAAGAAGTGGACCCCTCGGACCTGGCCAATCCGCTCGCCGAGTTCCCCACCACTCCGGCCACACCCGCCGCTGCGGTTGATCCCGATCTGCCACAGCCCTTCGATCCCAGCCTGATCACCAAGGCGATGAAGACCTCGCCGTTCAATCGTTCGGTCAACATGTCCGAGTCCCTCGTGCTCACCGGCGTGGCCTACGTGGAAGGCAAGCCGATGGCCACCCTGCTCGACAAGGAGTCCAAAAAAACCTACGTCGTCTCCGAGGAGCCCAACCCCAGCGGCTGGACGCTCACCGAGGCCCCTCGCACCAGCGACATCAAGCGCATGCAGGTCAAGGTGAACGTGGCCGGTGAAATCGTCACCATCCGGCACGACAACGAAGCTCAGGACGAGAGCATGAAGAAAAGCAAGACGTCTCCCGGTGGCGGCCCTCCTCCGCAGAGTGACAACCGTGGCGAAGACCGCGGCTTCAAGCGAGAGCATCGCGGCCCGCCCCCGGAAGTGATGCAACGCTACCAAGCCCTTTCCGACGACGCGAAGAACAAGCTGCGCAAGACCTTTGAGGAAAGTCGCGAACGCATCACGAACATGAACCCCGAAGAACGCCGCGCATTCATGGAAAAGACCTTCAAGTCCGTCGCCGAAGAGGACGAGGCCAAACGCAAGTAAGCACGCCCCGTCCGTTACCTCTCCTGTATCTCCCCCCTTTTCGTCTCCACGCTCCCCTCTCCACCACTCGCATGTCCCGTCCTACGTCGCGCCTGATTACCGTTCTACTTGCAGCTGCTGGCTGCACGATTGCCTTCGCACAGAATGCCCCTGCCCCTGCCCCTGCTACCCCGCCGCCATCCGATGCAGGCCAGGCAGGACAGCCCGCCCCCCCTGTAGCGCCAGCACCGGGCACTCCGGCTCCTGGTGCTCCCGCCCCCGGAGGTCCAGCGGGCGCACCTGGTGGTGATGCAGGCGATGGCCAGGGTGGGCCACGCAGCGGCGGCTTTAGTCGGCGTGGTGGCTTTGGCCCCGGCGGGTTCGGACCCGGTGGCGCTGCCCCTTTGGCGACTGAAGACACCACGTTCACCATCGAAGGCGATCAAGTGGCCCTCACCTTTCCCAACAATGCCGTCACCGATCTGCTGTCCGTCTATGAAAAGCTCACGGGCATGACCTTGGTGAAGGACACCTCCATCTTCGATGGCGCGCCGATCAGCCTCATCACCCCCAAGCCCGTCGAGAAGGCCGAAGCCATTCGTTTGATCGAGGCCACGCTGCTCACCAATGGCTACTCCATCACGCTTGATCCCTCGGGCAAAAGCGCCCGCATCCTGCCCACCCGCATCCAGGGTGCCCAGCAGATGCAGTTCTCCCAGGGTCTGAAGTTTTACCAGAACGACAAAGAACTGCCTGAGGGCGAGACCCTGGTGACTTATTTCATGACGCTACAGCACCTGCTGCCGGAAGATGCGGGCACCATCCTCGGCAATCACGTAGGCCTCAATGTTTATGGCCGCATCACGCCCGTGAGCACCCCACCCGGCCTCCTGATCACGGAGACGGCGAGCATCGTGAAACAATTGATTTCGATTGGCAAGGTCATCGACAACCCCACGACCTCGTCCTCGCTCATCACCAAGTTCGTGAAGCTGGAGTTTGCCGATGCTGCCATCGTCGCCCAACTGATCCAGTCCACCCTGGACGCTCTGGCCAAGGACAAGGAAACCAAGGGCATCACCACCATTCGTGGCACCGCCGGTCCTGAGCGCCGGAGCAGCGGATCATCCAACTCCCCTCCGCCACCTCCTTCCAGCTCGAGCAGCAGTTCCTCAAGCAACTCATCCAACCGGTCCTCCAGCGGAAACGGCGGAGCTAACGAGCCACCGCTGCCAAATTCGATCGTCGTGGCCGATGCCCGCCTCAATCAACTCCTCATCGTCGCCACTGCCGAAGACTACGCCTACATCACCAGCCTCATCACCGAACTCGACAAGACAGTCGAAGTCCCCGAGCCCTATGAGCGTCGGCTCAACTACGCCTACTGCGTGGATGTGCTTTCCGCCTGTGTCGATCAGTTGAAGGAAGCCTCCGCTTCCACCTCCTCCCAGCTTCCCGGAGGAGGATCCATCAATCTCCAGCAGCAGCAGCCGCAGCTTTCCTCCAGCACACAGCTCCTCTCCGGCCGCACCAGCACTGGCCGCCGTGGAGGCACTCTCACCGGCAGCACAGGGGCCAGCTTCAGCAGCGATACCAGCACTGGAAGCACCAGCAGCGGAGCCGCCGGAGCCACTCGCCCGGATCAATTGACCGCACCTCAGGAAGATAACGCGCCCATCTCCGTGCTGGTGAAAAACACCCGCATCATCGCCGACCCTCCCAGCAACAGCATCTTCGTCATGGGTCCCAAGGAGTCCGTCGATAAGATCAACAGCCTCCTCGACAAGCTCGATCAGAAGCCCTCCCAGGTCTATCTCGCCACCATCATCGGCCAGCTCAATCTAGGCAACGGCAGCGAACTCGGCGTTGATTGGTTGAGCAAGTTCAACCGCACCGGAGGCGGCAGTGGCTTCACCTCCAGCTTCTTCCAGAAGCGCAGCGATGTGATCACTGGCAATAACATCAGCGACCTCCGCGACAACCTGATCACCACCGCCTTCGGCCCCGCCAGCGGCTTCAATCTTTACGGCCAGATCACTGACACGCTCGACTCTTACATCACCGCGCTCGAGACCACGGACCGCTTCAAGGTCCTGTCCCGCCCCAGCGTCTTCGCCCTTAACAACAAGAAGGCCTCCATCACCTCCGGCCAGAGCATTCCCGTGCCCTCGCAGAGCACCACGAATCTCAACAACAACGGCAACACCATCACCACCACCGTCGCCTACAAGGATGTGGTGCTGAAACTCGAAGTCGTCCCCCTGATCAACCCTAACAACGAAGTCACGCTCAACATCGCCCAGGTGAATGACACCGTCGTAGGCACCCAGCGCGTGGAGCCCAATGATGTGCCCATCATCAGCACCGAGCAGGTCATCACCACCGTCACCGTGCCCAGTGGGAACACCGTGGTTCTCGGCGGTCTCATCTCCGAGCAGGACAAGAAGAACACCGGCGGCGTGCCCCTTGTCAGCCGCATCCCTGGCCTTGGTAGCCTGTTCCGAAACACCACCAAGTCCGCCAGTCGCAACGAGTTGATCATCTTCATTCAGCCGCATGTGGTGGAGAATGATTTGTCCCTGCGGAAGTGGAGCAACAACGAAGACATCCGCAGCTCGGTCGGTAGCGAAGCCTCCAATCTCTTCCCGACCGAAGCCGTGCCCCCCATCCCCTCCGCCAGCGAACCCGAGAAACGAAAGAACTGGTTCAAACGCATCTTCGCTAGTGACCTCGAGCGACTCCGTCCGACCGAGCATCACCCGCTCAAGCGCCCTTGATCCTCATGGTGGCATCGGCCCTGCGGAGAACCGTGCTGATCCTCATCGTCAGTCTGAGCGGCACCGCTTTCTCGCACCCTGCTGACATCAGTTACCTGCGCGTCAACGTTGCCCCGCAACGGATCGAGTTCCGTTACTCGCTCAACCTTGCCACCCTCGCCCGCATCGCTCGGATTGACGCGAATGGTGACAACCAAGTCACTTTCGCCGAGATCAAAGTCCTGGCACCCGCAGTCGTTGCCTTCCTTACAACCAGCAGCCGGATTGCCATCAACGACAGCTCCTCCAGCCTCGGCGACTTTGAGAGCTACGAGTGCATCTGGCCGAATGCTGAGACTACCGTTCTGACCCCCCATGATGCCGATCAGCGCTTCGTGGACTTTCGTTTTGTTCAAGACTGGCCTCAGGTTGTGGCAACGCTCCAACTGCACCTTGAGGACTGTCAGGCACTCGGTGAACTTCACACCATCGAGGCCACATTCGAGCAGTCCGGCGAACCTGCGACGCCCGTCACTTTTAGCCGGGCTGAACCGTCCTTCATCTACGATACCGGATGGAATGCCCACACTTCTGTAGCCAATACCACACAACAAAGGTTCTCACCCAACATGCTCATCTGGGCAAGTGTGGTCATGCTCACTGGTGCCGGGTTACGGACCTTGTGCAGGCAACGGGCCTGACTTGCTACGCCCCCGCTTCAACGCATATCCATGCCCATACTGGCTTGTGTTCTGTTATGCTTGGCTTGCTACGGACGCAAGCTCCGCAAAGCAAACAGCTCCGCATTCTTTAGCCTTCGGGCTCCATCCTTTCGTCGAGGACCAAAGTGATCTCGGTTTTGCGTGAAGACCAACTCGATCCACTCACGCGACCCAAGAGCGAGTCCTTGAGTGAAGTGTCGCACACGCTGATGCAGCAGTGTTTCCATGGGGAGTTCACCCTTCTCGTCTTCGACAACCCGATGCACCACCTCGTGGCCAATGCCTGCGCGCACGACTCGCTGCCGATCTGCCACGGCGGTCTTCTCTTTGCCGCTGTGGAACAGCCATCGTCGATACATGGCGCTGCCACTGCGCTCCTGCTTTGGGCTCGCTTTCTCCCAGCTCTCACCACTGACTCCCAGCACGCGGCACAGCCCCCGTCGGGCCCGGCGTCCGCCGCTGAGTGCTTCGGCGTAGCCACACCAACGGTAGTCCTTGGGATCGTTCACCAGCTTGGCTCGCACGGGATTGAGGTCGATGTAGGCGGCCATGGTGCGGAGGGCTTGGCCATCTTCGACTAGCACTGATTTGAACCGATCCATCCAAAGCGTGCCTTTGCGGCTGTGCCGCTTGTTAAACCAGCGCCCGAAACGCTCTTTGATTTCTTTGCACCAGATGGACAGATCACAGAAGCGGCGCTTGAAGGCGTCGAGTCTCGCTTGCGCTTGATCTTCCAAGCCAAGTCGGCGGAACTCGGCCAGTTCGTCGCGCAGTTGAGTCATGAATAGGCGGCTGTAGAAGGTCGCCAGATGCTTGAGCAGCACCTCCTCTCCGCCGGGTCCTTCGAAACACTCCAGCCACAAGTCTTGTCGAGGCACGGAGGCGAGGATGTGGAAGTGATTGCTCATCACGCAATAGGTGAGGACCTGGATGCCGAGGAACTCGCTCATCTTCCAGATCAACCGGCGAAGCGCTTCCTTTTCAACGTCGTCGAAGTGAATGTCCCCTCCGCAGGTGCGAGACATGACGTGGTAAGCGTGAGCATCGAACACCTCGGGACCCTTGATCCGAAACCGACCACCCGACCACGATTTCGCTCCTGGATAAGCAGCGGTCTTCGACTCGATCCCAACGAAGGGATCGGACGGGACTGTGGGCTTGAAAGCAAGCGGGGATGGTCTTCGGCGGCTCATGGCGGGGTGGAAGTTGGCAGTGAAATCACATGTGTCAACACATTATATGCCTGGCATTTTATGGGTTCTTCTCCGGCTATTCGCCCTCCACGGCCACCACCCTGCGAATGCGCCTTCCCCATGGAGCGCCGCTCTTCACCGGTGGCGAGACGTGGCTGGAAAATGGATTCGCCACCTGTGTGATGCCGCGCGCGTGGCATCGCGAGGTGCGTTGCTTCGTGGAGCAGCAGGCGAACGGTGAAGTGTCCTGCGTCGAGCGCTACTCCGGCCACATCGGCATCCGCCGCCGCCTGTGGCTGCGCGGATTGAAAAACGCCACCGTGCATTTCCTTCCTGAGCTGCGTCCCGCCGCTCCCAAAGTCATCATGGCCGCGAATGACCTGCGCCCGCACAACGAAGAGTCGATCCCATTTGAGCGCACGGACGATGGCCGCCGTCTCGTCGTGCGCGGCATCACGGGCGAGCTGCTGATTTCGTGGTGAATCGCAGATGATACCGTGCCTCAACCGACGGCCCCGGCGAGCTGCTGCGCCGCCGGGAAGAGGATGGAGTTTTCGAGATGGATGTGACGATGCAGATCTTCCTCCAAGTCCTGCAATCCGGCAAAGAGGGCGCGGTAGGTGTTGCAGGCCTCGATGGGAGGTGAGTAGTCGTGGCTCATGGCACGCAGCTCCGCCAGCGCCGAGCCGACGTAGTCATGCTCGTGCATCATGCAGGCGATGGGACCATCCAGCGGACCGAAGAAGGGCTGGCCTGCTGCCAATGCCTTGATGGCGGGAAACAGCACCTGCTCCTCCTTTGCCATGTGGCTGATGAGTTCGTCTTTCATGCCTTGAAACACCTCAAAGATGGTCACGAGTGATGGAGTGTGGCCGCCATGCACCTGCGCCACGCGCTCCGCCATCATGTGCAGACGCGGGAGTTCCTGACGCAGGAAAGTGTGATGCTTTTTGACGATGAAATCGGCCAACTGCGCCGGCGGCAGCTCGGCAGGATTGAAATCGGGTGCCTTGTTGCTGTGTTGCTCGGCTTCAAGCTGCTCCAGCACGCTTTCGAGCGCCACGTCGCGTCGTTCGCATGCCTCGCGCAGAGTGCGTCCGCCCTGGCAGCAGAAGTCGATTTTGAAATCCTGGAAGACTCGCGAGCGTCC
>CAUJJC010000284.1 GCA_963204975.1 Verrucomicrobiota bacterium | reverse complement strand
TCACCGATGAGCAACGTGCGTGGTTTGCCAAGGTCGGCGAGACATTGCCGCACAAGCATCTGTGCATCGTGGCTGGCATCGAGGCTTCGCTGCTGGATCTGCCGGTCTCGGCAGCGATGATCGCTCTCTCGCATCAGACCGTGATGATGGTGGCGCAGGCGGCGATGAAGATCATGCGCATCGGCCAGACAAGCGTGCAGACGCTGGTGGCCGAGATGGCGATTCGCTACCCCGAACTCATCGCGCACGCGAAGTCGCTCGACATTGACGACGTGGGCACCTGCCTGCCTGTATTCGACATTGCCACTGCCTGGCACGAGTCGGCGCACGCGCGCATGTTTCTCAGTTAGTCATTGGTCAACGGTCATTAGTCATTGGGATTCTAAAGCCACGCTTTCACTCCAGTCTTCGCATTCGGACCCCATTGACCAATGACTCCACCAACCAACTTACCTCATGACCAAGAACCTCATTAGAATCGGCATCGGTGGCCCCGTGGGCTCCGGCAAGAGCACGCTCTGCATCCATCTCTGCAAACACCTGCGCGACCGCTTCGACATGGCCGTCGTGACCAATGACATCTACACGCGCGAAGACGCGGAGATGCTCATCCGCCACGGCGCGCTGCCAGAGGAACGCATTCTCGGCGTCGAAACCGGCGGCTGCCCGCACACGGCGATCCGCGATGACATTGCGATGAACTTGCAGGCCATCGACGAGAAGAAGATGCGTTTCCCGAATCTCCAGGTGATCCTGGTCGAAAGCGGCGGCGACAATCTCACAGCCACCTTCTCGCCTGAGTTGGTGGATGTGTTCATCTATGTGATCGACGTCGCGGAAGGCGATGACATCCCGCGCAAAGGTGGCCCCGCCATTGCGCGCAGCGACCTGCTCTTGATCAACAAGATCGACCTCGCACCCTATGTCGGAGCCGATCTCGAAATGATGGCCCGTGATGCGAAGAAGGCGCGTGGTGACCGCAAGTTCATCCTCAGCGACATTCGCTCCGGCAAAGGCGTCGAGGAACTCCACGCATGGCTGGATCACAGCGTCTTCTTCACCGATCTGATGCCCGCGTGAGCACGCCGCTGGTCAGTGCGCGTGCCGTGCGAGGCGAACTGCGCCTGCGTGCAGAACGCGACGCGACAGGCAAGACTGTGCTCGCCGACCGTCACGCCGCTGGTGCCTTCCACTTGAGCAAACCCTACTGGGATGGCCACGCACTCATGGTGCAGTGGATCAATCCCACGGCAGGGATCTTTGCGGGCGATCTGCTCACGAGTGAAGTGAGCGTGGGTGCGGGTGCGTCTCTTATGCTCACAACGCCGAGTGCGACACGAATTCACACGCGGGTCGATACTTCCAGCGCGCCGGGAAAGCAGACGCAACGGTTCGATGTCGCGAACAACGGATTCCTTGAGGTCCTGCCCGAGTGGTTGATTCCCCAAGCAGGATCGGCATTCGAGCAGGTCACGACGATTCACCTCGAGGAAGGTGCTTGCCTTTTCTACGCCGAGTTGATGGCCCCAGGTCGTGTCGCTCGAGGTGAGGCGCTGGCATTCGTGCACCTCGATCTTCGGATCAAACTACTAAGGCAAGGTCGCCTGTTGGTTCAGGAGCGACTCTCGGTGGGGCAGGGGACTCTGTGGAAGCTACAGGATGTGGGCGGCCATGCTCTCTTTGCGGCGAGCCTCTTAGTCGTGGCTCCCGAGATTCGCAGGGTCCATCAGCCCGAGAGCTTCGGGCGATTAGCCGCCGAGATGGGGTGTGCTGCGGGTAGTAGCTTTGTTGATGAGCAAACCTTGTGCGTGCGAGTGACGAGTGCCTCAGCGATGCATCTGAGAAGGGTGTGCCATGCCCTTCGTGCATCACTGGTGCCCTGCTTACCGGGGCTCAAGGTGGTCACGCGTAAACTCTAGCCGAGCCGTAGGTTGGCTCGCCTGCTGGCATCACATCTTATCAGAGCGCACCGATCACACATGAATCGGATGCCCCTTGGCGACTTCGGTGGCCTCCTTGACCATCTCGGACAATGTCGGATGGGCGTGGATGGTGGCTTCGATTTCGTCCCAGGTGGCTTCGAGGTTCATGGCGAGGCCGATCTCGGCGATCATCTCGGTGCTCTCGCTGCCGATGATGTGCGCGCCGATGATTTCGCCGTGTGGCTCGCCGTAGAGGATCTTGACGAAGCCTTCGGGCTCGGCAGCGGCGAGGGCCTTGCCGCTGGCCTGATACGGGAACTTGCCGACCTTGAACTTGAGGCCCTTCTCCTTCGCGGCGCGCTCGGTGAGGCCGATGCTGGCGACCTGCGGATGGCAGTAGGTGCAGCCGGGGAAGAGGGTGACTTTCTTCGGGGTGTGCTTGGTGAAGAGACCTTCCACGCACTGCACGGCCTCGTAGCTGGCGACGTGCGCGAGCCAGGGCGGCCCGATGATGTCGCCTGCGCCGTAGATGCCATTCACGCTGGTTTGATAACGAGCGTCCGTTTCCAGCCAGCCGCGATCAGAGAGCTTCAGCTCGATGCCGCCGGGCAGCACGGGTGACACGCCGATGGCGACGAGGGCGACCTCGGCTTCGATGGTCTCGTTGGCTGCGCCTTCGACCGTGATCTTCACGCCCTTGCCGTCTTCGGAGGTGCTGGTGATCTTGGTGTTGGTGAGGATGCGGATGCCAGCCTTGGTGAGGCTCTTTTCCAGTGTCTTGCTGACCTCGGTGTCCTCTACGGGCAGGATGTCGGGCTGCATTTCCACGACGGTCACCTTGGTGCCGTAGGCGTTGAAGAAGTAGGCGAACTCAATGCCGATCGCGCCGGCACCGATGACCACGATGCTCTTCGGCTGCTTCTCGAGCGTCATTGCTTCCTTACTGCCGATCACGGTCTTGCCGTTGAACGGGAAGCCCGGCATCGGGCGGCTCTTCGCGCCCGTAGCGATGAGGATGTTGGCGGCGTCGTGCGTCTCCTTCTTGCCGTCGGCGGCGGTGACTTCTACCTTGCCAGCGGCGGGGATGCTCGCGGTGCCTTTGAGGTAATCGACCTTGTTCTTCTTGAACAGGAACTCGATGCCCTTGTTCAGCTTGTCGCTCACGCCACGGCTGCGGCCGATCACCTTGGACCAGTCGTAGCTGATGCCTTCGATCTTCAAACCGAACTCCTCGGCGCGATGCGTGAGGGTGTGATACAGTTCGGCGTTTTTCAGCAGGGCTTTGGTCGGGATGCAGCCCCAGTTCAGGCAGGTGCCGCCAGCGCGATCATTCTCGACCACCGCCACCTTCTTGCCCAACTGCGCGCCACGAATAGCACCAACATATCCGGCAGGGCCGCCACCAATCACAATCAAGTCGTAGTTCATTCAGGTTCGAGGGTCAGGGATTTGAGGGCGGACACAAAGCAAGGCACGAGGCAAGTGCAAGCCGTCGATTCCAAGGCACGAGTCCTCTGCCAAAGCAGTTTACGCCCCGGCACATCGTTCTACACTTCGTCATGCACTTTGCACGCCTCTTCATCGTCAGTCTCATCGCCGTCACAGCATTTGCCGAGCCAGCCAAGGTTGTCGTTTTGGACAAGGCAACATTGCCGCCTCCGACGGTTCAGCGCGATGACGAGGGCGAGATCGTTATCAAGTCAGCCGCTGACGGCAACACGATCCTTTACACGCTGGATGGCACTGATCCCGTTGCTCGGTCCAATCCCTACCTGGCTCCGATTCTCTTGCCTTGGGGCGGGCATTTCAAGGCGCGAGCCTTTTCCGCAGATCGCAAAGTGATGAGCGAGGTGGTGGAGCGAAAGTTCAATCCCGCCCCCGGATTCAAAACCCGCCCCAGCACGGTGATTCCCGTCACACAGGATCGAAGCTGGCCGAGCTACGGCTGGCAGAAGCGCCACGAATCCCTCGTGGCAATGGTCCAGAAGCAACAGCCTTCCGTGCTCTTCATTGGCGGCTCCATCACGCACTTCTTCGGTGGCCAAGACCTCGATCTGCCACTGCGGGGTCCCAAGACCTGGGACGAATTCTACGCGCCTCGCAATGCCGCCAACATTGGCTGCGGCTGGGAGAAAACGGAAAACGTGCTCTGGCGTCTCACCCATGGAGCCATCGAAAACATTGAGCCCAAGGTGGCAGTCGTGATGATCGGCACCAACAACATCGACACCTGCGCGGTGCCCGACATCGTGGAGGGCATCACCGCCATCTGCGAAACTTTGCACCAAAAGCTGCAAACGACGAAGATCCTGCTGCTCGGCATCTTCCCTCGCGGTCCGGTGGACCACGCTGCCCGACCCAAAATCGTGGCGATCAACGACGCAATCTCCAAGCTCAACGGCAAGAATAACATCACTTATATCGACATCGGTTACGCCTTCCTCCAGTCGAGCGGCAACATTTCCAAAGACATCATGCCCGACCTCCTGCACCCCAATGAAAAAGGCTACCGCCTCTGGGCCGAGGCGATGGAGCCAACGCTGAAGAAGCTGCTGGGGGAGTAACGTCCGTGAAATGGCTCATTGTCAGCACACTGACCTTGGTTCTGGGATGGGCGGTGTGGGTTGCATGCAACCATGAGCAGCGAGCACTGGCGCGGCTGCTAGACGCCAAGGCTGTCGCATCGGTGGACCACATCAAATTACTCCACTCCACCGGCTACCTCCGCGAAAACACTCACGTCTTTGAATGTCCCGCTCTGGATCTCTTGGATGAACCTCGTGGAGGGATAGCGTTCGACATTCTCACGGCTACCGATCCCGCCGATAGC
Source organism: Verrucomicrobiota bacterium (assembly GCA_963204975.1). GTDB lineage: Bacteria > Verrucomicrobiota > Verrucomicrobiia > Verrucomicrobiales > Verrucomicrobiaceae > JAEUHN01. The sequence goes on along the minus strand of CAUJJC010000284.1, from coordinate 4,670 downwards.
GACTGGATTGAGTTCGCGAAGAGGTTCGTCGATCCACATGCCCAGCCAGCCATCGACTGGAGCTCAGCCCAGATCAGAATCGGTGATGGGAAGGGATTGTTGACCCAGGTCTTTCTGGTCACCACTCCAACACGAAACTTCATCGTCTTAAAAGTCTTCTGACCTCCTTTGCATTGCGTGATGCCGTCCCCAATCCAACAAGCCGCCGAACGACTGTGCCTGGACTGCGGGCTGTGTTGCAATGGTGTGCTGTTCGATCAGGTGGTGCTGCAACCGGCGGATCAAATCGCCGCCCTGAGCGCTCGTGGGCTGAAGATCAAGAAGCGGCAGTTCTTCCACCAACCTTGCGCCGCGCTGTGTGGTTCGCTTTGCCAGATCTATGCCCATCGACCCACGCGGTGTCGTGCGTTTGAGTGCCGGCAGTTTCAGCAAGTCGCGGCGGGCAAGGTGGATGAAAACGATGCACGCGCTCGCATCGACGACGTGCGCGCATCGGTGGCGAGCATCGAATTGCTACTCAACCGCAGCGAGCACGACAACCCTCGCAAATCCCTGGCCCAGCGAGTCGCGACAGTCGTGGAGCATACGCAGGACGAGTCGTTTTCCGCCAGCTTGGTCACCGCGATGGAGGCGCTAGGGCGCACCCTTGCCGAGCACTTCCGCGTGGAGAAACCTTGAGCGATCACTCGCTCTTCCGCTTCCGAATCAAGAGGTCCATCTCCGCCATTTTCCGCTGCATGGTGCGACGGCTGATCCCGAGGAGTTCAGCGGCTTCAGTGCGGTTGTTGTGGGTGCGGCGCAAGGCTTCCTCGATGAAGCGGTGCTCCATCTTTTCCAGGTTCAGATCAGGCGGCATTAGGTCGATGGCGGGAATGCTCGTGCCCTTGCTTTGTCCGGCCACTCGAGGGGCTGCAAAGCCACCACCGTAGAGATAGGCAGGCAGGTGCTTGAGCATCACGCGTGAGCTGTTGCTCATCACCACGCCGTGCTCGATGGCGGTGCGCAGTTCGCGCACATTGCCCGGCCAGTCGTAGGCCATCATCGCAGGCAGCGCATCATCACCGAGCGGCTTGGCGGCCTTGCCATTGGCCTCCGCCATCTCCTTGAGGAAGTGCTCGGTCAAGATGGGGATGTCGCTCTTGCGGGTGCGCAGAGGCGGCATGTGGACCGTCACCACGCGCAAGCGCCAGTAGAGATCCTCGCGGAACTTGCCCTCCTCCACCATCTTCGCGAGGTCCTTGTTGGTTGCGGCCACCACGCGCACATCCACCTTGATCGGCTTGTTGCTGCCCACGCGTTCGATGGTCTGCTCGCCCAGGGCACGCAGCAGCTTTACCTGGGTGCTGGCGTCGATCTCACCGATCTCATCGAGCACCAGGGTGCCGCCATCGGCCAGCTCAAAACGGCCAATGCGTTTCTCGCTGGCTCCGGTGAAGGCTCCCTTTTCATGGCCGAACAACTCGCTCTCCAGTAACTGTGGCGAAAGCGCCGCGCAGTGAACCACGACCAGCTTTGAGGGCGGACGTCCACTGAGGTTGTGAATGGCGCGTGCGACCAGCTCTTTGCCTGTGCCGCTCTCGCCTTCGATCAGCACCGTGGCGCGTGTGGGGGACACCTGCTCAATGGTTTCCAGGATTGGCTTCATCACCTCGGCCTGCCCGAGGATGCCCTGCACAGAATACTTGCGCTCGACCTGCTTCTTCAGCGCAACGTTCTCCGTCTCCAGCTTGCGGTTGCGCAGCGCGCGTTTGATGAGCAGATCCACCTCATCCAGGTTCAGTGGCTTGGTGACAAAGTGATACGCCCCACGCCGCATCGCCTCCACCGCCGTATCGACGCTGCCATACGCCGTCATCATGATGCAGACCGGCGGCTTTGGCATCCGCAGCGCATCTTCCAGCAGCTTCATGCCATCGTCGCCACCGAGGCGCAGATCGGTCAGCATCACATCCACTTGCTCGTTCTTCAGCACCTCCATTGCCTGCGCCGCATCCGCGGCCACATACACATCGAAGTCGTCCTCCAGCGACAGCCGCAAGCCGTCACGCGTGTGCTTCTCGTCATCGACGATGAGTATGGTGGCGAGGTCGTTGGTCATGTAGGATGGAGAGGCCTGCACATTCCACGGGATGGCCCATTGATCAACATCAGGTGCAGGTCATTGGGATCGACAGAATACTCCCGCGCCGGGAGCGAGCGTCCTTCAGCCTTCAGGGAAAGGCGGCGTCAGGTAAAGCTCCATCGCCATTCAGAAGCGCCAATGGCGCGATCTTTGAGAGCCCAGGGCACAGCGAGCCTGAGCGAGCAAGCCCTGGGGTCATCCGCGCAGCGAGGAGGCGCGAACCCAAGATCACAGCGAAGCCGTGCGCTTGCAGAAGCGCCCACCTCACGCCTCGCTGACCGTGGCCTTGCGCTACGGGAACGCTTCTACAAGCGCTGGACGTGGCCTTGTCCTGGGTTCGCTTTTCATGATACGTCCTGCCCTGTCCCAGGCCTCGCTCGCTGAGACTCGCAGCGGCCTGGGCTATCGACTCTCGCGCCCTTGGCGCTGCTGAATGCCTGATCCCCAGATGATCCTGACGCTCATGCCCGCCGGGGTCACGGAGATGGTGGCTCCGACACGAGGCGTCTGCGAGGCCTCGCTACCTTGCTTGGCCTAGATGAACCGATGCCCTCCCGTGGTTTCAAGCCGGAGGCTTGAAAGCTATTAGCCGGTCGGTGAAGTGCAGTCGCGGAGCGACGCAACGGAACCACCGGTAGGCATCACCGACAGGAAGGCGCGAACCGAGGACACCATTGGGACCTGGTGCTATCCAGAGCGCCATCCCCAACGCTTCGCTGGCGATGCTCCACGAGGGCGCTGCTGGTGAGTCCTGGCTGCTGCGATGTCACCGGTTGGCACCGGATCATGAACGCATGTGACCGGTGGTTGCGCTCGCTCAGGCTCGCTCCACCGACCGGCTAATGTCTCTCAAGCCTCCGGCTTGGGATGCAGGCTTAGTATGGCGATAATGAGGCTGACAAATTGGTGAAGCTGGTCATGCTCAAGCAACAAAAACAGCCACCGATGTTGATCGAGAAGCCTCCATTTCCATTCGAAGACTTCAAGGCCGTGATGGCTTGCTGGTTTCCATGCGAGCACGAAAAACGGGAACACCGATCTTGGCTGACAGCCAACAAGCAATGGCGCGTCTATGAGCAATGCGTTGATTGCGGAAAGCTATTCCGACGAGGCATTTCATTCAGCATGATCTTGCCAAGGTTGCCAAAGCAGTTGCCGCCTTGCGACTTTGAAGCAGCGAGGCTTTTCGAGCAATCATACTATGGCACCTCAGGAATGCTCGCTGCGCACTACAACCGCTATCGAAAGACTTCGTGGTGGACACAGTATATCGGGTCGGCACGTTTGGAGAAGCGATATTCATGCATCCACCCAGCCCATCAGAAGTCGTTTTGAATTTGGTGTCGTTGTATGGGGACCTTGATTTCCAGTCAGCCGTTTCTGACTTCACTGAGCGCTATCCTGAACACGCAAAAGCTTTGAACGCTATTGGGAATAGGCAGCATGAGGTCATCTTGGTAGCTCCGTTACGTGCAACCCAAATTGTGGCGCTGAGTGGTCAAGCCAATGATTTCGATGAGGTCCTAATTAAGTTTGGGGCCACTGATTCGGCGAAACGAAACCAACTTTATCAGGATTGTATAAATCGCTCCTTTTATCCCCAAGAAGCATTTTACATGTCAGCACAAGGAAGCCAGCACGCAGTTTGTGAGGTCCGACACATAATGTTGCAAGCGGCAAAGCAAAGGACCGGGGAATGACGAACGAACTCCCGTGTGAAAATTACCCGTGCTTCACAACGCACCTTCTCTGCTCGAAGCCCCACCGCGCCTGCGTTACAGAGCGCAACCCCCATGCTCCGTCTCGCCAGCCTCAGCGTCCTTCTCGCCTTCACGTCGCTCGCCCACGCCGCGCTGCCGGCGAGTGCTTCCGCCTTCCTCGACCATCACTGCATCGAGTGCCATGACGCTGACATGAAGAAAGGCAATCTCGACCTCACGGCGCTGAAGTTTGAGCTGACCGACACCAAGACCTTCGCGGCGTGGGTGAAGGTCCATGACCGCGTGCGCGAGGGCGAGATGCCGCCGAAGAAGAAGGCGCAGCCGGAGGCGGCGAGTGTGAAGGCGTTTCTCGGTGATCTGGCGCAGCCGCTGATCGCAGCGGACAATGAGCGCATTGATCGCGAGGGGCGCACGACGTGGCGGCGCATGAACCGCTACGAGTATGAGAACACGCTGCGCGATTTGCTCGATGCGCCGTGGTTGCAGATCAAAGACAAGCTGCCGGAGGACGGCGAGGCGAACCGCTTCAACAAGATCGGCGACGCGCTCGATGTGTCGCACGTGCAGATGGCGCGTTATCTGGCGGCGGCGGACTATGCGTTGCGCGAGGTGATGGCGAAGAGCACGCAGCAGCCGAAGTCCAACACGCAGCGCTTCTACACGCGCGAGGATAAGGGCTTGCTCGGGAAGATGAAGTTCTCGCAGTTCAACAAGAGCCCTGAGCGTGCGACCTTCCCCGTGCTGGGCACGCAGGCACAGCCGGATGTGCGTGCAGGCAAGGCTCCGCCGACCGTGGGCAAGAAGAACCCGAAGCTGCGCGAGCAGGA
>CAUJJC010000283.1 GCA_963204975.1 Verrucomicrobiota bacterium | reverse complement strand
CGTGATCGTATCGAAAAGCGCTCCGGTATCGACCACATCCGCCGCCTTCGGTGCATTCGCGGTGGGTAGCGATAATTCACCGAGGAGTGCGGAAATGCGGGAGGCTTGCTTGACGACCAAGCCATGGAAATCCCGCCAGAATGCGGGATCGCGAAGTCTTTCCCAATCGGTGCTGCCCTGCTCAAGGCGTCCAGGCGTCAGCTGAAGGAAACGCTGCACAGCCTGGAGCGGATTGGACAACTGACGATTCAGGCCCGCCGCCAATACACCAAGGCTGATCACACGGTCGGTGATCAACATGTTCTGGAGAGAGGAGAGCTTCTCACGCAGCAGCTCATCGCGCTCCAGTTGCACCATGTAGAACTCCATGGCCCGGCGCAGCGTGGTCATCATGTCTTCCACCTGAAGAGGCTTCGAGATGTAGCGGAAGATATTGCCCATGTTGACCGCATCCACAGTGACTCCGAAGTCGGCATACGCCGTGATCAACATGCGAACCATGCGTGGGCGCAGAGTGCGGGCGCGTTCCAGCAGTTTGACTCCCTTCTCGCCTGGCATCCGTTGGTCGGTTAGCAGGATGGCGATCTCGTCCCCTCGTTCTTCGATAAGCTTGAGACCATCGGCGGCATTGATGGCCGTCATGATTCGGAACTCGCGACCAAATGCCTTCTCAAAATATTTGAGCGCCATCTCTTCGTCATCGACGTAGAGGACGGCATAGCGTTTGAGATCGTATTGGTATTGCATAGCTGTGAGCGGCTAAGGTTATTCAATAGTATTTATTGCAGATGAACGGGGAAATTCCAAAACAAATTCGGTGAAGCGCCCAAGCTCGCTTCTCATGTCGATACGGCCTCCGTGCTCGGTCATGATGCGATGGCACACCGCCAAGCCCAGGCCCATGCCTGCCCCCACATCCTTGGTGGTGAAGAAGGGATCGAAGATCTTGGTTTTGATGTCATCCGGCACACCAGGACCGTTATCACGAATGAAGACTGTGACCGTCTCGGGAGCGGCGATGCCCTTGATGGTGATGGTAGGAAGATCTGGGCTGACAAAAGTCTTCGTCCTCAGGGCGTCGATGGCATTTTGAATGAGGTTCGTGAGCACCTGCACCATGTGATTGCTATCGCCTCGCACACAGAGGCCGTCGGGAATCTGGACGGTGAGATGAATGCCGTCCTTAAACTCATGGGCGAAGAAACGACCCGTCATGTGAACGACCTCGGAGAGATCGAAGCTGCCCGTCCGATCCTCGGTGTTACGTGTGAAGCCGCGCAGATCGGAGACGATGCGCACGACGCGGTCGATGCCTTCCTCCACATCTTTGAGCGTATCGACATAGTCGTGATGCTCCGCTCCCGAAAGGAACCGGGCTTTGTCGCGAAGGAGGTAAAGCCCCTGACGTGCGTAGTTGAGCGGGTTGTTGATCTCATGAATCAAACCGGCGCTCATGCGGCCCAGGGAGGCGAGTTTTTCATTCCGCACGAGGAGCACTTCAGTCTCCTTCACCTGCACGAGCGCGGCTTCCAACTGGACCTTTTGAGTGGCGAGGGCCTGTTGGTAGAGAGAGGATTCCACCAAGTTCCGCAGACGCACCATGACCTCGATCATGGAGAAGGGCTTGTTGAGGAAGTCACTGGCACCGGCAGACAGGCAGGCGATGCGTTTGGCAGGATCAGTCTCAGCGGTTAGCAGCACGATGGGTGTTGTTCGAGTCACTGAGCTGGCTCGCAGTTCGCGGCACACCTGGAGCCCATCTTTCTCGGGCATCATCATGTCGGACAAGATGATGTCGGGCGAGCGGGCGAGAGCCATCTCCACTGCTTGTTTCCCGTCGGCTGCTTCGATCACCTCGAACTGCTCACCAAGCTGCACCTTGAGGAAGTGGCGCATATCAGGTTCATCATCGGCCACCAGCAGCAACGGTTTGTGCGCACCGTTGGGTGACGCGGGCACCTTATCATCGTGATAGTGAATCGTGGTCGAGTGCAGCGCTGCCTCGCGATGCATACCGCCCAGCCAGTCGTCATCATCGGCCACACCTTCGGGCTTCTGATCCACGGTCATCGTTGCAGCAGCTACAAAAGGCACACGAACAGTCATCGTCGTGCCCGCTCCAACAGCGCTCGTAGCGGCGACCGAACCACCCATGGCTTCTGCGAATTCCTTCACCAGCGCCAAACCGATGCCAACCCCTTGGAACTTACGATTCGACGATGTATCGGCCTGCCAGAAACGTCCGAAAATGTGAGGCAGATGCGCGGGATCAATCCCGATGCCAGTATCGCGCACTTCGATCACCAGCCATGTATCCAACTTCGTAACTTCAATCGCCACTGAGCCCCCCTCGGGAGTGAACTTGATCGCGTTGAACAGCAAATTGAGGCAGATGCGCTCCAGCTTTTCGGGATCGGTTTGGATCAAATCCAAGTCCTCGGCCACTTTTGATTGAACGGTCAAATGCTTGTCGTGTGCCACACCCTGAACAGCTTCGGCCATGCCTCGGAAAAACTCTGGCACGTTGAGGCGATGTGTCTTCACATTGACCTTGCCTGACTGTAATCGAGTTAGCGCCAGGAGGTCGTTAATCAACTTCAGCAATCGCATGGCATTGCCCTGCATCGTGGCGAGCAGATCGCGCTGATCCTCCACGCTAAGCGCACCCGCTTTCTGCATCAGCCGCTCCAGCGGAGCGATCAGCAGCGTGAGCGGCGTGCGCAGTTCGTGGCTGATATTGGCGAAGAAGCGGTTCTTCACCTCGTCGAGATCGCGCAGCTTGGCGTAGTTGTCCGCAAGCTTGAGATTGGCGGATTCGAGTTCGGAGCGGTTCTTGTCGAGGTCGTTGCGGAGCTGGAATTCACTGAAGCGGATGGTGTTGTAAAACCAAGTGCCCGCGGTGGTGAACACACCGGTGACGAAGAGGAAATAGACGTTGTTGAAGAAGACGGCGCGATTGATCGGCTGATCATTGGCGAAGCACGCGATGAAGTAGGAGGTGAGTGTGAGAAAGACGACAATGATACTGTCTGCGAGCTGCCAATGCATGAGCACGGCAGCTCCGAGCATCACTAGATTCAAACCGGCATAGTAGGGGGATTCGGAGCCGTTCTTGGCATAGATCATCCATGCCATCGAGATGATCAGCGGCATGGCCATCGCGATGCCAAGCGGACGATGGAAACGCCTGCCCCACTCACGCCCCAGAAGCACTCGAATGATCCCCAGCACCACGGCTGTGCCCAAACGTATCCCGATGAAATCGCGCACTCCCGCCTCGCCATAAACGATCCAGTCTAGGGACGACCCGATCAGCATGAAGACCATCGCCAGCACGCCGCACATCCGGTAGTTCCGCACGCGGATGTCCTTCTCGTAGTCCTGGAAGTCGCCCTCCAGGCTCTCCCGAGTCGATGGAGGCGATTCAACCATGAGTTGGCTTGCGGATTTCGAGGAAGATATTAACGCCTGTCGGATCGGCGATCACTGAGATCGCTTCACGGGGGGCTCGCTCAGGTGCAAGACGAAGGAAGTGCTCTTCATCGCGGTAAACAAGGTGCCAGTCTGCGAGGTATTCCATCCAGTTCCGCCAGGGATTGCTGGGATGGACATTGGTGGCAATGACGAGACCGCCTGGTGCAACCAGATCATAAAAGATTTCCAGGAGCCGTTTGCAGACACGGTCGGAGAGATAGTCGAACAAGCCCGCGCAGTAAACGACGTCATACTGCCTCGGCTGGCTTCCAGGAGCCGGACGGACGTGCTCCTTTAGCACCTGTTGCACCGATTTGCGTTCCAGTCGCAACTGCGCTTTGCGACGATGGCGCTCTCTGATTTCCTCCAGGTTGCTCGACGTGTTGGTGATAGTTTCGTCGTTAAAATCGAGCAGATGAAAGTCGGCGAAATCACTGATTTCGTGAAGACTGAGGAAGTTCTGAATCTCCTGCGCTGGACCGCAGCCCAGGTTGAAGATTCGTGCCATGCGCTCCTCATGAGATACTCGCAGGCACTCGTGGTGCAGTTGCTCAGTGAGATAGGTGATACGATTTCTGTGAGCGAGGACCGGGGGAATCTCCAGGTAGAGACGGTTCAAGATTTTCGCGAAGATCGTGCTGCCTTCATAGGGGTCGCGCAGCATCATGCTGACCATCTCATAGTCGCCTGCATAACCCAAGGGCTTATGATAGGTGCGATACACAAACGGAGCGCACAACACAAGTGGATGAAGCTGCCGCTTCACATAACTGCGATGGATGGGCTGGAGATCCTCAGGGATGGCATCTGCTGAGGCTTCAAACTTCACCATCAGCGGCATCACTGCCGGAACGATTGGCCCCTGAAGATCAACCATCGCTTCCCTCTCCGCATCCATGCGCTCCACCGGAGGCAGCGATCTCATGCTCAACTCCACCTGCTCCATCCATCGCCGTAAGTCTGACAAAAGGATGTGAATGTCCGCCACCACGATCTTGAATTCTGGCAGCACTCGATAGGTCTTTTCGGTTTCGCGCAGAAACTCTCTGAGATCGCTTTGAAGCCGGTCCCTGGAGTGCAGGGGCGAGAAGATGCCAACGTCGATCCAGCCTTCTTCTGTGAGCGAAGCCTCACAGATCAGCATGATGCCAGTGTTCACCAAGTTCGCGATGATGGCGCGACCGCTGTAGATCATGCGCTCGTTCATCATGATGCGGAAGCCCGAGAGCACTTCCGAAAGCTGGACAATGCTGTAGGGGTTATAGACTTCGAAGACGGCAAGATGACGCGTGAGCCGGTGCAGCGTGCCTCTCAATTCCACTCCATGACTGTTGCGACATATAATAAAGCTCAGCCGCTCGCCGGTTTCGGCATTGTGCAGCGGCAGGTTTTCTGAGTTATCCATGAAGGCGGGTAAGTGGTGTTTTCCGGCGATCACTGCTAGGGCCAGGAAGACTTTGGCAGTCAGGAGTCCGTGAATCGCCGTTCACTTTGGGAGGAGTTATTTGAAGAAAGCATTCACATTTTCGCCAGTAACGTCCAGCCCTATTATCAAGATGCACCTCGTCATTTTCTTAGCGGGTTCACAACCTTGGCCGGACTTGAATGTTCAGCGGAGCAAAAAGCATGTGACGCAGTGCATTTAAAATCAGATCATAGATTCTCAAGTCACGTTGATCGCCAAATCTATTTTCTTCATGTTCGCTCGTCACAAGCCAGAGAGTTCACCAGAACAAAGAAAGGGGCTCTGGACGTCATCTTCGCAGACTGTTTTCGAGAGTGACAGTTTTCGCGGAGTCGATAGAATCGTGGCCATTACCGATTCATGCGCGCTGTTCGTTTGCATTCCCAACCACCTTTAACGTCGAAGGTCTTGTAGGATATGGATTGGGAGTCGCCACGTCTCTTGCTGCTCGCGGTGCCATTGCTGGCGTTGCTGCTGTGGATTGAAAACCAATCGGCGCATCCAATGGAAGGAATGCGGAAGAAGGCTTTGCTGATGGTTCGAGCGAGCTTGCTTTTGCTGGCGTTGCTGGCGCTCGCTGGACCGGCGCGAGTGGTCAAATCGGATCGCAGAGCCGTGGTGATGGTCGTTGATCATTCGCAGAGTCTTGGTGAACCTGGATTGAGTGAGGCCTTGAATCAAGCGGCTGGGCTTCGGTCTCGTCTGGGAAGTGGTGTGGAGACCGCAGTCATCGCGATGGGCGATGAGGCGGCGCTGATCGCTGGTGAATCATCGCGTGCAGAGCGAGCACAGTGGCAGTCGGCTCATGGTTCACAGACGCATCTTCAGGGAGCGGTGGAATTTGGGAAGGCTTTGTTTCCAGCGGGCACCAGCCGACACCTGATATTGATCAGCGATGGGCATGAGACACGCGGCAGCTTGCTCACCGCAGCGCGTGAGGCTGCCGTGGCTGGAATTCATCTTCATGCCTTGCCTGTGGCTGGACCGCGCAAGCCCGATGTGCGGGTGCGTGACCTGATTCCCAGCCGTGTGCGACTGCATGAAGGGGCGACGTTGCGCCTGACGGCGACGGTCGAATGCACGATGAGCGGGCAGGGGAGCATCAGGCTTTTCGAGAACGGGATCGAGGTGGAACGCAAACCGCTCGACCTCATCGAAGGCAAGACCGTGCAGATGGCATTCACGCGCACACCACCCGTGAGGAACACTTACAAGTATCGGGCTGTGGTGGAAGGTTTCGCAGGCGATTCGTTGCCAGGCAACAATGATGCCCTCGCCATCGTGGAGGTGCGCGGGCGGCTGCGACTTCTCCTCTGCGAGGGTGAGCCTGCGGAAGCACAGGTGTTTGTTCAAGCCATGGAAAAGGAGGGCATCCAAATGGAGGTGCGCGGGCCGGGCCAGGTGCCTCGGTCGCTCGAAGAGCTGGCTGGCTACGATGGCGTGGTGCTCTCAGACATTGCGGCTCGACAAGTGGGTGAGGGCTCGATGTCGGCGATACGCGACTACGTGGACAAGCTGGGCGGTGGACTTGTGATGATTGGTGGACCCAACAGTTTCGGCGTTGGCGGCTATTATCGCACCCCGATTGATGAGGCTTTGCCAGTCAGGTTGAAGAGTCCTGATGAGGAAGAAAAGCAAAGCTCCGCCCTGGCCATCGTGATGGATCGCAGTGGTTCGATGGCGGGTGAAAAGCTCGAGACTGCGAAAAGCGCAGCCGTGGCAGCCGCCGAGGTGCTGGGGCGCAATGATAGCATCGGCGTCTTTGCCTTTGACTCCGAAGCTCATGTGGTGACACCGATGACGCGTGTCACATCGACGGCAGCCATCGCAGGGCAGATCGCCGGGCTTGCCTCAGGTGGCGGCACCAACCTGGAGCCCGCGTTCCGCGTAGCGCGTGAGCAACTCCAGCGAACGAAGGCGCGCATCAAACACATGATCATCCTTACCGATGGCCAAACATCGGGCTCGGGCTATGAGGCAATGGCTTCGCAATGTCGCGCGGAGGGAATGACGGTCTCCACGATGGCCATCAACAAAAGCTCATTCGTGGGTCTCTTGCAAGCAATCGCAGCCTCGGGGGGAGGTCAGTCATATTCGACTACCGACGTAGCGAGCATCACGCGCATCTTCACTCAGGACACTTTGATGCACACGGGACGGATGATCCGTGAAGAACCTTTTCAGGCCACTCTCGTGGAGCCGCATCCCATGCTCGCGGGTTTCAAAACGCTGGAAGATGCACCAGCATTGCTGGGCTATGTGAAGACGATCCGCAAAGCGACGGCGCAGGTGCCTGTGGTGACGGAAGCTGGCGATCCATTGCTGGCGCATTGGCGGTTTGGGCTGGGCAAGGTGACGGCCTTCACGAGCGATTCGAAGAGCCGCTGGGCCTCACTTTGGATCAGCCGCTGGCCGGGTTTTAGCCGGTTCTGGGGGCAGGTGCTGCGCGAGACCGCACGTCCACCGCAAGGCCAGCGGATGGATATTCGCACGGAGATGATGGGCGACGAGGCGAAGGTGGAAGTCGATCTCATGGAGGATGCAGCGAGCCGGGTGAACGATGCGAGCGTGACGGCTGAGGTCTTTTTCGTTGCGGCAGATGCCTTGGGCGCGCCTCTCAAACCAGTGGCGCAAATGCCGCTGCGCCAAAGCGGTCCTGGATTGTATGAAGGGCGCTTCCGCCCCGATCAGCCGGGCGTGTATCTGGTGCGGGCGCAATCCGGGGCCGACATGGTGGCGGCGGGGCTGGTGCATCATCCGGCGAGCGAGGCGAGCCTGGGCACGGTGAACGAGAAGCTGCTAGCCGAGGCAACCAAGCTCACGGGTGGCCAGATGCTCAAGGCCGGTGAGGTGCCCGATCTCGGCAAGGATGAAACGACGCAGTTTATTGAATTGTGGCCGCCGCTGGTGATCGCTCTGCTGCTCCTCTTTCTCGTGGATGTGGGCATTCGGCGTTGGGAACACCTCACAGGACTCTTGGATTGGCTTGCCAGACGTCCGGCATAGTTCGTATTTTACTCCGGCGATTCGTTGTTATCGTTTTTCCAGATGCCTCCCGACCTCGAACTGCATCCCAAAGGCCCCAAGCCCTCCGAGTCTCCGGCTTGGCGGGAGGATGCTGCGGTGGTGGAAGAGCCAGTGGAGCGCCTGGAGGTGTCTGTGCATCCAGCTCCCGGCTCAGCTACGGCGAAGCTGGCCTCCTTTCGGGATCGCGTGCAGGTGCCGGATTATCACCTCATTCGTCGCATTGGATCGGGAGCGTATGGCGAGGTCTGGCTGGCGCAGAGCATTACGGGCGCGCTTCGGGCTGTGAAGATCGTGTGGCGGGAGGACTTTGAGTTGGAGAAAACCTTCCATCGCGAGTTCGAAGGCATCCAGCAGTTCGAGCCCATTTCCCGTGGCCATCCTGGACTGGTCCACATCCTTCACGTCGGATGGAACGAGGAGCATGGCTTTTATTACTATGTGATGGAGTTGGCCGATGATGCGGTGACCGGGCCACACATTGACGATCTCACGATCTATTCCCCGCGCACCTTGAGTTCTGATATGAAGCTGCACGGGCGTCTGGACCTGCACTTCTGCCAGGAAGCCGGGGCTTTCATCGCGGATGCCCTGCACTACATGCACGAGCACGGCCTCACCCATCGCGACATCAAACCCTCGAACGTGATTTACTGCGGGGGCGTGTGCAAGCTGGCCGACATCGGGCTGGTGGCGGTCTCGGGCGAGCGGTCCTTCGTGGGCACCGAGGGATTCGTGCCGCCGGAAGGTCCCGGCACACCGCAGGCCGATCTCTACAGCTTGGGCAAGGTGCTTTACGAAATGACTTCCGGGAAGGACCGGATGGAGTTCCCCGAGGTGCCGGACAACCTGGATGAAACCGAGTGGCCGTTTTGGGTGAACTTGAACCGGGTGATCTGCCAGGCCTGCGCTCCCGATTTGGACGAGCGATTCCAGACCTGTGCGACCTTTGCCGATGCGCTGAGGCGGGTCACGGAAATTCAGCCACCCACCTTGATTCAAAAAGCCCGCCGCATGTTGGGCAAAGCAGCTGTCTTCCTCGTTCTGAGCTGCGTCTCTGGAGGAGGCTGGGCCGCCCTCAAACACCAAGAACAGTGGACCTACCACATCGACCTACCCCAAAAACCACCGCCCCCATCACTGCTGCCTGAACCGGGTAATCCGTGGCGGAGCCTCTCGGCTGGGTGGTTTTCCTTCAAAAAGGACCGCCATGTGGCCGACCTGCCTGTGGACCTGCCTTTGTTCAATCTGTTCCTAGAGGCCGAGATGCGTCCTTTCGAGGGCGACATGATCAAGATCCAAGACCCTCAGGCCAAGCCCGAGTTCTACGCGGTCGTGGTTCCTGAGGCTGATGCCACCGCCTTTTGCGATTGGATGACCAAGCGGGAACGCAAGGCCGGGCGGCTGCCGGATGATCTGGAATGCTCGTGGCGACCCTACGGACCGGCTTCCAAACGGGGCTTCGCCATGCAAGCCAGCCATCCCGAGTGGTCAGCCTTTGTCTGCGAGATCGTCAAGGTGCCCTTTGGGAGGCTCGCCTTGTCGAGCACACCTTCGCCCGCCCAAGTCTTCGAAGGCGATGTGCTGCTAGGCTCCACACCGCTTACGCTGCCAAAGGTCAAGGCGGGGGAATACGAGTTTGAAGTGCGCTATCCTGGTTACAAAAATGAGGTCGTCAAAGGCACCCTCAAGCAAGGGGAGTCCAGGGTTTTCGATGTGAAGCTGAAGAACATCAGCGCCGTGATTTTCGGCAAGGTGTGGGAGAACACCTTGAAAATGAAGCTCGTGCCGCTGGGGAATTCGATGCTCGGTGCCACCGAGGTGCGGCGTCGCGACTTCAGGGAGTTCGTCATCGATCAGAAGCTCCCCATGGTGCCCGAGCGCCAGCTCGAAGCAGCCGCCGATTTGGACAAGCCCGTCACATTCGTCAGTCGCGCCGAAGCTGAAGCTTTTTGCGCCTGGTTGACTCAGAAAGAGCAGGCCTCTGAGATCATCGAAGGCGAACATCGCTACCGGCTGCCCTTCGATGACGAATGGAGCATGGCGGCCAACCTTCCTCGTGAAAAGGGGGATTCGCCCTCCGAGCGAAATCTCCGCGTGGGCGGTATCTATCCCTGGGGCTTCTCATGGCCACCTGTGCCCAAGCCGGGCAACCTCTTCGATCAAGCCGCTGCAAAATCATCTGGAGGCAGTGCCAAGGGCATTGAGGGCTACAATGATGGCCAGGCTGGGATCGCTGATGTGGGAGTCTTCAAGGCAGACTGGCGTGGTGTGTTCGATCTCTCGGGCAATGTCTGGGAGTGGGTGCAGGACGATTTCGGCGGTGAAGACGCTGCGACCAAGGCATTCGGCACCTGCCGTGGAGGCTCGTGGATGACAAGCGATCAGCTCGAACTCCTGGCCTCATTTCGGCGAGCCGTGGCATCGGACAAACGTGCCTCCGATATCGGCTTCCGTGTCCTCTTGAGTGATTTGCTACCGGCTAGAGTGGACGATTGACCTGATCGGGCATCCACTCGGTCGGCGGTGGATGGTTTTTCGCCTGTTCGAAGGAACCTATAGCGAATTCATGACATTGGTTGTCTTCTGCCAGAAATCACGAGTAGTTCGTTCGGCATGGTTTGCCTGTTATTTATCCACATCAGTGAATCTTCTTGGTTATCTAGAGAATTGCATTCTTTTATCACAAAATCTATTTTTGGGTTGCATTTATGACAGCTTTCGCAAATGTTTGTATTATCTCGTTTATATCGAGCGGAACAAAGAGCGATTGAGTTATTGAGATTATAATAATTCAAAAGTAACGGTTCAAGGAGCTTCCGCTCCACATCTCATTTCAGTCTTTCTTACTCCCACCTCAACGACTCCGACCCAATGGCCGACACCGCACAACCCGAACTCATGACCGTCAAAGAGACGGCCGAATACCTCCGCATCCCCCTGCCAACGGTCTATTACCTCGTGCAGCGCGGGCAGTTGCCGGCGGTGCAGATTGGTGGCCGCTGGCGCATCAAGCGCAGCCTTCTGGATCGCGATGTTCTCCGCAAGGAAGAAGAATCCGGCCAGCCTACCGTCATGGTGGTGGACGATGATCCAGCTCTCCAGGCTCTCTTTAAGCAGTTCCTCAAGAAGGCAGGCTTCGGGCGCTTGGTCGTTGGCTCGGGTGCCGAGGCGATCAGCCTTGCTCGCAAACAGAAGTTCGACTTCGTGTTCCTCGACCTCAAGCTGCCTGATATTCCAGGCGATGAAGTTTACACCCAGCTCAAGGAAATCCATCCTGACCTCCCTATCGTGGTCATCACAGGCTATCCCGACAGTGAGATCCTGAGCCGCATCCTTTCCCTCGGACCTCTCACGGTTATCAAAAAGCCGATCGAGTATGAGCAGCTGAACCGCGCGGTGAAGCAGCTCGGTCACAAGGGTGCCGAAAGCGGAGCTTAATCACCCAGCAATCCCAAATCATGACCCGCTGCGCCTTGTGTGCAGCGGGTCTTTTTGTTTTCTGGCATCGCTCTGTTTTTAAGCCATATCAGGAAATCCTCAGCAGCACGTCGCGTTATCCCCATTCACCCCCTCGTTCATGCGCCCTCTTCGTTTCTGTCTCGCCATTTTCCTCGGTATCACTGCAATCGCCCAAGCTGTCGAAGCGCCAAAAGCGACGGCACCTGCGACCACCAAGAAGCGTGACCGGGGGCCTGAGCAGCCTGAGTTGAAGTTTAATCTCCCGCCGCCGCCCGTGCTCAACCCTGAGGAGGAACTCAAGACTCTGCGGGTCGCACCAGGCTATCGCGCGGAACTGGTCGCCGCCGAGCCCATGATCGAGACGCCCGTGGCGATCAGTTGGGATGATCAGGGCAGGCTCTTTGTGTGTGAAATGCGTGGCTACATGCAGGACATGGCTGCCGCTGGTGAAGATCAACCGGTGGGCCGCATCAGCCGCCTCGAGGACACCGATGGCGATGGTCGCATGGACAAGTCCACCGTGTTTGTGGACAAGCTCCTCATGCCGCGCGCCGTGATGGCTTTGGGTGATGGTGCCCTTGTTTCGGAGCCGCCCAATCTCACCTTTTACCACGACACGAACGACGACGGTGTGGCCGACAAAAGCGAGATCATCGCCACCAACTACGCACGCGCCGGTGGGCAGCCCGAGCACATGGCGAATGGTGCGCTCTGGTGCCTCGACAACTGGATCTGGTCCGCCGCTCATCCCGAGCGCCTGCGCTATTCGGCTGGCAAGTTCATCGCCGAGCCGACGCGCAGTGGTGGACAGTGGGGCCTCACGCAGGACGACTGGGGACGCCGTTACTTCAACTACAACAGCGATGCCCTTCGCTGCGATTTGCTCCCGCCGCAGATGTATCTGCGCAATCCGAATGTGAAGGACATGCCCGCTCTCAACTTCAAGGTTGTCAATGATCAGGCTACCTGGCCGGTCGTTCCCACCCCAGGGGTGAATCGCGGTTACAATGAGAAGCAGCTTCGGCCCGATGGACGTCTCGCCACCTTCACGGGAGCGTGCGGACCCTGCATCTATCGCGGTGATCTCATGCCCAAGCTGCGCGGCAACGCCTTTGTCGCGGAACCTTGCGGTATGTTGGTGAAGCGAATCACGCTCAGCGAAACGGGCGGAGTAGTGACCGGCACTCATGCATATCCATCGACCGAATTTGTCGCCTCCACGGACGAGCGTTTCCGTCCCGTGAACATCAACAACGGCCCCGATGGAGCCCTCTACATCACCGACATCGCTCGCGGAATCGTTCAGCACAAAGCCTTCCTCACGCACTATCTCGAAGCCAACATCACAGCGCGCAAACTCGAGCAGCCTATCAACCTCGGACGCATCTGGCGCATCGTTCCTGAGGGTGGCAAGGCGGTTCCTGTGAAGCTTCCGCGAGCCACAGCCGAGATCGTGCCCTTCCTTGCGCACGCGAATGGACACATCCGCGACACGGCCCAGCGCGTGCTGGTGGAGCGAGCTGACGCTGCGGTCATTCCGGCCATCAAACAAATCGCACTCGAAGGCAAGACCGCTCAGGCCCGGGTGCAGGCGCTGTGGACTCTCGAAGGCATGGGGGCCATCGCCACCTCGCCCGAGATCATTGCTTCAATGCTCAAGGATGCCGATCCCAAGGTTCGTGTCGCCGCCGTTCGTCTCGCCTCCGTGGTTCATCTTCCGCAGATGCTGGCAATGAGCGACGAGCCCAACGCTGAGGCTCGTGTTCACCTCGCTGCGCAACTCAGCGCCCAAGCTACTCCCGAAGCACAGGCGGCCGTGCTCAAGCTGCTCAAGAAAGGCGGCAGTTCGTTGCTTAACGACGCAATTGCCACTGGCGCACGCGGACGTGAACTGGAGCTTCTCGAACAGCTCATGGCGGAGCCTCCAAGCAAACCGGACACTCTGGCCTCCAGCGGTCTGCTACAAATGTTTGCCAACTGCGTGATGAACGAGCGACGTGCAGCTGGTGTGCCTCGCCTGCTCGATCTTGCCGCCAAACAAACCGCTGGCGGCCAACGCCAGATGGCCTTGCTCAACGGAATCGCCGGAACTCCGCTCGACAAGAAGTCGAAGACCGTTCCTCGCAAGCTCCTCTACCTTGATGCGGAGCCTGCATCCTTGTCCAGACTTTCCATCGACACGTTAAAGATCAAGGACGCGGCCAAGCTCGTCCGAGCATTCGAACCCTCCATCGCGTGGCCTGGAAAGCCAGGCGTTCCACCACCACCGAAGATTGTGCCTCTCACGACCGAGCAGCAGGCTCGCTTCGAGAAGGGCAAGGTCATCTACGCGGGGCTCTGCGCTGCTTGTCATCAACCATCAGGCACGGGTCTGGATGGGCTCGCTCCACCGCTCGTCGATGCCGACTGGTTGCTGGGCAAATCCGACATCCCAGTGAAAATCATCCTTCATGGCGTCGGTGGTCCGATCACGGTGGGACCGAAAGTATGGCGACTCGAAATGCCCCCGCTGCCCATCCTTGATGACGAGCAGATCGCCAGCATCCTCACCTACTTACGCCGCGAATGGGAGCACACCGCGTCGCCAGTGGAGCCCTCCGAGGTCGCAAAGATACGTGCTGCCAACGCTGGCCGGACCAAGGCCTGGACTGCTGAGGAATTGAAGCCCTCCAAGAAGAAGTAGCAGTCCGTGTGGCGGCTTACTTCTTCGGGATCTCGTTGAGCGTGTAGTAACCAACGGCGTGCAGCAATGCCTCGCCGTTGTTGCTCTTCACTCCGTCCATGTGCAGTTCATGGATGTGCCCCTTGGTCAGTGGCGAAACGGTCAGCCGCACCGACGTCCCATCAGCCGCCATCTTGGCAGCGGTGATCTGAGGAATCACTTCATCGACCTCATCACCGCCATACTGCTCACGATAGGCATAGGTGAAGGCGCGCATCGAATAGCTCTTCACATCGCCTGCGGTCGCTGCATCCACGGGGTGGGTAAAGGTGAGTTCGAAGCCATCCGCCAGAGCGTGCATCTCGTGCACTTCGAAAGGCACCTTGCCTGTCCAGTCCAGTCGCTCAAAGCTGAAGGGCTTGCCGCCGCGAGCACCCCAGCCGCGATCACTGCCGCCGATGAAAACGCGTCCCTCTTCATCCATGCGTCCACCGATAGGACCGCTTCCGAAACCACTGCGGAAGGGAAACACCACGCCTTGCTTGATGCCGTTGACGGTTTCCAAAAACACCCGGCTGAGATTGCTGTGACTTTGGTCGGCAATGAAGAGCTGCTTGCTGAAAGGGCCGAACTTGCCGTTGCTAAGATCGCAGATGATAGCACTCGATGAGTTGCCGATCTTGCCATGCACGAGATACACGGCGGGTGGCAGCAGTTCCTTGATGCGTGCGCGTTCCTGCACCATGCGGTCAGGATCTCCGCCAGGGCGGGCCTCTTTGCGACCGCGACTGCCCTGGAAGGCTTCGGGGATCGGGTCGATTGGGCGTGGTCCCATGTTCGGTGCCATATCATACCAGATGTTGCCACCCGGATGCCCCTGGAAGCTGCCTGGCACGAGGTGCTGCAGCGTGCACGAGCCATGCCACGGTCCTTGGTTGTCACAGTAATAGACTTCGCCATCGGCATCGAAACCAATGCCACCTGGACTGCGCACTCCAGAGCAGGTGGGCACCATGGTGCCGTCGGGTTTGATACGCAGCGCCCAACCGCGGAAGGGCACTTGGCTGCTGAACGAACCGGTGAGGCAGAGCGTCACCCAGATGTCGCCATTCTTGTCGAAACGCGAGCCGATGGCGTATTCGTGGTAGTCGCCGGACACGCCCCACTTGTCGCACACGGTCTCAAACACATCTGCACGACCATCGCCATCCTTGTCGATCATCTTCACCAGCTCGTAGCGGTTGGTCGCGTAAAGCGCGCCGTCTTTGTAGGCCAACCCCAGCACCTCGTGTTGTCCGCTGGCAAAGAGCTGATACTGCACCTTCGCGGGATCATCAGCCCCAGCGTTCGAGACGATCCAGACCTCGCCACGCCGCGTGCCCAGTGCCAGCTTGTGATCCGGTAGCAACTCGATGCTGCCCACCTCCATCGCTGTTTGCTGCGGAGTCGTGAAGGTCGTGATCTTGTAGAACTCCGCTTCCTTCTCCTCCTGCGGCGAAACGGCAAGGAGACTGGATGAAGCAAGAAGTGCGAGGGCAGGGGAGACGAATTTCATGCGGAGTGGGCTCATTACATGGCCAGCGTTTTGCGTCTGTCACGGAATCTCATGAGTTGCGCAGCGCGAGCATCTCCGCACACTCGAACCCATGCCCGCCCGCCTTATCGCCATCGTCGCCATGTCCAGCAACCGAGTCATCGGCAAGGACGGCACGTTGCCCTGGCATCTGCCTGAAGACTTGAAGTTCTTCAAGAAGACCACACTCGGCCATCCGATCCTCATGGGGCGCAAGACCTTTGATTCCATTGGCCGCCCTCTGCCTGGTCGTCGCAACATCGTTCTCAGCCGCACCATGCAGGCACAGGAAGGCGTGGAAGTCATTCGCGACCTCAGCGAGCTGCGGTGTGAGAACGACGAGCAAGTCTTCCTCATCGGTGGTGCCCAGTTGTTCGAGTCGATGTTGCCCGTGTGTGCGGGCATGTATCTCACTTACATCGAGAAGGCTTATGAGGGGGATGTTCACTTCCCGCCGTTCGACCATCTGTTCGAAGTTCCTGAAGTGGTCGGCCAAGGCGAGGGTATCGAGTTTCGATACTATCGTCGCAAGGCCGCCGTGTGATCTCGCGCGATCAATCCACGAACAGAAACTCGTTCGCCAGCATCAGCACCTGAACGAGTTGCTCCCAGGATGTGAGACTGGACTTTCCGCCGCCCGTGAAGTCTGCGCGAGCATCCCAGACCTCCATCGCACTATCACCTCCAGAGCCTGTGGTGCCAGCTTCAGAGGGTTTCAAGATCGGCGACCACAGGAATTGATCGCTGTTCAAGCCCTGGCCAATATCGACGATGAAGTCCAGCGACTCGCCTGCTTCAAACGCGACGCCATCGAGATCGAGCGACATCCTGTCACCGAACAAACTCGTGCTGCGCAACTTGCCCAGACGGCTGTGGCTCACGAAGGCGCGAATGCCATCGCCGACCTTGGGCTCATGAATCAGCACAGAGCGCATATCATACTTCCCCTCAATCGGAGCGATCCAACGCCTCACCACCGCATGCTGACGACTGTTGCCTGGGTGTCCACCAGTCGCTGTCAGCTGTGCCCAGCCGAAGGTCTTGTTGGGCCAGTCTTCGTCGCCTTGCCAGGCAGAGCCGTTGAAGTGAGGCAAGGGCGTGAAGCTCTTCACCTTGCCCGCCGCCTCATCCCACTCGCCAACACCATAAAGCCAGGCCTTGGAGTGGTCGGGTGCGCTGGGTTCGGGCGATGTGATGGGTTGAGTGTAAGTGAGTGCTGCCGTCAGTTCCTCGCGAGTGGGCAAGCGTTGGAACAGGCGTGCGTAAATAGCGCGAACCCGTTGCTCGCCTGCGTCCGACTTCACCTCTGGCTGCCCCAGCAGTGCACGCGCTTGTTGCACCACGAAGGGATGATTCATGCCGAAGAGTGCCTGCTGTGGAACAGTCGTCTCGCTGCGCTGAGGAATTGAGAGGTCGGGATTGGCAAAGTCGAAGGTGCGCATCACGGCGGGGAGATTCTCGCGATCCACCAGAGCGTAAATCGTGCGACGCGTGTTGTTGCTCGCGAACAATCCCAAAGGTCTGCCCCCGATGGTGAGGTCCAGCTTGCCTGCGCCTGCCAGCCATGCATCGCGCGCTTCTTCAAAGGTGAGGCGGTGTGCATTCATCCGCCACAGCAGACGATTGTCGGGATCGACCTCACGGCCTTTCGCCAACGCCGCACCATCGCTCGTGCTCGTCTGCTGATAGGTCTTCGACAGCATCATGAGACGATGCATGGCCTTGAGACTCCAGCCCGAGTCGATGAAGCGCTGAGCCAGCCAGTCGAGCAGCTCGGGATGCGACGGCGCGCTGCCTTGCTTGCCGAAGTCGCTCGGCGTGCTCACGATGCCTCGACCGAAGTGATGCTGCCACAGCCGGTTCACCATCACGCGAGCGGTGAGGGGATTGCGTGCGCTCGTAATGGCCTGTGCCAGCTCCAAGCGTCCGCTGCCTTGCTTGAAGGGGGACTGCTCACCAAAGACGCTGAGGAACTGACGAGGCACCGCATCTCCCTTCGTCAGTGGATTGCCGCGATTGAAAACGCGAGGTGTGCTTGGGATCGGACGATCCACTAGAATCGTGGCGTGTGCAGGCGCGTTTCTCGTCTTGATCAAGAAACGATCCACCTCGCCCTGCGCCTTCCACAGCTCCACGACGGCACTCGTGGGGAAATACATCTCGTTGTTCGCAATGTGCTCGTCTGGAACCCAGCAGGGCGAGGCTGGCCCATCGAGCATCGCTTTCAATGCGTTGCTGTTGAGTGCCTCAGCAAAGCACCTCGCCACCTCGTGCATGTCTTTCGGTGCTTGCGGGAAGAAGCTCATCACACGCGCATCGCCTGTGGTCTTCAGGCGCTGCCAGATGGCGACGAAGTCCTCCGGCTTGCTGCGCAGAAACTCATGCCAGGGCTGGAATACGGGATCGCTCTTGCGCTGATCCAGCCAGCTCTGCCAGCGGCGCACGATGAAGGGATTGCGGTCCTTCGCGTCCAGGATCTGACCGAAGACTTCCTCGGGATACTTCTCCAACTCCAATTGCGCCTCCAGATGCTCGCGCACCTGCGACCGCGTGCGGGCGATCTGTTCTTCGCGCCGCTTGCTCATGAGGTCACGGTTTTTTTGATCCAGCGCGGTCAGTTCTGGACTGCCGCCATCAGCACAGGGCACCAGCTTCTCGGCACTGCTCTGAAACACGCCATAGAGCGAGTAGTAATCGCGCGTGGGCACAGGATCGAACTTGTGATCATGGCAACGCGCACAGGCGACCGTGAGTGCTTGCGTGCCACGCATCACGACGTCGATGCGATCATCAATGATGTCATGCGTGACGCCAAGGAAGCGACGCCCGATGGTGAGGAATCCCATCGCCGCGAGATCAGGCGAGCGGGCTGGCACCATCTGGTCGGCGGCAATCTGCAGCCGCAGAAAACGATCATACGACATGTCATCATTGAGCGCCTGCACCACCCAGTCGCGATACGTCGATGCATGAACCCACATCTTTTCCTCACGGGCATAGACGTAGCCTTTCGCATCCGAGTAACGTGCCACATCGAGCCAGTGCCGAGCCCATTGTTCACCATAGTGGGGCGAGGCAAGCAGCCGCTCGATCAATCGCGGATAAGCATCAGGCGATTGATCATTAACAAACTCCTGCACTTCATTGGCTGTCGGCGGGAGGCCGATCAAGTCGAACGTCGCACGCCGAATCAACGTCCGGCGATCTGCCGAAGGTGAAGGCGACAGCCCCTGAGCACGAAGTTTCGCCTGGACCAGTTCATCGACACCCGATGCCTGCACCGCCTTGACTGGCTGGAACGACCAGTGCTCTGCGGCCATCGTTCCAGCACAACACGCCATCACGAGCACCAGCAGTGCTGCGTGTCCTGGCGCATGGCTTGGTCTTCTCGGCATGGTCAGACATACGGAGTTATGGCGACCTCTTGCGCGCCCAAGATGCAAAGTGCCCGCTGGCTCATGCGAACCAGCGGGCACCAGGGGGAAAATCGAAAGCTCTGCGAGTTACTGCTTTGGCTTCGTCAGCATCTCGAAGTCATCACTGCGGAAGGGCGTCACCGGCAGCGCCTCTTTGTTGATAAGGTTGCACACGGGATTGTCGGACCATGCATAGCGCACGGCGATGATCTTGGGCACGTCCTTGCTCGTGACGGTGATCTTGTCTGGACCCGTGACCTTCGCGTCTGCCCAGAACCACTTCTTGTCTTCGCCGCACACCACCACACCCTTGATCTCCTGGGTGTCGAAGGTCTGGAGCGAGCTGCCGAAGGTATCGAAGGAAACCGTAGCCGTGTTGTCCTTGAAGGTGGCGGACTTGAACTCAGGGCTGCGATAAATGACATTGATGCCGTAGTCCTTCGCCAGAGCCCAGCGGGTGAGGCGTTCGGCCACATCGCGCTTATTCTTCGGATGGATGTCCTTGCCTTCGCCGATGTCGATGATCACGGCCTGGCCGCCATTCTTGATCGCGCTCTGCGTCTTGGTCTGCGATTCACGCAGCTCAGCCCACTGGCTGGTGGTGGCCTGCATGGCATCGGTTTTCTCCGCCATGAAGTCCGCCAGCTGCACCCAGTAGAAGGGGAAGTCGCCCTGCTGCCATTCCTGACGCCAGTGCTGAATCATGAGCGGGAAGAGGGATGCATACTCATAGGCACGCCCGGCATTGCTTTCGCCCTGATACCAGATCGCGCCTTTGATGCCATAGCCAATGGTGGGCAGCAGCACGCCATTGTAAATATTGCCAGGACGCGCATTGCCACGCAGCCAGCCATCCGGTCCACCCGGAGCACGCTCGGTGAAGGGCTTGCCTGCGGCTTTGGCTGCCTCAGCGCGCTTCTTCCAGTCAGCCATCGCCTTCTCCCACTTCGCTTTGGCATCAGGCGCGGTCAGGGTCGCCTCGTTGCGCTTGGTGTTCTCCATCAGGATCTTGAAACGCGGATCTTTCTCCAGCACATCGCGACGCACCCAAGCCTCGGCCGCGGAACCACCCCAGGCGTTGTTGATCAGACCAACCGGCACATCGAGGATCTGATGAAGCCCACGACCAAAGAAGTAACCCACGGCGCTGAAACCCGGCACCGTCTGAGGCGAGCACTCAGCCCAGGCACCCTTGAAGTCATCTTGCGGTTCCTGCGTCCCGACTTGAGGCACGGAGATCAGGCGAATCTTCGGATACTTCGCTGTCGCGATCTCCAGGTCGGCATCCAGGGACTGGCCCACGTTCCACTGCATGTTGGACTGGCCGGAACAAATCCATACCTCGCCGACGAGGATGTTCTTGAGTTCCTTCGTTGAGGAACCCTTGATCGTCATCGAGACCGGGGTTGCATTTGCCGCACCGGGATTGAGCGAGACTGTCCACTTGCCCTTGGCATCCGCCTTGGCACTGAGCGTCTGGCCGCCAAAGGCGACGGTCACATCGGCGCCGGGATTGTCCCAGCCCCAGATTTTGCCAGCCTGCTTTTGTTGCAGGACCATGTTGTCGCCAATGATGGCCGGGAGTCGAAGTTCTGCGCGAGCTGCCAGCGGCGAAAGAGCCAGCAGGGCGAGGAGTGTGGTGTGTTTCATGGAGTAATAGAATCAGAACGCCCGGCCCCTTTGAGGCCCGGCGGACGAACCAAACGAACGGCACTCCATCATGTTTTCGTCTGGAATGAAGATCGGGAACGCCCTTCGTCCATCGGCCACGGGTTCCTTGTCTGCTCGCTTGAGCACCGACGTCTCTCCGTGGGGAATGGCGGTGGACAGGAGCGCGGACACCCTGGTCCCACCTTCTCATACCTCGCGGATTCGCCGCCTGAGGGTTCGATGCGGGCAAAAGTGTCCGCGCTCCTATGGACGCGACTCGAGCCGGTCATCGACGACGGCGCGGGGGACTTGGGGAGGGCGTGATTTCTTGTGCCAGATACAACACAAGGAAACAGGGGCGATGATGAATGTGGAGGGTCGCAAGGATGACAAGAGGGGATCGACGGCAGCTCGGCCCCCCCCAAAAATGGCATGAATAAAATCATGATTAGAGTCAAGCCTTCTCATGATGGCTTCATTTATTTGAATGAAATGATTATCCATTACTAGCTAAGTAATAATTCACTTTGAGCATAAATATAAGTTTGCACAACATTCAGACGAATCAATGCAACCATTGAATACTAGAGCGAGCTATATGCTTATAGAAAAAAGCGATTCAAAGTCACTTTTCACGTCACAAAGCCCCACGCTTTCGTGTAGAAAGAAGCTGACACCTGGACTTTTGTCATGAAGAGCAAGCCGAGACCTATCCCAGATCCGGTGGCATTGCTGAGGCTATGCCAGAAACGCCATCGGTCGTTCATTTGTGCGGGGCAGGTGGTAGTGTTGGAGGTGGCCATGGCAAGACAGAAGTGGTCTATCAATGATATGGCAAGGGCTTCGGGGGTGTCTAGGCAGATGCTGAAGTCGATCCTCGCGCTGGAAAAGTTTCCCACAGCAGATCGTTTGGAACGTCTGGCCATGTCGCTTGGGATGAAGCTTCACGAACTCGATGAGGCGGCGCTCAAGGTATGTGATCAACATCGGCTCCTATAGGAGCCTTTTCATTCCGTGCCGGTCATCTTAAGATGGCCTCATGACACTGAAGGCAAGCCCGTCATATCATACACCAATCAATGTGCATGATATTTGGCAACAGTATAAGCCAACAAGGTGGCAAGAGTCTCGGCGTGTCGGCTTATTAGATGGCTCTGAAATAGATGGTTATGCTGAACAGTTACGAAATAGATGTGAAAGGTTCGGCATAAGGTGCTGTCAGAATCGCATTTTTCGGATGCAATTCGAGAACCAAGGGTGGGTGAGGCGAAACGGTGGGGGTGCCGATGCCCTCCGTGTGGGCCTGGAGCAAAGATCTCGGGTGACCTTGACCAGACTCCGGGTGGTCGTGCGACGATTTCGGGTGGCGATGAGGACCCTCGGGGTCGGTAGCCGAAGGTTTCGGGCGCAATCGGTGAGCCTGCGGGGCCTGGGCCGACGATTTCGGGCGGGAAGGGGAAGGCTCGGCAACCGTAGCCGAAGATTTCGGGTGGCGACTACCGGGATGGCATTGACGGGCCGACATCTTCGGGCGCGCACCAGCAGCGGCGTGAAGGGGAGCCGACATCTTCGGGCACCGTCCTGGAACGTGCGGGTCCAGGGCCGACGATTTCGGGCGTGGCGGGTGAGTCCGGGGAAGCGTAGCCGACATCTTCGGGCGGCGGAGGGGACCTTGGCGTGGCTGGGCCGAAATCTTCGGGCGCGGCTGCGGCATCAAGAGCCCCAGGGCCACAGGTTTTGGCACTCCAACCCCACCCGATCCCATGAACTGGAATGAAGGTTTTTGGGACTCCGGCTTCTGGGATGAGCCGTCGGGTCCTGTGTTTCCACCTGTCCCGAAACGAACCTACAACCGACGCACCATGGCTTCCAACCCAACACCCGACAATAGTGATATGCTTCGCTCCCTGGCCGACCGCATGGCGGACGGCTGCCACACCCTTGAAGTGGCGATCAATATCCTGCAAAACAAAGAGGCGACGATCCGTGCCGCCATCTCTGCCCTGGTGGCGGCCGATCTGGCGCTGGGGATCAAAAAGCACGCGGTGAGTCAGGCCTATGAAGCGCTCCAGGCGGCGGATGAGGCTGGGCTGACGGTGCTTACCAATTGCAAATTGCGCCTGGGCCAGAAGCTCGGCCAGCGCTGGAGTGCAGCGTGGGAGCCTACGGGCTTCCCCTCGGGCAGCACGGCGGTGCCGCGCACTCAGGACGAGCGCTTCGCCCTGCTGGCGGCGCTGAAGGCTTACTTCACAGCGGTTCCGGCCAATGAGAGCGCGGAGATGGAGGCCACGGCGGCCGCGTGTGATGCAGCGGTGACGGCCTTGTCCGATGCCCGTCAGGCGGTGGCGGACGCCGAGGTGCAGCAGACCACGGCCTTTGATGCGCGGTCCGTGGCGATCGACGGACTGCGGAAGCGGGTGCGCGGGCTGATCTATGAGCTGGAGACGCTGATCGCGGTGGATGATCCGCGCTGGGAGGCCTTCGGGCTGAATATCCCAGCCAACCCGAGCGCGCCGGAGCCGGTGGCCAATCTGACGGCGGCGGCCCTGGGCAATGGCCGGATCGAGGTGAGCTACGATTACGCCACCCGGGCCACGCGGTTCCGTGTGGAGAGTTTGGTCATCGGGGTGGACACCGAATGGCAAACCAAGGCGAATGCCAAGGACCTGGAGGTGATCCTGAAGGGCTACACTGCCGGCCAGCAGGTCAAGGTGCGTGTGGTGGCGGCTAATGAGGGCGGCGAGGCCGCGCCCAGCCCGGATGTGACGGTGGCGGTCGCGTGATTCACGCCGGTCCCTGGGCTGCTGCGAGGGGGCCCAGGAGACCGTGCACTGCCCTCGCTCTGCTTTGATAACCTAGATCCGTCATGCCCTTCGATCCTGCTCTCCCTGCTGACCACTCGCCCAATTCCGCTGCGCAGATGCGTGCGCAGCTGACGGGTCTGAAGTCGCTGATCGACGCTGTTCCGGGCGTCACCTCGGCGGTGGTGGATTCGGTCACCACCGGGGCTCCCGGTGATCCCCCGGCGATCTCGATGAATGTGGTGGGAACGGAACTGCACTTCGCCTTCGTGCTGCCGAGGGGGGACGCGGGGCCGCCGGGTCCTCCCTTTGCCAGCGTGCTGGTGGACAGTGTCACGACGATCACTCCTGGGGAAATGGCGACGGTGCAGGCGAGCTTCGATGGCGCGGCGGTGCATCTCAGCTTCGGCATTCCCCAAGGCAATGACGGACATCCGGGGCCGATTGGGCCGACAGGACTGACGGGAGAGGTGAGTGCGGCGGACCTCAACGCTGCTCTCCTCAGCACGAGCGAGTCCATTCTCCAAGTGACGAGCGGCAACAGCAACGCGGTGGACATGCTGGTGATCTCTCCCGCGCCCGCCTATGACACCACGCAGCAGCAGCAACTGATCGACAAGATCAATCAGCTGATCATGACACTGCGGCGGTAGAAGGAGGCGGCCGTGGGACCGGCAGGCCAAGGGCCCCTGCCTGGACATGCGGGAACTCAAGGTGGACCACGGCAGCGGCTTCGCCCGTGACCGAGATCGAGACCATTTCCACTGTCCACTGCCGGTTTCACCCACGTCCTTCCCGCACCACCGAGAATTCGCGCTCAGCCTTCATTTTATCTGTTAATCCACAAAAAACTGTGGCCGAATTCGATTCGCCCACAATTTAGTGTGGCTATACAACGTTCGCCCAAGTAACGGAGCCCCTCGCAGAAACCATGAGAAGCAACCTCCCTCTCCTCGCGATGGTGATTTGGGCCTTCAACGTCGCCATGTTGTCGGGATGCAGCACTAAGGCTATCGTGAGACCAGTCAGTATTTCGCCGGTGCTGCATAACCCTGGAGCACCGCGAAGCTGGCCGTCCGTGTTTCCGAGCTTCACCTCTTATGGCAGCACGAGGATTGTCCCCTCAAGTCAAGTGGCCGCCCTCCCAAAGAAGATTGCGGCCCTATCGACAG
>CAUJJC010000282.1 GCA_963204975.1 Verrucomicrobiota bacterium | reverse complement strand
CTGCACTGCAATCACTTCGGAAACTATCGACTCACAACATCGCTTCCGCGAGGCATGGGAATCATATCTGTCGCGCACCGATTCGCTGTTCCATGACGAGGCCACATCATTGGAAGCAGTGAAGTCCGCGTCGGATGCATTCACTCACTTTCTTGACCTCATGGGCTACGTTTCATGGGAATCATGGGTGCCAACGCCGTCTTCACCTGTATCGAGGCTACCACGAAAATGATCAGCCATCATACAAACATAAGGTCGAACAAAACGGATGGCGGAGGTATGCAGCCAGCCTGTGCCAGCGCTCGCGAAACTAGGCTTTCGGGTGCTGTTTCTATCCAACGCGAATGAGAACGAATGGCGCGCGAATGACCACTCATGTGGCGACGTGGCTCCAGTCGCGGTGGTTCGGCTTGCAGACGTGTGAGGACGCGAACCTCTTCCTCACGTCATGGGTGATCGCTTCGGGAGCGCGTTCTACCAGTTTACGAAGTGGAAGGCCGTTCTAAAGTGCGGTGATGAAAGATGACTCATCCCTCTCGCCTGATTCTCGTTTCGAAACCCGTGCCATTCACGTCGGTCAGGACTGGCGTGATCAAACGGGGGCGGTGATTCCTCCGGTGTATCTCACCTCGACCTTCGAGACGGGGAACCCGGGCGGCTTTGATTACACGCGCTCGGGTTCGCCGAACTTCCGCAACCTGCAAAACACGCTCGCTTCCCTCGAAGGCGCGAAGCACTGCACAGTCTTCGCCAGCGGTGTATCGGCGATCACGGCGGTGGCCTCCACCTTGAAGAGCGGCGACCTCGTCCTCGCCGAGGAAAATGTCTATGGCTGCACCTACCGGCTCTTCGCCCGGGTGTTCGAGAAGTTCGGCGTGAAGGTGAAGTATGTGAACTTCGCCAACGATGCGAATTTCCCGCTGATCAAGCAACTGAAGCCGACGCTCGTGTGGATCGAGTCGCCCACGAATCCGCTGCTCAAGTGCATCGACATCGCGGCCATCGCGAAGCTGGCGCGGGCCGCAGGCTCCACGGTGGTGGTGGACAACACGTTTGCCTCGGCCTTCCTCCAGCGTCCGGTCGAACTCGGGGCGCACCTCTCGCTCATCAGCACCACGAAGTATTCGAATGGTCACAGCGATGCGCTCGGCGGTGCCGTGTGCAGCAATGACGACGAGTGGCAGGAGAAGATGATCTTTGCCCAGAAGGCGCTCGGCTTGCAGCCCTCGCCCTTCGATGCCTGGCTGGTCTCGCGCGGGATCAAGACGATGAATCTGCGCATGGAGCGGCACAGTGCGAACGCTCTGGAACTGGCCACCCGGCTGGAGAAAACCAAGGGCATCAAGTGGGTGCGCTACCCGTTCCTCAAGTCGCACCCGCAATACAAGATCGCGACCAAGCAGATGAGCGGTGGCAGCGGCTTGATCGTGGCGGACCTGGGGCTGAGCACGGCGAAGACGATGAAGTTCATGACCAAGCTGCATCTCTTCACGCAGGCGGAGAGCCTCGGCGGCATCGAGTCCCTCATCTGCCATCCGGCGACGATGACGCACGCGAGCATCCCGAAGGAGGTGCGCGAGTCCGTGGGCATCACCGATGGTGTGGTGCGCTTCTCGGTGGGCATCGAGCATGTGGAGGACCTCTGGAATGACATCCAGCAGGCGCTCAAGGCGGCGAAGTAGTGCTCCGGGCTTTTCATTTGCTTTCGCCCGGCCAGGGGGCACTACTCACGCCCCCTGAATTATGGCTGGATTCCGCACAGTAAAAGGCTTCCGCGACTTCTTCCCCGAAGAATGCGCCATGCGAAACTACATCCTCGACACCTGGCGTCGCGTCGCGCGGCGCTACGGGTTCATGGAGTATGAGGGTCCCGTCTTGGAAAGCACCGACCTCTTCCGCAAGAAGAGTGGCGATGAGATCACTGGGCAGCTCTATTGCTTCCAGGACAAGGCCGACCGCGAGGTGTCCTTGCGCCCGGAGGTGACACCCTCGCTCGCCCGCATGGTCACGGCACGGCAGCGTGATTTCAAGAAGCCCATCAAGTGGTTCCAGATCGGCTCGTGCTTCCGCTACGAGGAGCCGCAGGAGGGCAGGGGACGCGAGTTCATTCAGTTCAATGCGGACATCATCGGCGATGACTCCACCGGAGCTGATGCCGAGTTGGTCGCGCTGGCGATTGATGTCACACGCGAGTTTGGCATTCGTGAAGGTGACTTCGCGGTGCGCCTGAGCAACCGCACGATCTGGAGCGACTTCCTCAAGGACAACGGCATCGACGAGAAGCACACCGCTGTCTTCCTCCAGATCATCGACAAGATCGAGCGCGCCCGTCCCGAGGAGACCTCGCAGAAGCTCGAAGCCATCGGCCTCTCGCTTGGCGTCGTCCGCGCCTTCATGGACAGCACCAACGAGGATCATCCTGCCTTCGCTGAGTTGCGCGCCAACCTCACCGCTCGTGGTCTCTGGCAGTTTGTGAAGATCGACGCCAGCATCGTGCGCGGCCTCGCCTACTACACGAGCACTGTGTTCGAAGTCTTCGATCTCAAGCACGGGCTCCGCGCCGTCGCCGGTGGTGGACGTTACGACAAGCTCTGCGCTCTCATGACCGATGGTCACGTCGATCTGCCGTCCGCCGGCTTCGCCATGGGCGATGTGGTGCTGGGCATCCTGCTCAAGAAGACCCCCGGAGCCCAGCGCGGCATCATGGACCACATGGCCGCCGCGTTCGGGGCCGATGTCTTCGTGATTGTCGCCGACGAAGCGCAACGCGGTCACGCCTTGCGCGCCGTGCAGGATCTTCGCGAGGCTGGTGTGCGCGTGGAATACAGCTTCAGCGCTACGAAGATGAACAAGCAGATGCAGGCCGCCGAGAATGCCAAGGCCCGCTGCGCGCTGATCTTTGGGGCCGAGTATCCCGAGGTGGTCGTGAAGAACCTGCACAATCGCCAGCAGGAAAATATCCCCGCCGCGACGCTCGTGGCCCATGTGCAGCACCTGCTGCAACAGCCCGCCTATGGGCCGCTCATCGCTGGTGGTGATGAGCAGAAAGCGTAGAGCCTGGAAGTCTCCACCGCGCCGTTCGTTCCCCACTTCAATTCACTCCGTAGCCCTCATCTTTTCGCTCCATGTTCGTCGATCAAATCAAAGTGTATGCCCGCGCTGGCAAAGGTGGTGATGGCTCCATGCATTTCCATCGTGGCAAGTTTCGTCCCAAGGGCGGACCCGATGGCGGCGATGGTGGACGTGGTGGTGATGTGATTCTGCGGGTGGACCCGAGCACGAACTCGCTGCGCAATTTCTTCTTCAACGGCAAGCTCGTCGCTGAAGACGGCGACGGAGGTCGAGGCAACCAAAAGACCGGACGTTCGGGAGATGATGGCATCTACCGCGTTCCTCCGGGCCTGAGCATCAGCCGCATCGTCGAGCGATTCAACGAAGAGACTGGCGAGGTCGAGGAGGTGACGGAATTTTTTGCCGACCTCACGGAGATCGGTCAGGACTTCGTGCTCTGCAAAGGTGGCAAGGGTGGCAAGGGTAATGTGCATTTCAAAACCTCCACGCATCAGGCTCCGCGCGAGTTTGAGGAAGGCGCACCAGGGCAGGAAGGTCGCTTCCACTTTGAGCTGCGCAGCATCGCGGATGTCGGCCTTGTAGGCCTGCCCAATGCTGGCAAGTCCACCTTGCTCTCGCGCGTTTCCGGTGCACGCCCGAAGATCGCCAACTATCCCTTCACCACGCTGCAACCCATGGTGGGCGTGATTGAGTTTGGCAACTTCCGCCGTGGCACCATGGCGGACATTCCAGGACTCATCGAAGGTGCCAGCCAGAACATCGGCCTGGGCCATGACTTCCTGCGTCACATCATGCGCTGCCGCAGCCTCATCTTTGTCGTCGATGCCGCAGGCAGCGAAGGGCGTGATCCGGTGGCAGACATCGAGACGCTGCGCACCGAGGTGAAACTCTACTCCACGGAGCTGTCGAAGCGTCACTGGTTCATCGTTGCCAACAAGATCGACCTGCCCGAAGCCGCCGAGAACATCGCCCGCCTCAAGGAGCGCTTCAAACGCATCAAGCTCGTCGCCATCTCAGCAGACAATGGCGAAGGCATTGAAGAGTTGAAGGACTACCTCGACCAACGCATCGGCGAGATGTCGTTGCATGGGACGATGTAGCCATCACGCGAGCCCGAGGACGTGTCTATGCCCACCGTCGCCAGCTACTGCACCACATTCCTGAAACCGGAAATGCTGCACATCTACCGGCAGATCACGGGACTGCGGGCGTGGCAGACCTTTGTGATCACGAAGGAGCGCAAGTGCGAGGACCTCTACCCCATGCCCGAAGGCGCGGTGGAACTGGCACCCGCCGTGCGCAGCAATTTCATCCGGCGCTTCTGGCTCAAATACATCAAGCGCGAGCCGCCCATCGTGTATCGCGGCGAGTATGGCGTGCTGGCGAAGATTCTGGAGCGCCGTCATGCAGATGTGCTGCACGTTTACTTCGGGCACACGGGCGTGCATTTGCTGCCGTTCCTCAAGCGCTGGCCGGGGCCGAGTGTGGTGTCCTTCCACGGCATGGATGTGCAGGCCCGTGCGCACGATCCCAGCTACGAGCCGCGCCTGCGTGAGCTGTTGCAAACTACGACGCTCGTGCTCGCGCGATCAAACTCGCTGCTCGATCGCCTGCGTGAACTCGGCTGCCCGGAATCCAAGCTGCGCGTGAACCGCACGGGCATTCCGATGGATCAGTTTGCCAAGATCGCACGCAACACTCCGACGGATGGTTCCTGGCGCTTCGTGCAGGCCTGCCGCCTGATCGAGAAGAAGGGGCTCGACGATGCACTCCATGCGTTCGCGCGCTTCGTGAAGATCAATCCCACCGCGCATTTCACCATCGCTGGCGAGGGGCCATTGCTGGAGCCGCTGACGAAGCTCCGCGACGAACTCGGGCTCGCGAACAACGTCACCTTTGCCGGATTCCTGAAGGGCGGTGCGCTGTGCAGTCTCTACCACGAATCGCACCTCTTCATCCATCCCAGCCGCATCACGGAGGATGGTAATCAGGAAGGCATTCCGAACGCCATGCTGGAAGCCATGGCCACCGGCCTGCCCGTGATCGCCACCTTGCACGGCGGCATCCCTGAGGCTGTGCGCAATGGTGTGACTGGTCTGCTCGTGCCCGAGCGCGATGTGGACGGACTCTTTGATTCAATGCTGAAGCTCACCAGTGGTCTCTGGCCAACGATGAGCGAGGCCGCTGCTGCGGATGTGCGCGAGCAGTTCGAGAGCACCGCGCAGATCGCCAAGCTGGAGGCCGTCTATGATGAGGCGATGCGCCTCGTCACACCGGCCAGATGAGCGGGATCGTGATCGAGCCCAGCACCCAGCAGATCAAGTCCATCACCAGACCGATGCGGAAGAAGTCGCTGAACTTGTAGCCCCCCGCGCTGTAAACCAGCATGTGCGTCTGATAGCCCGCAGGAATCGCAAAGCCAATGCTGGCTCCGGCCATGACCGCCACGATGAAGGGGCGTGGATCGCATCCGAGGTCCGCACCGAGCTGGATCGCCAACGGCGTGAGCAGGGCAGCGACGGCGTTATTGCTCAGGAGTTCGGTGAGCACGATGCTCAGCAGCAGCACCGCAGAAATGATCAGGCTCTTGTCCCAGGTGCCCACAACTTCCATCAAGTGATGGACGATGGTCTTGGCCGCGCCGGTCTTGTCCATGGCCACGCCGAGCCCCAGCGTGCCCAGGATCATGATGATGATCGGCCAGTCCACAGCGGCATAAATTTCATCCTTCTTGAGGCAGCCTCCAAGTGTCACCAAGAGGGCGGCTCCGAGCGCCACCCATTCAAACGGAATGAAGTCGATGGAGCCAAGCACGACCACTGCGGCGAGTGCCGTGAGCGCCACCCACGAGCGGCTGGCGCGATACCCCGGTGCGGTAGGCTGGGGCTTGGTCTTGGGCTTCACCTCACTGAGATTGATGAAGTCACCGCTGGCGAACAGCTCGGTCATTCGCTCCTTCGATCCTTCGAGCAAAAGGGTGTCACCCACCTCCAGCTTGATCCGCTCGAACTTGTCGCGCTGGTTCTCGCCCTCGCGATGTAGCGCCACGATCAGCACGCCGAAGTGCTGGCGGAAATTGATGTCCACCAAGCTCTTGCCCACCAGCGTCGAGTGCGGGCCGATCATCCCTTCCATGAGCACGGCGGGTTCGGTGTGGACGTAGGTGAGGCCGAGTTCTGCCTTCACCTTCGCCTCGATGTCGGCCTTGCTGTGATCGCCTGAGCAATGGCACTTCAAGATGACGCGATCTCCAGCTTCGAACTGGAGTTGGTTGAGCGGAGTCTCCACGCGATTGCCGCTGCGGCGCACCTCGATCAGGCGCATACGTTTCATCGCTGCTAGGGGTGACTTGCCCAGGGTGGCATTCACCAAAGGCGAGTCCTGCCCGATGATCGCCGCGATGAGGAACTCGTGAGAACTCTCGCTGTCGATGAGCACCGCGAGGCTCGGGCGCTCCGGCAGCATTCGTCTGCCAAAGAGCACGATGAAAATGAGGATTCCCAGTGAGAGCACAATACCCAGAGGGGCGATGTCGAACATTTGGAATGCATGGAGACCTTTCTGCTTCACGATCCCGTTCACCACCAGATTGGTGCTCGTCCCGATAATGGTGCATAAGCCGCCGGCGATGGCGAAGTAGGAGAGAGGGATCAAGTAGTGCGATGGAATGAGCTGCTTCCTGCGACACAGGCCCAGCACCATCGGGATAAAAACCACGACAACGGTGGTGTTGTTGAGGAAGGCGCTGATGGGGATGGCCAGCATACCCAGGGTGAGCACGGTGCGCCGTCCACCGCTGCCTGCGATGCGCTCGAACCAATGACCAAAGGTCTCGGCGAGGCCCGTGCGTTCCACCGCAGCACCGACGATGAACATGAAGGCGACAGTGAGGATGGCATTGTTGCCAAAGATGCTGCCGAGGATCGCCGTCTGAGTGGCCTTGTCCGAAGGGTTGAGAATCGGGTGCCCGTTGAAGGGAACAATGAGCAACAGAAAGAGCGCACTCATCGACACCACATCCGGGGAGACCTTCTCCCAGATGAACATCGCCACGGTGAGCAGCACGAGAACACAAACAAAAATCTGATCGGGAGGCATGGGGAAAGTTAGGCGGACTTAGAGTCGAGCAGGGCGGCGAGGAAGCCATCCGCAGGGTCAGCATGACGTCCCTTGGTGCTTTTCTTCTTCGCTTTGGTTTTCGCAGCGGAGTCGCGCTCCTGCTTTCGCAGGGTGACATCTACGACGTGTTCCAAGGTGTAGCGGTCCAGGATATTCGCGATGGCATTGCGCACATCGATCATCAGCATGCGCAGCCCGCAGTGATCTTCATCCGGGCAGGAACACTTCTCATACTCCGTTTCGCTGGCGCATCCGATGGGAGCGAGCTTGCCGTCTATGAGCCGCACCACCTCGCCCATCTTGATGGCCTTCATGGGCTTCGCCAACTTGGTCCCGCCATACTTGCCACGCGTGCTCTCGACGTATCCAGCCGTGCGAAGCTCGAACAAGATGGCCTCCAGGAACTTGAACGGCAACATCTCTTGCTGCGCCAGATTCGAGACCGAAATAACGCCCTCCTTCATCCGCTCGGCGATGCCGAGACGAATGAGGGTGCGCAGGGCATACTCGCCACGTTTGGTCAGTTTCATGGACCAAAACCATAGACACCGAATCTATATCGGGCAAATGGGATTTCGGAGGCGCGCGACTCAGCGCCCATTCCTCAATCTGGCCAGTCGCTCGCCTGCGCCACGCAGCAGGTCTTCGCTCTTCGCAAAGTGGAAGCGGATGAACCGATGCTCTGGTTCGCGGAAGAAGCTGGAGCCCGGCACGCCAGCGACACCGATGTCACGCACCATCCATTCGGCGGCTTCGAGATCATTCGCAAAGCCGAGCGATGAGATGTCCAGCAGCACATAGTAAGCGCCCTGAGGTTCCGTGAACGGCAGTCCTGTTTGCCGCAGTAGATCCAGGAAGAAGGCGCGCTTCTTCGCATACAGATCGCGCAGGCCGAGGTAGTAGCTGTCGGGCAGTTCGAGACCCGCAACGGCGGCTTCTTGCAACGGTGCGGCAGCCCCAACGGTGAGGAAGTCGTGCACCTTCCGCGCCTGATGAATCACTTGCGGCGACGCCTGCACGTAGCCGAGACGCCAGCCAGTGATCGAGTAGGTCTTCGACAAGGAGTTGCAGGTGATCGTGCGCTCGAAGGCACCCGGCAGCGCCGCCACATGCACATGCTCATGCGGCGCATAGACGATGTGTTCGTAGGGCTCGTCGGTGATGATGAACGCATCGTGCTGCTCGGCCAAGCTCAGGATGGTCATGAGTTCATCGCGCGTGAAGACCTTGCCGGTGGGGTTCGAGGGATTGCACACGATGATCGCTTTCGGCTTCTGCTCGAAGGCACGCGCGAGTTCCTCGGGATCAAAGGTGAAGTCCGGCGCGCGCAGCGGCACGTAGATGGGCTCCGCGCCGGAGAGAATCGCATCGGCCGCATAGTTCTCGTAGAAGGGCGAGAAGACGATCACCTTGTCGCCTGGATTGCAGGCCGTCATCATCGCGACCATCATCGCCTCGGTGCTGCCGCAGGTGACCACGAAGTGCTCATCCGGCTCCAGAGCGAGGCCGGTGAAGCGATTCACCTTCGCCGCCAGCGCCTGACGAAAGCGCGGAGCGCCCCAGGTCACGGCATACTGATGAAACGGCCCACGGGTCGCGCGTTCCAGTGCTTGCAGCAG
>CAUJJC010000281.1 GCA_963204975.1 Verrucomicrobiota bacterium | reverse complement strand
CATCGCTGGTGCGGTGGCTCTGATTTGTTATCTCTTTGCTGACCTTCCCCCCACGCATAACGGGGAGAGGCTTCGATTGGAGGTGGAACTGCGGCTACCCAACGATCACCAGGACACGCCTGCGGAGGTGAAGGGCGCGCGCGATTTCGTGCTCGGTTCTGTAGTGGATCACACGCAGCGGGCCTCCGAGTATGGCGAACTTAAGGAGGAGCAGGCGAGGCTGGAAGACGGACGCTGGATCATACCGGCGGAGGTGCTCGTGTTCACGTCACGAGGTGATCGGGTGATTGATGCGCACCTTGGAGAGGCCTCCATCGCAGGATTCGTCGTGCCTCTGCCGGCTCACCCAGGGGTGGAATTCGAGCAGTGGAGTGAATGGGGTCCTCGTCCGCCCGCAGGCAGCCCGCCATGGCCCGATTCAAGGACCTCGTTCCGCTTTCGAGTGCAACGCATTCCACCCCCACCACCACCGCCGACGGCGGAGGAATACGAGGCGCAGAAAGAGGCGGAGGAGCAGGCCAAGTTCGATGCGATACCCGCTGATGCTCCGATCCATGTGTGGCTGGCATACACTGCCGAATGGATGAACGAGAAGCGACGTGCTGCTGCCATCTCCCAGATCATCAGCAAGCCTCGGTTCGTCGAGGAACTCGGTGCTCTCATGGTG
The DNA here is from genome assembly GCA_963204975.1 of Verrucomicrobiota bacterium. Lineage (GTDB taxonomy): Bacteria > Verrucomicrobiota > Verrucomicrobiia > Verrucomicrobiales > Verrucomicrobiaceae > JAEUHN01. Next base: position 31,753 of record CAUJJC010000281.1, on the reverse strand, counting down.
AACGAGGATCCGCGGCAGGCCGAGGCCGCACTGCGTTTCGTCGCCAGTCTCCCGGCTCCTGATGATCATGTCCAATCAGTCGTCACCGCCGCAGGACGCGATCTCATCGCCCGAATCAAGAAGGTCAATGCCACACCGGAGGAACAAGATCCGAGCTACGAAGGCGCAGCGGATGCGTCCATTCGCTTTAGCTCCTGGATGGTGGCGGTGCGGGCTTTGCGCGAGAAGGTGCAGGCGGACTTTGTGCCTGAACTGCGCGAGATCCTCGAGCTTTCTCGAATCCGCACGGACAGTTACGTCATGCAGCAGGACATTCGTCGCGTGTCGAGTTTCTATCTCAAAGAATGGGCAGGCGTGGAGCCCTTGCCCGGTGATCCTCCGCCGAAGTGACGGGCATCGTGAGTTAAACACGCCTTCCTCAATCCCCTTCCTCGAATCCCACTTATGATTTCGCAAACCCTTGTGATCATCTTTGTCCTAATTGGCGTGCTGGCGCTGGGCTTTCTGATGGAAGGCAGGCGTCGCAAGGCGCTGGAAGCCTGGGTGCTTCAGCGGCCGGGGACGCGCCTTTTCTGGCCAGTGGCGTTGCAGGAACATTCGGGTGTTCCCATGGCTGAGATGGCAGAGGCGATGCTTGGACGTGCGCCCATGGGCTGGGCGTCAGCCGTGCAAGTGGTTGAGGCTGAAGGGGAGATTTGGTTGGCCGAGTTTCGCACGACGCTTTCAGGCAACGAGTCATCGAGTTGGCTGACTTTGATTGCTCGGCGTTGCTTTGATGAGGATGCGGCGACCGCCATGCAGGCTGAAATGCAGCGCGGGCAACCAGATGATCCCGTGCATCGATTGGGCCGTTGGGTGTATCATCGGCGGAAAGGCCTCATCACGGTCGCGATGCTCGATTCGCGGGTGTGATCGGCACGAAACTCTGTCAGTGCGAGTGGCTTGGCGATCCCTGTGCTTCGCCTCAGCCTTTAGTCCAATAGCCGACTTGATGTTCATCGCTATGATCGCGGTCACCTTATCTATTCAGCCATGAAGTTTCTCTCCCTGCTTCTAATTACCACTCTTGCCTGCGGCGCGATTGCGCTGGGCGTGGAGCCAACCGTCGCTCAAGAACGACAAGCCCTCCGTGAAGTATCCAGCAAGTTTTGCACGGAGGTGCGTCGAGAGGTCATCCGAGGGCTGCCGTCCGCTGAGCAGTTGCAGCGTCTGTCCCCGCTGATTACGCCAGAGCTGTGCGCGCTCTTCGAGCAAGCCCGTGTGTATCAGGAACTTCAAATGCGCAGGCATCCTGACGAGAAGCCGCCGTGGATCGAGGGAGATATGTTCAGCAGTTTGTTCGAAGGTGTGACGAGCTGGGAAGTGGGAGATGTGTTCAGTGCGCCTTCAGTGGATCCATGGGCCAGGGTGAAGCAGACGTATGCGGAGGCGGGACAAAAGCCCGAGAGCTGGACGGATACGATTGTCTTCAAGCAACGTGGCGGGCGGTTGCTGGTCGATGACATGCGCATGGGTGGAGATTGGGACTTCAACACGGGAACCTCTCTGCGTGGCGGTCTGCCGGGAGGTCTGCGGGAGGGGGATGATCATGCATCCTTCGATGAACGCTGGAAGGTGTCGTTCACGCGTGATGGCGACTCGGTCACGCGCGTGGTGATCAAGTCTGAAGGCAAGGACGCCAAGGCGACCACCTTGTTTGGTGGCAAATCGGACGAGCCCTGCCCGATGCCGGTGTGGGTCGTGTGGAGCCCTGATTGCCAAAGGCTGGCGGTTCGGCTCGGTGATGGACCGCGATTCTCGCGAACCAGGATTTTCCGGCTTGTGAAGAACGCCTGGGTGCCTGTGGCCATGCCGGCTTTCTACCCGAAGGAAAAGAAGACGATGGAGGAGAATGGCTTCAAGGAACGCGACAGCCTCGTGGATGCAGATCATTGGCATGATGCCAGGACACTCGTGGTGAAATACTTTGCCAGCTATACCAAGGGCGACGAAGGCGATGGGTATCATCAGTTTGTTAGCGTGCGCATTAGCGACGATGGCAAGGCAGTGGTCCAGGGCGCAGTCGATGTGCCTGGAGAAGAGTGAGCAGCGCAACCATCCAATATAATTATATCTCTATGAACCGTCGTTTCCTCCCCCTGGCTTGTTTGTTCCTGGCTTGCAGCATGGCCCATGCTGCTGATGAAAAGCCCTTGGCCACTTTCATCGAACTACCCTGGCGCTACGTGATTGGTGGCCGTGCGAATGGGCAGTGGTTGAATAGCGAGGCAGCGGGGAAGCGCCTGCCGGGCACCAAAACTGACTACCGAGTTTTCACACTGGCTGGTGAGCAGGCGAAGGTGTCGGGTGGCAAGGGCTCGCAGGATGCGGAAGTTTGTCCGGGTATCTGGATGCTCGAAGTCACGCCTGAGCCTGACTTGGACCAGCACGCCATCGGTGTGGTAGCGCCCTGGAACCCCATGCCTCGAATCGCGAAGGCAGCCGCGACCACCCAGGAAGTGTATCTCAAGATCGTGCGTGATCTTGTGACCGGAAAGGGCATCACCAAGCCGAAGGCCGAGATCACGCAACTGCTGCGGGTGGATCTGGACAATGATGGTGAGGATGAGGTCCTTCTGTCAGCCTCTCATTTCAAGAACCGTGAGGAGATGCTTATGGCCACAGGCGGCGATTACTCGTTCGTTGCCCTGCGTCAGATGGTGGAGGGCAAGGTGCAGACGCAGGTGTTTACAGGTGAGTTTTATCCGAAGGCGGATGAAAACGCGGCTCCCAACATCCACGAAGTGGCAGGCTTGCTCGATTTGGATGGTGACGGCACTCTCGAAGTCCTCGTGCGGAGCACATATTACGAAGGCGGCGGCATCTCGGTCTGGCAGTTGCAAAAGGGCAAGCTGGTCAAGGTGCTCGAGATCCAATGTGGCGTCTGACTTCGGGTGCTTGAGCGCCAAGTGATTCGAGTCATCGAGCGAGACTGGTCGATTAAAACGCGCCTGTCAGCTCGTAGTGTGATGCGCTTGCCATGAATCTCCATCCGCCTTCGCCCTTCCTCCGCCGCGACATCCTCGGTGGTCTGGGGAGTATTGCGGTGGCGTCGATGCTGAAGGCTGAGGAGGCGTGGCAGCCGCCGAGTGGTCTGCCGGTGATCCCGCAGAGGGCGAAACGCGTCATCTGGCTGTTCATGCGTGGCGGCGTGAGTCACATGGAGAGCTTCGATCCCAAGCCGGCGATCAATCAGTATGCGGGCAAGTCCATTGGTGAGACGCCGTTCAAGTCCGTGCAGGATCCGGAGAAGCTCAAGAAGGTCCGCGTGGTGGTCGTCAATGATGCCAATGGCAAGCAGCGGAACACGATCTATCCGTTGCAGATCGGATGGAAGCGATATGGCCAGTGCGGCATCGAGATCAGTGACTGGTTTCCCAACATCGGCTCATGCGCAGATGAGATCGCCTTCGTTCGCAGCATGTGGACGACCGACGACAATCACGGAGCACAGGTGCAGTTCCACAGCGGGCGTCACATGCTGGAGCCTCGCGTGCCTACCATTGGAGCCTGGGCCACGTATGGTCTGGGCTCGATGACGGACAATCTGCCGTCCTTCGTCAACATGGGGCCGCGATACTTCGACGTTCGCGACGGGCATTACCTTGGCCCGGCCTATGATGCTGTGAATCTCAAGGTGGATCCGAAGAGCCCGCTCACCTTTGCGGCACCCGAGTTTCAGATTGGCAAGAAGGATCAAGCGACGCAGTTCGACCTGGTGAGGAAGTTGAACCTCATCACCGCCGAACAATATCCTGGAGACAAAACGCTGTCCGCTCGCATCAAAAGTTACCAACTGGCCTTCAATATGCAGACGGCGGTGCCGGAGACGATGAACCTCGACTCGGAGAGCGAGGAAACCAAGCAGCTCTACGGCCTCGATCAGAAAGCGACGGAGCCCTTTGCCCGGCAACTCCTCGTGGCGCGGCGGCTGGCCGAGCGCGGTGTGCGCTTCATCCAGCTCCAGCACGGAGATGGTGCGGCAGGTGCCTGGGACTCGCATTCAGGCCTGAAGAAGAATCATTCCATGCTCTCGCAGCAGGTGGACAAACCCATTTCAGGCCTGCTCAAGGATCTCAAGCAGCGGGGGATGCTGGACGATACGCTGGTCGTTTTTGCGACGGAGTTTGGGCGCACGCCGGGCTCCCAGGGCAGCGACGGGCGGGACCATCATCCGTATGGGTTCAGCATCTGGATGGCGGGCGGAGGAATCAAAGGCGGCACCATTCATGGCAGCACCGACGAGCTGGGTTTTCATGCGGTAGAACATCCCCACTACGTGACCGATGTTCATGCAACGATCCTGCACCTGCTAGGCCTTGATCCCCATCAACTCGAGATCCCTGGCCGCAAGCGTTTGGAGCGTGATTTCGGCAACGTCATCCGCGAGGTGATCGCGTAGTTGCTCAGGCCTTGAGCGCCCACTGGAGCAGAGCTTCGGCGTCCTTCCATACGCCCGAGGAAGTGCCATTGAGGACGACAACGATGCGTCGCTTGCCATCGCGTTCGCCCGTGGCGACAAGGCAATAGCCTGCGGCCTGGGTGTAGCCGGTCTTCATGCCATCGCAGTATTCATAGGTGCGCAGGACGCGATTGGTATTCTCCAAGAGCGTGCTTTTGCCATCGCCCTTGGTGAAGGTGTAAGTCTTGAGCTTCACCATCTTCCGCAAATCGGGAAGCCTGTCTGCCATGGCAGCCATTTTCACAAGGTCGCGCGGTGTCGAGTAAGGTTCGGGCTGGTCGTTGATGGGTGGCAGGCCGTTTGGATTGATGAAGAGCGTGTCGGCGCAGCCCATCTCTTTCGCCTTGGCATTCATCCTCTCAACGAAGGCGGCTACTGAGCCCGCATTGTCGCGCGCCAGGGCTTGGGCAATGTCGTTGGAGCTTTTCACCATCAGCGCGGTGAGCAGGTTGCGACGGGTGTATTTCTCTCCGGTCTTCAGGCCCATCTTCACGGGTGCGCACTTGGTGTCGCTCTCTTCGATGATGACTTCCTTATCGAGATCACCCTTCTCGATGATGAGGATCGCCGTCATGATCTTCGTGGTGCTGGCGATGGCGTTGCGCTTCTCGGGATTGCGCTCGTAGAGCACTTCGTCGGTCGCGGCGTCGATGACAATGACGCGCTCGGCAGTGATGCTGGGAGCGGGGCCCCGCTTGACCTTGGTTTCATAGGCCACCTTCATGGCCTTCATCTCGGACTCCAGTCGGTCGAGTTCCTTGTGCCGCTGGGCTATCTCTTCCTCGTGCTTCGCCATCTTCGCCTCGACTTCCTTGAGGCGTTTATCCATCGCTGTTTGATGGTCGCGAACGGCTTGCTGGTCCTTGGCCAGAGCGGCTTCGCGTTTGACCAGGGCGGATTCTTTATCAGCGACAGCTTGCTCGCGAGCAACGAGGGCGGCTTCGCGTTTCGGATCTTTACAACTGACGGCGACCAGCACCCAGACCACCAGGAAGGTGGTTCGCAACAGGGCAGCGAGAGCTGGACGGTGGGAGGGCATCAGAGTTCCGAGAGCAGTTCCTTCAAGCGCGGGGCTGGCCATTGGCCGGGCGCGTTCGAGTCACCGATGAAGCCGTAGTTGAGCAAGGAGCCCAGCTTTGCAAGCGTCAACCTCGACAACCTGCCGAGCGCACCCATGCCCATGACGGACATCGGCAGGCGGCGGTGCCCAGTCACGAGCTTCATCAGGCGAATGAGATCCTCGGGTCCGTTCAGGTAGGTGGCAAACTTCACGGCGTCGAGCCCGGTCGTTTGAGCCATCTCGATCGCACCGCTGAGCACCTCGTCGCCTGGCGTGGCCTGGAAGTCGTGAAACGAACCGACCACGCTGACGCCTCGGGCTCTCGCCGCGACCATGACGGGACGCATGTCCATCACGCTGCGGAGTTCGATGTCGATCAGCGTTGCCAGATCAAGCAGCGGCTCCAGCAAGGCACGACGGCCAGCGGGATCCTCGGTGCCCTGGCCGCCTTCGGCTGGATGGCGGGCGGTCAGGAGCACGGGGAGGTCGAGGGCGGGAATGGCCTTCCGAAGGGTGGCGGTGTCGAGCTTTAGGAGATCCAGGCGTAGCTCGAAGAGGTCGCACGTTGTTGCCCGGACTTCCGAGCTTGCGCTGAGCGTGGCTTCCAGGGCTTCAGGCTGGCTGATCACGCCGACAGTGAGGGGGCGCGTAGAAAGAAGCAGGTTCTTGGAGGAAATAAGTTGAGCCATTTTCTATAATGATTATAATAGTCAATAAATCAGAAGTAATTTAGAACCTTTCGAAACTGCCCAGTATGCTTGGCCGTCGGCAAGAAATCAATTTGCAGCTTACCGAGCTGATGGATAGCGCCATTTTGGCCGCTAGTCTCTGGGTTGCGTATGTCCTGCGTGCGTATGTTCTCGAGGGCTGGTTCCCAGCAGAGATCGTGGTCCCGCCTTTCCAGGACTTCTTTTGGGTGGGTGCCGTGGTGGTGCCTTTCACTCCGATCGTGTTAGAGGCTCGCGGGTTTTATACCAACATCCACAACAAGTCGCCGCTCAAGTCTTTGCGTCAGTTGGCCAGCAGTCTGGTGTGGATGGGCATGATGATCGGCGTGTTCGTGGTTTTCTTCCGCTGGGTGGTGCCGAGCCGTTCGGTGGTGGTGATTTATGTCCTGGTCGCCGCCGCGCTGCTCTTGCTTCGCGAAGCCTACCAGCGCGACCTGTTGCGCCGCAAGATCGCTCAGGGCACGGATCGTGAGCATGTGCTGCTGGCCGGCTTGGAGGCCGATGTGGAAAAGCTGCTCGGCAGCCTCACGGACGAGCAGCGTGCCGAGATGAAAATCTGCGGCAGCATCGACATCACGCGTGAGCCGGTGAGCCGACTTGTCGAAAGCGTGCGCGAGCATTCGGTGTCGCGTGTAATTTTTGCTGCGCAGCATGTTCACTTCGCCCGCATCGAGGAGGCTGTGCAGGCGTGCGAAACCTTGGGCGTCGAGTCCTGGATCAGCGCGGACTTTTTTCAAACGACCATCGCACGCCCCACTTTCGACGTCTTGAGCGGGCGGTTGATGCTCGTCTTCCACACCACTCCGCAGGCATCGTGGTCGCTGCTAACCAAGGATCTGCTCGACCGCATCGGAGCCGCTGTGCTCATCGCTCTCACCTCTCCGCTCTGGCTGGTGGCCATGATCGGCATTCGCCTCACGTCTCGCGGGCCGATCTTTTTCAAGCAAGAGCGCAGTGGCCTGTATGGCAAGCCATTCACGATGTGGAAGTTCCGCACCATGCACGTCAATGCCGAAGCTCAGCGTGATCACCTTGCGCAGCAGAACGAGATGGACGGACCGGTTTTCAAGATCCGCAACGACCCACGCATCTTTGGTTTCGGCCAGTTCTTGCGCAAATACAGCATTGATGAGCTGCCGCAGTTCATCAATGTCCTCCGTGGGGAGATGAGCCTCGTGGGGCCGCGACCTTTGCCCGTGTATGAAATCAATCGCATCGAGAAGCAGGCGCAGCGCCGCCGCCTTAGTGTAAAGCCAGGACTGACTTGCTTGTGGCAAGTCAGTGGGCGTAACGGGATCAAGAACTTCGAGGAATGGGTGGCGCTGGACCTCAAGTATATCGACAACTGGTCCCTCTGGTTGGACATGAAGATCTTAGCCCAAACCGTTCCCGCCGTGGTTAAAGGCAGCGGAGCGCATTAACAGCCCGTTCTATCTGCACAATCAAGGTGAGAGACGCGCGTTCCAGCCTCGCCTGGAAGTGACGAAGTTGGGCAAGAGTGAAAAGCAACATTCGGTGTGATGGTGCTCCACGCATGTGTGGGTAAAAGGTGAATTGTAACCCTGCTGGGATTTGCTATTCGCAAAAAATTTAGCGAAAGAGTGCTAAGGGTCCCGCTCCAAGCCGCAATATAAAATTTTGAACTGAACACCTTCTCATCTGAGTTTATCCAGCATAAAATCGGAGTGAGGAGAAAAACCATCATTTCAACAAAGTAAAATGATAAAACCGTGGCTTTTGGCGTTCAAAAAAAAGGAAAAAATGCTTTATTAGAAAGATTTAATGTGAAAGGCTGTTCAGAGAATCGCCGAAGATCGCCCGAACATAAGCTAGAGGCTTATGAAGCTACAGCTCCGACTTTTTATTTATGAAAGCACAAGCCAAGACAACTGATGAAAGCCGGCTCCCCATGACGCTCAGGCCGGGAGCTATTTTCGGAGGCAGCATAGCACTGCTTCTTTTCGCGATTTGGAGCTACTCCTCTCTCCAATCTCACGAACGTCCCACTCCCGCTCAATTGGAAGAAGCGAGACAACGTGGAGATCTCGAGCAGCGATTGAACTTTATGAAATCGCTCGGCAATGATCGCATGTCGGAGGAGCTTGTGGAGCAGGCGCAAAACAAGATTTTGCGTGCAAGCATGGAAGCGTCTGGGATGAGCCCTTCGATGGTAGGCTCTTTTGCTCCGCCAATTGGCAGAAGAGGTCTTCCAACAACCGGATCGCCCAAGGTGCTCACTTTGCTTTGTGATTTCTCTGACTACCGCGCTCCAGCTTCTCCGAGCCCAGCAGATTTTGCCTCAAATTTCTATGGCAACGGAACCGCTGCCGCGCAGGCGTTTGCTCCGTTTGAGAGCATGAATCGCTATTATTATCGTGCTTCCGAGGGCCTCTTGAACCTCCAAGGTAACGTCTTGGGCTGGTATCAGTTCCCAAACAACAAGTCATCGTATCAAGTGAACACGTATGGCGATGCCGCTCACAACCAAGCAGTCTTCAATATTTTCAAGACTGCAATGAATCACTACAACGCTACACACGACTTCAGCCAATACGATAACGACGGCGACGGATTCATCGACTCAGTTACATTGCTGTATAACGGACCCAATACTGGCTGGGGTAGCTTTTGGTGGGCCTATCAGTGGTCGTTCTTTGTGAATGACGCAGCAACGACAACTTGGGATGGGAAGAAGATCAAAAAATTCGTTTTCCAATTCATCTCGAAGCGAGGAACAGGCAATACCGATGTAGATCCCAAAGTGCTCTGCCACGAAATGGGGCACTTGCTTGGACTGGCTGATTATTACGATTACACACCGAGCCAGAACCCAAGGGGTGGCATTGGTGGGCTGGACATGATGGACGCGAACAAAGGAAACCACAACGCCTTCAGCCGCTGGGTGCTTGATTGGATCAATCCGACAGTTGTAGGTTCTGGTGCGCCGACCTTGCGCACTTTAAATGCTAGTGGGGATACATCGCTGGTTGGAAATAAAGCGGTCGTAATCTTTCCCAACGCAAGCAATCCTTTCAGCCAGTTCTTTGTAGTGGAGAACAGGTTTCGACTGGGCAATGACGCAGGACAGTCATCAATGCCGACTGATGGACTTCTGATCTGGCATGTTGATGCAACACTAAACACCGCCGGAAACGACTTCAAAAACAACAACTCGGACACAACGCCGAAACTAATAAAGCTCGTCCAAGCGGATGGGCTCAACCAAATCGAGGCTGGTGGTTCTGCAGATGCGGGTGATTACTTTACAAGCGCGAAATCATTCACTGCCAACACCAATCCTAGCAGTAACTCACACCAGGGAAATGTCACCAATGTATCAGTGACTAACATCTCGGCCGCCAACCGCGTCATGACAGCCATGATCGGCTTTGGCAATGCATCGACTCAAGTTGTTGCGACTCCAGTTATCACCCCTCCAGGTGGAACCATGACGTCTGCGACCAATGTAACCATCACATGCGATACGTCAGGTTCGATCATTCGATACACTACGGATGGCTCAAGTCCCAGCGCTTCATCACCGGCTTACACTGCACCGTTCACAGTTACGACAACAACTACGATCAAAGCCAAAGCCTTCAAATCAGGCCTGACGGATAGTGCTATTGCCACTGCGACTTTTAACTTCAACGGCGCGGTGACATTAACCGACGGCGTGGCGAAGACTGGCCTGTCAGGTGCGACCAACTCGGCTACCTTCTATGTAATCAACGTCCCCGCTGGCGAGACGAAATTAGAGATTAAAACATACGGCGGCACGGGTGATGTAGATATGTATGTCAAAAGAGGCTCTCTCCCCTCATTAACAAGCTATGATTATCGGCCTTATGTTTCAGGCAATGCTGAGACCGTGACTGTCAGTAATCCGACTGCGGGAAGCTGGTATATCATGATATTTGGCTACAGTGCTTACAGTTCCGTCAGTCTTATGGCCGACTACTCAAGGCTGACGGCCAAAGTGGCTACGCCCGTGTTTTCGCCAGTTGCAGGAACCTATAACGGGGCAGTAAATGTTGTGATCTCGTGCGTTACGAGTGGGGCATCCATCCGATACACATTAGACAAGACCAATCCGACGAGTTCATCGCCGCTCTACACCGCGCCAGTGAACATCACGGCGACTTCACAAATCAGGGCTCGTGCATTCTTCCCAAGTTACACTGATAGCGATGTCAAAACGGGAGACTATACGATCAACGGAAATAGCTCAGTTGTAAGCCTTACGGATGGTGTTGTGCTAGGGTCTAGAGCAGGCACTCTTGGTTCCGCCGCATATTACAAGATCGAGGTTCCAGCTAATCAGACCTCCCTCGACATCAAAACTTATGGCGGCACTGGCGACGTCGATCTTTACGTTAGACGCGGATCATTACCCACTGTCAGCGCCTATGATTATAGGCCCTATCAATCTGGAAACACTGAGGCGGTATCCATTACCAATCCATTGTCAGGGACTTGGTATATCATGCTCCATGGTTATGCTGCCTACTCGGGGGTGTCACTGCTCGCTGACTACAATCGCATTCTGGGTGTAGTTGCTACTCCTGCCTTTAGCCCTGTGCCCGGAACATATTCTGGTTCCGTCAATGTCGCCCTGAGTTGCGCCACAGTTGGTGCAGTCATTCGATATACAACAGACGGCAGCATTCCCACCACTTTGTCAGCAGCGTATTCTGTGCCGTTCACCTTGACTTCAACGAAGACAGTTAAAGCCAAGGCATTTCTAACTAGCTATACAGACAGTGCTGTGGCGACAGGAGTTTATACCGTTAATGCAGTTTCAGACCTTGTCACCCTTGTCGATGGCGTAGCGAAAGTTGCAAGCGGAGCAATCAGTAGCGAGAAATTCTACATGATCACAGTGCCGTCCGGGCAGAATAAGCTAGTGATCAAGACCTACGGTGGCACTGGCGATGTGGATTTGTATGTTAGAAGGGGGAATCGTCCCACCTCCACTACCTATGACTACAGGCCTTACCTGAGTGGTAACACTGAAACAGTGGAGATAATCAATCCAGCAGCTGACAACTGGTATATCATGCTGAGGGGTTTTGCAGCCTACACCTCGGTGTCACTTCTCGCCGACTATTCGACGATACTTCTGCCGGTTGCTAATCCAGTATTCACACCAGGTGCAGGCACCTACACGGCGGCTCCGCTTTCGGTATCTATCAACAGTGCAACAGCTGGAGCATACATCTACTACACCACCGACGGGAGCATACCGACAACTTCTTCTCAGTTATATACAGGCCCGTTGTCGTTGATTTCTACGACGACCGTCAAGGCCTTGGCTACTAAGTCTGGTTTCTCAAATAGCGCTGTAACATCTGGGGTGTTTACGATTAATGCCACTACCGTTACAGACTTGACAGATGGAGTGGCTAAAGCTGTTCCCACTAGCACCGTCGGCAGCCAAAGAGTTTACAAGATCAACGTTCCGTCGGGCATGGCTAAGCTCGACATTAAGATATACGGCGGAACCGGAGATTGTGATCTCTATGTGAAGCAGGGCGGCATACCAACAACGTCCGTTTACGATTATCGTCCCTTCTTATCGGGGAATGCCGAAAGCATAACTGTCAATAATCCAGTATCAGGAGACTGGTATATCATGTTGTATGGCTATTCAAGCTACAGCGGACTAGCAGTGCTTGCAGATTATGTCGCGTCTTTGGTTACAACTGCGACACCAACATTCAGTCCGGTGGGTGGGACTTTCACAACGGGAGTCAATGTTTCTCTAACATCAGCTACGATAGGAGCAACCATTCGCTATACATTGGATGGCCAGGACCCGAGTGCCAGCTCGAATGTGTATTCAGGTCCAATTCACATCTCATCAACTACCACTGTTAAGGCTCGTGCATACAAAGCTGGTAATAACGAAAGCGCTGTTGCCTCTGCTACTTATACGATTTCAGGCCCTACCGTCACTACGTTGTCATCGGGAGTAGCAAAAACCGCACTCGCCGGAGCATACAACAGCCAGTCTTATTTCCGGATAACTGTGCCATCAGGCCAAGCGAAACTAGACCTAGCGATCTCAGGTGGAACGGGTGATTGCGACTTGTATGTTAAACAGGGCTCTCTTCCTTCACTCAATACTTGGGACTATCGTCCTTATATCGGCGGCAATGCCGAACTTGTCTCCATCAACAACCCAGCCGCTGGGGACTGGTATGTCATGCTACATGGATACAGTGCATATAGTGGAGTGCAGCTTATTGGCACTTATATATCGTCACTGCTGACAGTTGCGACACCCGTGATTAGTCCGGCTGCGGGAGCCTATAATCCGCCCCAGAATATCACAATCACCTGCGCGACTCCAGGAGCCACGATCTACTACACTACTGACGGCAGCTCACCGACCACCTCTTCACAAATTTATTCTTCGCCGTTTGCTCTCAATCAATCGGCTACAATAAGCGCGATCGCCGCAAAATCAGGTTCGAATACAAGTGCGGTTGCTACTGGCATTTACACAATGAATTCGACTGTTATGGTAACACTAACAGACGGGGTTGCGAAAACGGGATTATCTGGCGGATTAAACAGTCAGTCATTCTTCAAGATCATTGTGCCAACTTCGCAGGCAAAACTGGTCATCAAAACCTCTGGCGGCATTGGTGATTGCGACTTGTATGTGAAATACGGCCAACTTCCAAGTTTGAATGTCTGGGATTATCGCCCTTACATTGGAGGAAATACAGAGACGGTTACCATCGACGCTCCAGCAGCAGGCGTTTGGTTTGTGATGTTGAATGGATATAGCAGTTATTCTGCAGTCAGTCTGCTGGCGGATTACCTCGCAGGGACCGTTGCCAATCCGACTTTCTCTCCTGTGCCCGGAACCTACAATACTGCGAATCTTCCCCAGGTTACACTGACGACGACGACCTCAGGTGCCAGCATCAGATACACTCTGGACGGAGCTACGCCTGACTCTCTCTCACCTGTGTATTCTGGCCCAATAACCATCTCGACGACTACAACGGTTAAAGCGCAAGCTTTCCGCTCGAACTTCGCCGATAGCGCCGTAGTTACTGGAGTTTATACAATCACCGGCCCACCCGTGACTACGTTGAGTGACGGTGTAACAAAGGCTTCACTATCAGGTGCGGCTAATAGTTTTCAGTATTTTGTGATCAACGTCCCTGCGGGACAGGCTAAATTGGATGTGAAAATTTCAGGTGGCTCCGGCGATGCTGATCTTTATGTGCGGCAAGGCCAGTTGCCGAGCTTGGCGGAATGGGATTATCGACCTTATGTCGGAGGCAATAATGAGTTGGTCACTGTGCCTACACCAGCCGCTGGGAACTGGTATATCATGCTCGCTGGCTATTCGTCTTATAGTGCAGTTAGTTTGCTTGCAGACTACTCATCGAATCTCGGAATCGTAGCGACTCCTGTTCTCACGCCAGGAACTTCAACATCAGGTTCTCCGATTGTGGTCAATATGTCTTGCGCCACTGCGGGTGCTACGATCCGATATACCACTGATGGTTCGACACCAACTGCCAGTTCAACTGCTTACGTGGGTCCGGTCACTATTGCGACAACAAGCACTGTCAAAGCGATAGCCACGCTATCCCAGTTCACCGACAGCGCTATCGCAACAGCTACTTACACTGTCTCCGGCTCGACACTGACAACTATATTTGATGGCGCAGTCGTATCAGGTCTGTCGGGGACCACGGGGAGCGCTAAATATTTTGTAATCAACGTTCCATCAGGTCAGCAAAGCCTGACATTTACGACAAGCGGTGGAACAGGTGATTGCGACATCTATGTGAGATATGGACAGGCACCGACTAAATCGCTTTATGACTACCGCCCTTACATTGGCGGTAACTATGAAGATGTTTATGTTAACGCTCCCGCAGCCGGTAGCTGGTATGTGATGGTGGATGGATATTCTGCTTATTCGGGCGTCAGTCTGGTAGCTGATTACCAGAGCAGTCTTGGAACAGTTGCCACTCCTCTGATTTCTCCTGGGTCTAGCACATCGACATCGGCTCTCAGCGTCTCTATCAGCTGTGCCACCGCAGGTGCTACCATTCGATATACAACAGACGGTTCTACTCCAAACTCAAGCTCTCCTGTTTACACGGCTCCCATCACGATCAACGCGACCTCGACGGTGAAGGCATTTGCTAGCTTGGTTCAATACAGCGACAGTGCCGTAGCATCCGCAACTTACACGATTAACCTTCCTGCCGTGACGCCTGTTTTGATGGGGGTTCCGTTGCTTGGGCAGGCTGGAGCATCAAACAATACAACACTATACAAACTCACCGTTCCATCGGGAAGCACCGAAACACTACGGATTTCAACCGCTGGTGGTTCAGGCGACTGCGATTTGTATATCAAATATGGCTCAGCTCCTGACCTTGGAACATGGGATTATCGTCCTTACTTGGGAGGAAACAGCGAGACCGTAGATATCGTGACACCCATTGCTGGTGATTACTACATTATGCTTCACGCTTGGTCAGCTTACACGGATGTAACCCTGAGCGCGTTCACTTATCGTAGCCTGACAGTTCCAGGTTCACTTTCCAGCCAGTCAGGTTCCCTTGGATCCTTCCAGTATATTAAAATCATTGTGCCGGCAGGAGCCACACAATTGAGCGTTTCCATTTCTGGAGGCACTGGTGACTGTGATCTATACCTGAAGAGTGGCAGTATCCCAACACTAGATGTATATGATTTCCGCCCCTACGTGCCAGGAAACACGGAGTCCATCTCAGTCCCATCACCTCAAGCAGGTGAATGGATTATAGGCCTGCAAGGATTTGCTTCATATTCTGGACTGACTGTAAACGTCTCGACGTTGTAAGGAGTCGAGATGGGATTTAAAACTGCCTCAAAGCATGAAACTCGAATTATCGGTTCCTTTTTTGGGCGGTTTTAACAATGTTTCTAATATGCAGTCGAAAGTCAGGGCGGGAGCGCTCGCCCTGACTCTATTGCTTGCTAGCTGTAGTGAGGAAAAAAGTGGCTCAACTAAACAAGAAACTGAACCCAAAGCTGAATTATCCTCGGCTCCCGGGACTACGCAAAAAAGTTCTGTTCCTCCATTAGAGGTTGTGGTTCAACGGCCATCGACAAGTGATCAACCCAAAATAGTCAGCCGAAGACTGCCCCCTGAGTTGTCTCCTAAAGACCCCAGGATTCAGTCATTACTCAAACGGTTTGCTAACGCAAGAGGGGAGGACCGTGAACGGGTTGTTAACGAGATTCTCTTGAATGATACCGTAGAAGGTGTGGCTGGTGCTTTGGAGCTGTCCCAAGGACTGCCTCCAAGTGAACTGAAGACCATCATCTGTCAGAAACTTTCTGGAATCGAGACTCGTGAGAAACGTGATTTTCTCATGGGTGCCATCGCTTACGTTGACTCAGATCTTCAGCGAGCGTTGGCCCATGCATTGGGCGCTCAGGCTGATGCTGAATTTATCGGAGTGCTAATAGATCGTTACGATAATCAGCCAAACGAAGATGTGAGAGCATCCACGCTGATGGTCCTTCGAGAAGCCGTTGTCCCAGAAGCTACAGAAATGCTTACGGCCATTGTGAATGATCCAACCAATGGAGTGTCTGAGCCGCTCGTTCGCGCAGCATCTGAGACGCTGGCAAAAAGCGCAACAACTCCAGGAGTGGCGGCCCTAATCCGAAAGCTGGAAGCCAGTGCTGGCAATGACCAGCAGGTTCTGTCCGATCTGGTAGCAGGCATTTCCTCTCCAGCGGCACACTCTGGACTCTTGTTCAGTGCCAAGGGGAATAAGGAAAGCAAGAGTGCGGTGGCTCGCGTCGCTGCTCTGAAGGCTCTTTCAAATTATCCGACGATGGAGACTCTACAAGTCGTCCGCCCGTTGATGGCTGACCCAGATTCCCAAGTTCAGGCTGCCGCGCGAGATGTCGTAAATAAAATCGAGAGAATTATTGGTAGATAGGTAATCGAGGTTTCCTATTTCTGGGCGTGAAATTGAAGGGGCAAGGCGTCATGCACTGGCTGGCTCGACAGCTCCTACAACATTTCATTTGGCTCAGCGTGCTGAGCACCTCACTTCTGGCGATTGCTCACACCTCGCCTGGATACGTTCAATGTTCGCTTGCCGAGGATGCGATCACTCTGCGACTGACAATGAACTTAACAACCTTGTCGGACCTCTCTCAGATTGATAAAAATCAAGATGGTGAGTTAGAGCCTGGCGAGATTGCTGAAGCATTGCCGCTCATCAGAGATCATCTGAAAACATTGGTGAAGCTTTATCTGAACGACCAAGAAACTGCGATTGGTGAGTTATCTGGAGCCAACGCTTTGTGGCCGTCCGAACGTCCTATTAGAGAGCGTGACGGACTCTCGTCAGATGCTTGCTTCATTGACCTCGTCTTCAAAATTCGTGCCCAACAAGTATTTGATTCGGTGGTGCTCGAATTTGGGGCACTTCTGAACAAGTGCCAAAATCTACAGGACTTGGAGTGTAGCCTTTCAAGTGGAAGCACCGAAAAAGCAAAACAGAAGGCTGATAGAGGAAGCTCGCTTGTGCGCTGGAAGCTTGATTCAAAACCAGCAGGAGATACTCCTGCACCCGGTGCATTAGTTGCCGATTCGCCTAGCATCAAGAATGGTTTGCCGGTCAGGCTAACCGTTGTTTCATGCATAGCGCTTTCCTGTTTTTGGTTCTGGCTGCTACAAAAGCGGAATGCGTCTAAATCCCCCAAATTGCCCGAATCATGATCAGTCAACGAACATGAACTCGTTGCTCATGATCAGTGCTTGGGCGAGCTGCGACAGCGGAGGCTGGGCCTTGAGCCGGTTCAAAGGCCAAGCATCGGGTCCGCAGAAGTCGGTGCGCGAATCGGTCAGCAGGGTGGTGGAACCATCTGCATTCGCTGACTCGATCTTCACGCGCCAGCTGTAGCTATCGCTGTCAGTCTCGCCGTCTGAACTCAGGGCAAAACGGAGCACGTCACCCTTCTTCACTTGGAGCTTGGCGTTGAGCGCCACCTGCTTGTGCTGAGGATCTGCCACCACTTCGGCGACGACTTGCGTGCCGTTGTGAATGATGAGGCCGCGCACACCATTGCCGCGGTGGGTGTCACGACCAAGGTTGCTAAGGATGACCAGGCTTGCATCGGCGGGAGCCTGCCAGCGCATCGTGCTGATGAGGTCGCGAGGTGGCGCATGTCCTCCGCTTTCGTAAATCATGGCGTAGCTCCACTCCTTGTCAGGGATGGTGCCGGTGTGGCTCCAGGTGGGGCGCTTGTGCTGATCCTTGAGCACCGCGAAGGGCTTCCAGTCGGAGAGCGTGATCTTACCTCCGGCATCGCGCTGCATGCGCTCGGTGCCGTAGGTCCATCGGAAAGCCACATCGTTCTGCAAACTGCTGGCTTCGTTCAGGAAACGTTGGGCGAGGTCTAGTTCATCCGTCTTGGGCTCGCGCAGCAAGGTGCGGCGGTAGAGCGCTTTGATCGTTTCCGAATCAGGCGTGCTGCCGGTGACTGGAAGCTTCGAGGCGAGCGCATTGGTCTGCTTTTGCATGAACGGACTGTTCATCAGGAATAGCGCCTGCTGGGGCACGGTCGTCGTCATGCGCTGAGCGCTGTGACTGTCGGGATTGGCGAAGTCGAACATCGCGGGCACGGTCGCCTGGTCGTAACGATCAACGAATTGATAGACCGTGCGCCATGTGTCCACGTCGCTGGCATTGAGGGCGACAGGGCGGCCGCCCATGAGGGCAGGGTTCAAGGTGCTAGTCACCTGCGCGACCGCATCGCGCATGGCTTCGTAGTCGAGGCGCGTGCGGTTGAAGCGACTGAGCAGCACGTTCTCGGCGTCCTTGATCTCTTTCTCGGGGCTGGTGCGTGTGCTCTGCTGCCAAGTGGCGCTGGAGAGGATAAGGCGATGCAGCTTCTTCAAGCTCCAGCCCTCTTCCATGAAGGTGGCCGCCAAGAAGTCGAGCAGGGCTACGTGCTCGGGCTTGGTTGTCTGGACGCCGAAGTCGCTGGGGTTGGGCACGATCGGTTTGCCGAAGTGCTGCATCCACACACGGTTCACCATAACGCGGGCGGCGAGCGGATTGCTCCGGCTCGCGATAGAGCGTGCGAGTTCCAGACGTCCGCTGCCATCAGTGAATTTTTGCCCGCCGAGAAATGTTAGATTAGCGCGCGGAGCGGGATCGCCTTGTCGTGCTGGGTTGCCGCGGATGAAGATGCGCACGTCGTTCGGCTTGTCCTTGTCCGTCATCACCATAGCGCGTGGCGGGGCACCGAGGCTGTTGATCTCTAGGCGCTTCAGTTCGTTGTTCATCTTCACAACGTGCTCGAGGTCCTTGCGGGTGAAGAAGTCGTCCATGCCTTCAACGCCCACCGCCATGGGCGATGCGGGTCGCATGAGCATTTCGTGAATATCATTCTTCTTGCCCTCGGCTGGTGGGGCTTGGTGCTTCAGGAAGAGCGCGGCGTAAGTGGCGGCGACCTCCGCGAAGGTCTTGGGAGCGGGCTTGGCCTTGAAGGCATGCGCCACTTCAGGGGCGCATTTGCTTTCGGGCGAGGTAAGGCGCTGAAGCACTTCGGGTGCCTTGGCACCGAACTGATCAGCAGGCAGCTTGGAGAACTCGTTCCACGCGATCATGACCGGGTGCGTGGTAGCAGTTTGCTGGATGAGGGTTTGCCACTTCTTGGCGACTCGATCTCGCAGCTGGAGCTGGCCTGCGCGGCCACGGTAAGCCGTGTCTTCGAGTTTTTTGCTCATCGCTTCATGCACGAAGGAAAGGTAAGCCGCGAGCCGATCCGGCTTGCGCATGTCGTCATACACCTCCCTGCGATACTCGGACTTCTTGGCCTCCACCTTGCCCACTTCACTTTGATAGCTGGCGTAGGCCACATCGCTGGAGGGTTTGCCAATCACGGGCAGGTCGTTCGGGATTTGGCTGCTGTTGAAGATCGAATACAGCGCGTAGTAATCCTTGGACGGAATCGGATCATACTTGTGATCGTGGCAGCGACTGCAGCCCACGGTGAGACCGAGCAAACCGCGGCTGGTGACGTCGATGCGATCATCCGTCTGGAGATCGCGGCTGCCAATGAAGGTGTCATTCACCGTGAGGAATCCGAGGGCTGCGAGATCGCGTGTGGGAGCTGGCGGCTGGCCCTTGGCTTTTTGTTCCTCGGCAATGAGCTTGTCCGCCGCGAGTTGCAGCGTGACGAAGCGATCATAGCCCATGTCTGCATTCAGCGCGCTGATCACCCAGTCGCGATACGTGTAGGCATAGGGGTAACGGATGTCCTTGCCAGCCACTTGATAGCCTTCGGTGTCCGAGTAGCGGGCCACGTCGAGCCAGTAACGAGCCCAACGTTCGCCATAGTGAGGCGAAGCGAGCAACTGAGTGATGAGGCGGTCCGTGGCTGCCAGGGGATTGCGTTGATGATCGGCAGTGAAGGACTGCACCTGCTCATAGGTGGGCAGCAGACCGGTGACATCGAGATACAAACGGCGGCAAAGCGTGGCGGCATCGGCTGGCGGAGCAGGCTGGAGACCTTGCTCGGCGAGCTTGGCAGCGACGAAGCGGTCGATTGGATTGCGTGAGGTTGAGGTCGGTGCCGATGGAACGGCGGGCTTAACCACGGGCACAAAGGCCCAGTGGTCCTGCCACTTGGGCTGGGTGCTCGCCGTTGCCTTGTCCTCAGGCCAGGCGGCTCCATTCTGAATCCACTTCTCGATCAGAGCGATCTGGTCGGGCTTAAGGGCATCGGCCTTTTTGGGCATCGCCTCCACGCCTGGTAGGTGGCGGATGGCTTTCACCAGCTTGCTGGCAGCCGGATTGCCAGGGATGATCACAGGTCCGTAGTCGCTGCCTTTGGTGACGGCTGCCTGGGTGTCAAAGCGGAGGCCGTTCTCGTGCTTGTGCGAGCCGTGGCAGTTCAGGCAGTTGTCCGCGAGGATGGGACGGATGTTCTTCTCGAAAAACTCGATCTGCTCGGGCGGGGCCGCAGCGTGGACCATCACGGCGCTGACAAGCGCGGCGGCCACGAGGGGAAGTGGGGAACGCTGATTCATGTTTTGGGGGGTGAAAACTATACGCGGGAAGGCCGTCTGTCTTGCCGTATGCTGGCGTGTGCAGCGCCTGGGCTGGACGGCCGGGAGAAGAAATGGGCCGCGACTTGGGATGGAGTCTGCTACGCTTCGGCTGCTCCCCTGGTCCATCGAAATCCTGCCATGCGTCTCTTCATCTACGGCACCCTCAAGCGCGGCTGCTTCAATCACTTCTACATGCACGGCCAGCGGTTCATCGACACGGCTCGAACCGCGCCGCTCTACCGCCTTTACAACCTCGGCGGTTATCCCGGCATGGTGCTCGATGAACAGGGGCTGAGCATCGAAGGCGAAGTCTGGGAGATCGACGAATCCTGCCGCACCCAGCTCGATGTCCTGGAGGGCGTGGATGAAGGTGAATATGTGCTGGAGCCCGTGCCGCTGCTGCAGCCCTGCGATGGCGAGGTGGTGCAGGGTTATCGCTATCTTCGGTCTGTCGAGGGCAGACCCGAAGTAGGCACCGAGTGGACCGAGCGAAAGCTGTGAAGGAGGTGGTCGTGATCGAGCCATCGCCCTCAATCGCAGCAATCCCGGTGCCACCTTTGACAAGGCGGAAGCCATAGGACTTCGCCGGAGCGTGCAATCGTTTGCTGTGAAGCCAATCCATCGCCATCATCGCGAAGCATGAAACTCTCTTTCGACCTCGACCACCATCGCGTGACCGGCAGTAAGCCCTTCAGGATCGCGAAGGTTCCCACTAACGTGAAGAAGCTCTACAAAGACGAGGCGCACTACCAGGCGCTGCTGGCCGAGTATCGCAATGAGATCAGCGAGATGCAGGAGATGTTGTATGCGCACCACAAGTATGGAGTGTGCATCATCTTCCAGGCCATGGATGCGGCCGGCAAGGATGGCACCATCAAGCATGTGATGAGCGGCATCGACCCGCAGGGCGTGGAAGTTCACGCCTTCAAAAAGCCAACCGAGGACGAACTGGATCACGATTTCATGTGGCGGTGCTCGCAGCGCATGCCTCCGCGTGGACGCATTGGCATCTTCAACCGCAGCTACTATGAGGAAGTGCTCGTCTGCCAGGTTCATCCAGAGATCGTGCAGAAGTATCAGCACATGCCCGCCGAGGTGCTCAAGGACATGCCCAAGCTCTTCGACAAGCGTCGCAAGGACATCCAGCGCTTCGAGAGCTATGCCTTCCGTAACGGCATGCGCATCGTGAAGATCATGCTGCACGTCTCCAAGGAGGAGCAGAAAAAGCGTTTTCTGGAGCGCATCGACACACCCGCGAAGAACTGGAAGTTCAACGCCGCAGATGTGCTGGCCCGCAACAACTGGGACGAATACATGAAGGCCTACGAGCAGGCGATCAATGCAACGGCGACGGAGAAATCTCCCTGGTATGTGGTGCCTGCCGATGACAAGAAAAACATGCGTCTCATCGTCTCTGCCGCGATCTTGCACGAGATGAAACGTCTTCACCTGCACTGGCCCAAACTGCCGCCGGAACAGAAGGCGGAATTGTCCAAGTGCCGTGCGATGCTGATGGACGACTGAGACCAGTCGGCGAGTGACGAACCTGTCGGATGCGAGATTCGTCATTCGACATTCGCTCATTCGTCATTAACCACAGCGCTCCCTTTTACCCCGGACTGTCACCTCCACCATGCCCCGCACTGATTCGCAACGCGCTCTGGACACCCTTGTTTATGCCTTGGAGCATCATCCCGAACTCTTCGAGAATGCGCAGAGTATCGGCTTCCTGCGCGGGCAGGTGCATGATGGGCTCATGGATTTGGCCGACAAAGCAGAGTGCGTGCAGACCTACAAGCCTCGGCACGAGGATCTCGTGGCCGCTGGGTTTAAGATGGTCGATGCCTTATCAGCAGATCGGGACTTGGTGCTCATGCTGCCTGAGCGCCAAAAGGAGCAGGTCTTCTCGGACATGGCTTGCGCTCTTGATGCTCTGAAGGTGGGCGGGAGAGTCCTTGTCTCGCTCCACAATGACTGGGGCGCTCGTCGTTTTCAGGATCAACTGGAGGCCATGGCTGGCAATATCGAGGTCGTGAACAAGCACCATTGCCGTGCCTTCTGGGCAGTGAAGACAGGTGCCTTGAACGAAGCAGCGATGTCTGAATGGCGGACAGCCGCGAGCCTGCGAAGAGTGCTCGATGATCGTTTCTGGTCCCGTCCTGGATTGTTCTCGTGGAATCGTGTGGATGAAGGTTCCGCCTTGCTCATGAGCGCTGTGCGCGGTGAACTGAAGGGCAAGGTGGCGGACCTGGGCTGTGGCTGGGGCTACCTCTCCTGCGAAGTCCTCGCCTCATGTCCAGACGTGACCGCCTTGGATGGATTCGATGCAGACATGGAAGCAATCGAGGCAGCGCGGCGCAATGTGGGCAACGTCATGGTGCCTTTCCGCCCGAAAATGCACTGGCAGGATGTGACTAAAGGAGTGGGGGACAGGCTCTACGATGTGGTGGTGACCAATCCACCCTTCCATGAAGGACGCGAACCCGATCCTACGCTGGGCACGAAGTTCCTCACCACAGCTGCGCGCGCGCTCAAACCGCATGGCGTGCTCTGGTTGGTGGCCAATCAGTTCCTGCCATACGAGGCCCCGTTGGGCGAGGTGTTCGATCAGGTGGAGATGGTAGCCAACGAGGCTGGATTCAAGGTGATGCGTGCTGCGATGCCACGGCATGATTTGTTCTTCCGTCCTGGCAAGCGGGGCTATCGCCGCTTCTGAATGAAGCGAAGTTTTCCTTTTGTGCGGGCATCACTTGGGGAACATTGAGTTTTCCCTCCGACCCATTCATGAGATTCGAAGACCTTCGCGGCATCCTGCGCTACGTTCCCCAATTCCGGGACCGCATCTTTGTTGTGGCCCTGGACGGCGCGCTGATGAATCAGCCCAACTTTGCCAACCTGCTCCAGGACATCGCGGTGCTGCAAAGTCTCAAGATCGAGGTGGTGATCGTGTTTGGTGCGCGCGCACAAATTGCCGCCTTGGCGAAGCAACGGAACCTCAATGAGGTAAGCGTGGACGGCATCGGGCGCACTGACGCCGCAAGCATGGAGCTGGCAGTGGAGGCGATCACTCGCCAGACCAGCGAACTCGTGGCGGATCTCACTGCGCTGGATCTCTCCGTCGTCGTGTCCAATGCGCTTGGCGTGCATCCAGCAGGTGTCATTGACGGCGTTGATTACGAGTTCACGGGCCGCATCGAGAACGTGGATGACCAGGCGCTGCGCGTTATGCTCAAGGCGGACATCATGCCTGTGCTCCCACCGCTGGGATACGATGGACGCGGCACCACCCTGCGACTGAATTCAGATGAAGTAGCGGTCGAAGTCGCGCTCGCTTTGAAGGCGGCGAAGGTGATCTTTGTTTCTGAATCCGGACTGACCAATGCCGATGGCGAACGCCTTGCGCAGATCAGCGTGGCGGATGCGAAGGAACTGGCGAAGCGCAAGGACTCCGGCATGGATGTCAACCTGCTCTCCAAGCTGCGGCAGGCTGCGTTCGCCTGCCAGGAAGGCGTGCCGCGTGTGCATATCGTCGATGGCACGCAGGAGGAAGTTTTGCTCGCCGAGTTGTTCAGCAATGAAGGCGTGGGCACCATGATTCATGCGGATGAGTATCAGCAGGTGCGCAAGGCGAAGTCAGGCGACGTGCCCGCGCTGCTCACGATGATGCAGCAGTCCATGGACGAGGCTGCGCTGGTGCAGCGCTCTCGCTCGCAAATCATGCAACGCATCAACGACTTCTTCGTGCTGGAACTCGATGGTCATCCCGTCGCGTGCGTGGCTGTGCACACCTACGATGTGGAAGGCGGTGGCAAGCTCGCCGAACTTGCCTCGCTTTGCGTCCGTCGCTCGCACAAGAATCAGGGCCACGGGCGCAAGCTGGTCGCGTATGCCGAGGAAACAGCCAAGCAACGCGGTTGCGACCGCTTGTTCGCACTGAGCACGCAGGCATTCCGCTTCTTTGAGGAAAAGATGGGCTACGCTGTCTCCGATCCCTCCATCATGCCCCCCGACCGCCGCGCCCTCTACGATAAGAGCGGGCGGAACTCGAAGGTGCTGATCAAGGCACTGCGTTAACCGAGGCCTTCCACTTTCCAGCCGTCGCGATACTCGCGCTTGAGCAGCGCATTGACGACGGGGCTGTTGGTCTGCTGGGCTTCGCGGTCCCAGGTGAGCCATTCGCCTTTGGCGTGCTCAGCGAGCGTGCCACAGAGCACGACTTCGGTGAGATTCGCGCCGTGGCTGAAGGGATCGCAGGCTTGCTTGCCTGCGAGGATCGAATCGACCCAATCGTGGTAGTGGTCCTGCTTACCGAAGCCGCTGGGATACTTGCCTTCGGGCATGAGGTAAGGGCGTTGGCCGTAGGGCTTGAAGATGCTGCCGTGTTCGCAAATCCACACACCACCGCTGGCGGGCCACTTCTTCACCGCGGCGGGC
Organism: Verrucomicrobiota bacterium; assembly: GCA_963204975.1. Lineage (GTDB taxonomy): Bacteria > Verrucomicrobiota > Verrucomicrobiia > Verrucomicrobiales > Verrucomicrobiaceae > JAEUHN01. Next base: position 6,920 of record CAUJJC010000281.1, on the reverse strand, counting down.
AGGGGAATACTGCCTTGCTTGGGCGCGTGCTCGCCGTCCAGCCAGGTGAGCTTGAGCGTGTCGCCTGCGATGAGGTCATTGCCAGCGAACTCGAATTCGACCTCGCGCGCATCGGCCCACATGCCTGGTTTGAGACCGCCGGTGAAGGTCTGGCGCATGCGTTTGGGCGGACCGAGTTTGAGGCCATCGACGCTGCTGTCGAAGTGATGGCAGCCCATGTCGCCGAGTTCGCCACAGCCGAAGTCACGCCATGCGCGCCAGGTCTGCGGGTGGTAGGTTTCTTCCAGGTAGGGATGGGCTTCGCGAACGCCGGTCCACAGATCCCAGGCGAGTGAGCCGGGCACGGGGTCGGCCTGCGGGCGGAGGTCGGTGTTCTTCGGCCACCAGTTGAGTTTCTTGTTCTCCCAGAAGATGATCTCTTTGATTTTACCCACGGCTCCGGTGCGCAAGAGTTCCACCATCATGCGGCCCTCAACGGTCGAGCGGCCTTGGTTGCCGAGTTGGGTGACGACTCCGGCCTTCGCCGCCTCGGCGGCAATGACGCGGCACTCGTGGATCGTGGTGGCCATCGGCTTCTGGAGATACACATGCTTCTTCGCACGGAGGGCGGTCACAGTGATCGGCGCGTGCATGTGGTCGGGCGTGCCGATGGTGATGGCATCGAATTTGTCGCCGTGCTTCGCGATCAGCTCGCGCCAGTCCTTGTGCTTCGAGGCATCGGGGAAGTCTTTCACGGCGCTGGCCATGTGAACATCGTCCACATCGCAGAGAGCGGTGATTTTCACTTTGTCGTGAGTGGCCACGGAGCGCATCGTGTTGCCGCCCATGCGGGCCACGCCCACGCTGGCGACTTGCAGAAAGCTGTTGGGCGAGGCGCTGCGGGTGATCGCTGGGAAGCCGAGCAGGCTGGCTGCGGCACTGGTTTGTTGGAGGAAACGACGGCGGTTCATGGCGGGACTCTGAACGCCATGCCATGCCGGTGCCTTGCGACCAGACCTCGGGTGGGACCAGTTTTTGCAAGGATTTCTCCGTTTCTTTTTCTTGTCACGGTTCGCCCCGTCGCCTATCACATACACTCTTTGCGCCACTTGATTTTCCAGAATCCGCAACGTTCACAACCACTCCTCATCGCTCCCGGATTATGAGATTCGCCCGACTCTCCGCACTGCTCATCCTTGTTTCGTTTGTGGCTCACGCCCAGGAAAGCCCGACGAGCGGACTGCTCGAAGGCTTTCAAAGCAACATCAATATCGAGGGCTTGGAAACCAGCTACGATCCCGCGACTCAGATCGCCACAGCGACCGGTGACGTGCATATCAAGTATGGTGACACCGAGATCGCAGCCAATCGTGCGGACTACAACGCCAGCACGGGCGATGTGAAGGCCACAGGAAACGTGACGGTGATCAAGGCCGGTGCCACCTACAAGGGCGAGAGTCTGGTTTACAACGTGCAGACCGGTGAGCTTCATGGCAACGCGGTGCGCAGCAGCATGATTCATGAGCACGGCACGCTGCTCTACTCCCTCAACGACCTCGACACCGAGACCAAGACGGTCGAGCGCATTGATGGCAACGACGCCTTCTTCACCACCCACGACCTCGCCAATCCGAACTACAAGATCAAGGCGCGCACCATGACGATCTACCCCAATGATCGCATCGTGATGAAGAACGTGAAGGTCTATGCTGGCAAGACACCGATCTTCTGGCTGCCCTACCTCTCCCAGCCCCTGGATGATGAGATCGGCTACAAGTTTACTCCAGGTTACAGCGACCTCTGGGGTGCCTACCTGCTCAATCAGTATGGCGTGATCCATGGCGATCACACGCTGGCGCAATACAAGCTGGACCTCCGCAGCACTCGCGGTGTGGCCGTCGGTGCAGACTTCATCTCGCTCAAGCAAAAGGACAATCAGCAGTGGGGCAAGATCAAGTTCTACTACGCCTTCGATGCCGACCCCACCCTCAGCCAGGCTCGTGAAGACCGCTCCAACACGCCCGAAGGCCGCTACCGCATCAATTTCCAGCATCGCATCTACATCACCGGCCCCGCCGAGCGCACCTGGTATGTTGATTTCGACATCAACAAGATGTCCGACGAGTTCTTCTATGAAGACTTCTTCTTCGAGGAATACCGCACCCAGCGCGAGCCTGACAATCAGGTCTCCCTTGTTCGCTCAGACCCCCGCTACACGGCGACATTGATGACGAAGTTCCAATTGAACGACTTCTACCGCACCGATACCCGCCTGCCAGAACTCGCCTTCGACTTCACCCGCCAGCCCGTCTTCAACAGCGGCTTCTTCTACCAGGGCAATTCCAGCTTTGGCATCCTCGAAGAAAAGCGTGGTTCGCGCGAAAACACCGATGCGGAACTCGTGCTCGATTCCGCTGACGCCTTCCTCAAGACGGAAGGTGGTGACCTCGGCCAGACCGCGCGCCGAGTCCTGGGTCTTGATCCCCTGGCCGCTCTCACGGGCGACGAAGTTCAGCCCGCGATGGACGCACTTAGGGCCAGCCTGAGCGATGTGGGCTTCTCCCGTCTCCACACCTATCATGAAGTGCTTTATCCCAAGACCGTATTCGGCTGGCTCACACTCGTGCCTCGTTTGGGCATCGGCTACCAGAGCTACTCCAGCATTGATGGCGGTCCCAAGGGCCTCAGCAGCGATAGCCGCGCGCTGTTCCACGCCGGATTCGATGCCTCGTTCAAGGTCTCCAAGACCTGGGACGACGTTCAGAGCGAGCGTATGGGCCTTGATGGCTTGAAGCACACCGTCCAGCCTTACATCAACTACTCCTACCTCAATGCCGATGACATCAGCGGCCTCCCCGCGATTGATCGGAATGTGCCCACCACACGGCCTCGCCCTCTGGACATTCCTTTCTACACAGGCATCGACAGCCTCCGCTCCTGGAATGCAGCGCGTATCGGGGTGCGCAACCTGCTCCAGACCCGCCGCGATTATGCCAGCTACTCGGAAGATGAAGACGGTCACTTCCGCGCTGCCAACTCCTCCGCGCAGCAGACCTACAACTGGGCCGGCCTGAACACATACGTGGACCTGTTTGTGGAGGACCCCGAGTTCAATCGCGATGTCTCGAACCTCTTCAACGAACTCTTCTGGCGTCCGCTCCCCTGGCTCACCTTCTGGGCCGACACCCAGTTGCCCATCGGCGGCGGCGAAGCCAACTTCACCGAAGCCAACTACGGCATCACCTGGATGGCCAACAAGAGCCTCAGCGTCACCCTCGGTCATCAATACATCACCGATCATCCCTTCTTCGAGAACAGCAGCCTCGTTTACTCGCGTCTCTACGCCCGCTTGAATGAGAACTGGGGCGTGTCCATGAACCACGTCTATGAAATGGATGACAACACGCTCGAGTATCAGAGCTACTCCGTCCATCGCGACCTCAACAGTTGGGTCGCCAGCCTCGGTGCCCTCGTTCGCGACAATCGCGGCGTGACCGATATGGGCCTCATCTTCTCGATGACCCTGAAGGAGTTCCCGCAGGTCAGCATCCCGCTTGATACCGACCCGAATCCGACAGGCCGCGGCGGAAAGCGTTAATAGCGCCCTTCATGTTTCTTCGAAGGCCGGGTTGCTCACGCAGCCCGGCCTTTTTTTGCTCAATGCACAACAGTTGCCCCCGCTGATTGTGGCGTCTATCTTTCCCTTCCCCCAAACTCCTCATGAAACTCACCATCATCGGTTCTGGATATGTCGGCCTCACCACAGGCGCTTGCTTTGCCGAAGTCGGCCACCACGTCATGTGCGTCGATAACAACGAAGAGAAGGTCAAGACCCTCCGCGCTGGACGCATCCCCATCTACGAGCCCGGCCTCGAGCCCATGGTGCGCAAGAACGTTGCCTCCAAGCGCCTCAGCTTCACCACGAGCACCGAGGAAGGCGTCGAGCACGGCGAAGTCATCTTCATCGCCGTCCCCACGCCTCCGCAGCCCGATGGCAGCGTCGATTTGAGCTTCGTGGAAAAGGTCGCCCGCGAGATCTCGCAGTATCTCGATAGCTACCGCGTCGTCGTGGACAAGAGCACCGTCCCCGTCAAGACCGGCGAGCGCGTCGCCCAGACCATCCGCCGCTATGCCAAGCCCGGCGTCGAGTTCGATGTCGTCAGCAATCCCGAATTCCTTCGTGAAGGCAGCGCCGTTGAGGACCTCATGAAGCCCGACCGCATCGTCGTCGGCGGCAACAGCGACCGCGCCCTCGCCCTCATGCAGAAGGTGTATGAGCCCTTCGTCGCGCCCGTGCTCGTCACCGACATCAACAGCGCCGAACTCATCAAGCACGCCGCCAACAGCTTCCTTGCGCTCAAGATCAGCTACGCCAACGCCCTCTCCGAGATCTGCGAAGCCGCCGGTGCCGACGTGCTCAAGGTCGCCGAAGGCATCGGCACCGACAAACGCATCGGCCGCGCCTTCCTCAATGCCGGTCTCGGCTACGGCGGCTCCTGCTTCCCCAAGGACATCGCCGCCTTCATCGCCATCGCCGAGCAGCTCGGCACCCCCTTCGGCCTGCTCAAGGAAGTCGAGCGCATCAACCAGCGCCAGCTCGACCGCTTCCTCGATAGCATTCGCGAAGCCCTCTGGGTGCTCAAGGACAAGCGCCTCGCCGTCTGGGGCCTCGCCTTCAAGCCCAACACCGACGACGTCCGCAGCTCAGTCGCCATCAACCTCGTCGAGCGCATGGTTGCCGAAGGTGCCAATGTCGTCGCCTACGACCCCAAGGCCATGGACAAGGCCAAGGAACTGCCCTTCGCCGACAAGATCGAGTTCGCCACCAGCGCCATGGAAGCTGCCAAAGGTGCCGAAGCCCTCATCATCGCCACCGAGTGGCCCGAATTCGCCGCCATCGACCTCAACGAACTGCGCGAGCAGATGCGCACCCCGATGATCTTCGACGGCCGCAACCTCCTCGACCCCGTCGCCGCCAAGAGCTTCGGCTTCCAATACTCCGGCATCGGCCGCGGCGTCACCCCGGAGCGGGTGGAGTAGCGCCCGGCGCACCTTTTCACAGGGTTGCCAACCCCCGTGCCACCACCTATCCATAGCGCCATGCAAACAGCCCAATCCTTGGAAGCTGCGCTCAACACGCTGGATGCTGACCCTCTTCAGGTAGCGGAGCTTTCGTCATTTTACGTCAAGAGGCCACGTCTCAAGACTTCGCATCTGATCAATGAGTTGCGTCGTTCGGATGATCCCCGGAAGTTCCTCTTCATCGGTCATCGCGGTGGTGGCAAGTCCACGGAGCTTGTCCATGTAGCTGCCGATTTGAACGATCAGTTCAATGTGGTTGTGGTTCCAGTTTACACCGTCTTTCAGAGCGGCGAACTCACCCACGAAGAGCTGATCTTTGCGATATTTTCCCGCCTCGCCGCTACTGCCGTAGAGGCGAACTGGATGGCCCAGGGAGCGTTGCCTGCGATCAGGAAAGCTTTTCTGGACCGTGCTGTTAGTCAGGTTCAACGCTGGATCTTCGGGCCTGAACAGGCCTCGTCTGTCACATCTGCAGGATCGCTCTCGCTTGAACTCGGAGGCTGGGGAGTCAAGCTCGAGCAAAAGCTCGCGCTCGATGGCAACGTCCGCAAAAACTTGGCGGGCAAAGCTGGCGAGTTCCTTGGGCTGATCGACGAGTTCGTCGATCACATCCGCAATGCCACCGGGCGTCGCGTCCTGCTGATAGTCGAGGATCTCGACAAGTTCGACATCGAGTCCACTCGGAAACTCTTCTTCGATCATTCGCAGACCCTCCTCAGTCCTCGGACGCCGATCATCTACACCTTCCCAGTTTCGATGCGATTCGATGATCGCTTCCCAATCATCGAGCAGCAGTTCAAGGCCTACTTCCTGCCCAACATCGCCACTCAGCACCGGGATCGCACTCCTGATGTGGATGGGCGCAGACTGCTTCGCGAGATCCTCACGAAACGGGCTGCCGACCACCTCTTCGATCCAGGTGTTCTCGACTACCTCGTGTTGCACGGCGGCGTGGTTCGCGACTTGATCAAACTCGCCCACAATGCGGTCAACAGCGCCAGCGCTGAAGGTCGGGAGAAGGTCAGCATTGAGGATGCGCGTGAAGCGTTTGGGGACGCCATGCGGATGAGGCAGGCGATTCTAAAGCCCGGCGACTATCCACTGCTGGACAAAATGGATGGCAAGCCCGTTGCCAATACAGCGGAAATTCAGCGGCTGCTCTTCAACGGCAGCCTGCTTGAATACCAAAACACCACGGGCGACTGGTGCGCTCCTAGCCCCGATGCCACAGCCCTCCTCATCAGCCTCGAACGTCCCGCCATGCCTCAGTCCTGAGTCGGCTCAGACCTGGGAGCGGTTGTGCAACTACGTCCGCCACACCGAGCGGCGGCGCTTGCTGGTGGTGCGGCACAATTCCCCGCGCCTGCCGCGCGAGTTGCCGCCTCTGCTCGCCACGATGAGTGATCGTCCACTCGTGGCCGTCAGCGTCTCCGATGCGGAGCCCGACCCCATGGTCGCCGCCATGAAGGCGGCTCCTGGTGGGCAGTTCCCCGCGGGCTGCCTGCTCAGCATCACGGGTGCTGAGGACCTGGCTGTCTCCGCACCCGATAACAGCCGCGCCGCGCTCTTCGAGTTTGCCCGCCGCCTCGATCTGCGCCGCGATCAATTCGTGCCCGGTGGCGGGGTCGTCATCGTATGGGCTACCGCCCGCGTCTTTGATGCGCTGGCAGAACATGCCCTCAACTTCCTTTCCATGTCCTCAGCCGTGCTGGAGTTGAGAGCAGCCGATGATATCCGCAGCGAGCCGATCCTGAGTTCCGCCGTCCGCAGTCAGGCGACCGGCTCCTACCATCTCCCGCCGCTGCCATCCGATGCGCCAGACGACTTGAGAGCCGCTCTCGCCGCCTTTGAAGAACTCG